>JAJRUX010000111.1 GCA_024277575.1 Gammaproteobacteria bacterium | reverse complement strand
TGCGGCAACGGGCAGCGGATAGTTTTGCTGACGCAGTTTGGGAAACGATCTGAGCAGCTGGGCACCTCGCCAGGAGTTGCCCACCTTCTGGTAACCAATACGCTGAAAAACCCCGCGGGATTCCTGATTGGGAAAACTGAATATCAGCTCGATGCCCAGCTCCCATACTTGCATAGAGACAGCGCGCTGCAGCTGAAGAGTAATACCAAATGAGCGATACGGCCGGTCTATAGCAAAATCCACCGCAATGCCACCCTGGACAACCTTGCCATCAACCACCATCTGCCGTGGCAAAACCGATGCACATCCGACGATCCCGTCACTCTCAACATCAACAGCAAACCAGGTAAGTGCCGGGCCGGCCGGATTATGCTTGTAGAGCCAATCAAAACGGTCCGAAAGAATAGCCCCGTTAATATAGGGTAGATTATCAAGCCATAACCGTTCAATTTCAGCTCTGTCAGACTTTACATCTGGATCCGCAAACCGAATCGTATAAGCAGCCCTACCTTTGTTGATCCGTTGCGGGGCGAAGGATCTTGACACCTTGTCCCTCCCACCGGGATTGTCTTTTGTGCCGACACCTTCCGCCAAACCATGCATGCTGTTTTCCGAACCCGATTCTGAAAGCGTTTTCATGTAACCACCTCCTTGTGTAGTGCTCCCCTTGTTTCGGCCCCGACAATAATCTATGACCTGATAAAGTTTTTGTACCACAGCTCAATCATGAGAATGAGAAACAGTCGGACGCTGTTATCAGCTTTCCCCCGGCGATGTTCCTGCAGCTTTTCTACCGAATAACCATCTCTGAATAGTTGACGGCTAATCGCGTTCTCTGCAGTGAGGACATCATGAAGATGATCGTACAGCTCTCCCTTGAACCACTCACTTATGGGTACGGGAAAACCTTTTTTGGGCCGGGAAATAATCGTTTCAGGAAGCTTGTCTTTCATAAACTCTCTGAGCAAATGCTTCCTGCTACCATTTGAGATCTTATCCTGATCAGGCAAACCAACGCAGAACTCCACAAACTTGTGATCCAGAAAAGGTACCCGAAGCTCGATGGAAGCCGCCATTGACATTCTGTCTGCCTTGACCAGAACGCTGTCCGGAATCCAGCTGCAGAGATCGACAATATTCATTTTCTGGAGCATTGTCCGGCCTTCCAGCCGGCCAATAAGGTCGGTAAAGTAACCATCAATCCTGGCGGACTCATTGAGCAGTTCCCGGTTATAGATGGTATCCTTGGTAGTCTTGGTCAGATAACAGTTTATGGACTGATATCTCTCTTCGAATGGTTGACTAAGCCAATCCAGATATTTAACCATCCTCTCCCCGGCACCGAGCTTGTTTAGAGATTTCGCCCATAACGTCCCACCAAGAGCGCGAAAAATCTTGCTGTTTTTTTCAATCGCTGCCATCTTCGAATAGATAGGATACCCACCAAGAACCTCATCCATTCCCTCACCGGACAATACCACTTTCACATGCTGACTGGCATGTTTCGACAGCTGGTAGAGAGCTATCGCAGAGGGCTGATTTATAGGTTCATCAGTGAATTGAAGCGTCTGTTCTACTGAGTCAAAAAAATCCAGCGGCTCCAGTATATACTCATGGTGTTGTGTGTTGAAATGCTGGGCAACAAGATTGGCATAACTCAGCTCGCAGGAGTCTTCACTATCCCTGTAACCAACAGAAAAAGTCTCTATTTTCTGCCCTTCGATCTCACTCATCAAGGCAACAATAGCACTGGAATCCAATCCACCACTCAGAAAAACGCCAATTGGAACATCACTTACCAGATGCGTTTCGATAGCACTCCTGATCTCATTGCCAAAGGCTTGGGCCGTGTCAGAAGAACCATTGACAGGAATTTGGGCGATGTCCCAATACGGGTGTATGGAAAGCTCACCGGAACGCTTGATGGTTGAATAGCAACCGGGTGGTAGTTTCTTGATACCCTTAAACAGTGTTTGCGGTGAAGGAACCAGCCCTACCGTCAAAAAACTGTCAACCGCATTCAATTCGATTTCCGGATCTACGAAACCGGATTTCAGAATCGCCTTGATTTCGGATGCAAAAACAAATCCTTTGTCTGTTTCTGCATAATAGAGTGGTTTGATCCCGATTCTGTCTCGCGCAAGAAAAAATTTTCCCTCCCCCCGCTCATCCCAGACAGCAAAAGAAAACATCCCCCGAAGCTTGCCCAGACACTGAATCCCATCTTCGAGATACTGGTTGAGTATTACTTCGGTATCAGACTGCGAAGAGAAACGATAACCTTTTTTTGCCAGATCACCTCTCAAATGCTGGTAGTTATAAATCTCACCATTGAAGACAATGGTGACTTTTCCATCACGGCTCTTCATCGGCTGGTGGCCTCCGGCAAGATCAATAATACTCAATCGCCGGTGCCCCAGCCCTACGCCATCAGCGCAATAGATCCCCCCTTCATCCGGCCCTCTATGAAACTGGGAACCATTCATCTTGTCTATCAGGGGATAAATAGCTTCACGCCTCAGCGTATTTGATACAACGCCACAGATACCACACATTTGCTAGCAATCCTTATAGTCTATTGTCGAACCGCCGAGGGGAATAAGTTACTAAATAAAATAATATCAACAGGATAACCAAATATCGTTCAGTCCCCAGTTCCACCACACAGTTTCACTATTCCTTTAGTCCAGACCCAAGCTGGGCAGTTTATTATAACATCTCATGCAGACGGCTTGTGCAAACCAAACGGCTCTTTTTTTGGCAACCCCTGGCATAGGGATTCCATAACCCGGAACGCGGACAGTAGCATCTGACGGCGTCCGGACAGGGACAAATCCATTCCCTGATATGGTTACCTCAGATCCCCCGCGGCACAACTGGAACACCAATGTCGTGTTATGAGATAATGCGCGGCGCCAAACGAACCGAGGCAGGGACAGGATAGCCACATCATGTGGAGACAAGGAAAGGTAATTACCTCATTGTGACTGGAGCAACCCATCTTAATGTAGTGCACGCTGTGCTTTCCCTCGATTGCGGGGGTCTGGAACGGCTGGTGCTGCATCTCTGCATGCAGGGTATAGCCGTGGGTGACAAGGTTACCGTGCTATGTCTCGATCATCCAGGCGAGCTTGCCGATGAGGTGCGCAAAACCGGGGCCGAAGTACTATCCCTGCACCGCAAGCCCGGTCTGATGAGTCTGCCGGAAGCAATACACCTGAGGACGATTCTCAAACGAATTTCACCTGATGTCATTCATTGCCACCAGATGGGAGCAACTCTTTATGTTGGCACCACCGCATGGACCCTTCGCATACCCGCTGTTGTCCACACCGAACACGGAAATCATGACTATTCAAGCTGGCGCCAACGCCTGCTTGCAACCATCGCGTTTCGAACCCCTGATAAAATCTACTGCGTGTCACAGGACATCGCCAACAATCTGGTAAAGCACCGTTTGGTTGCAGCGCAACAGCTGACCGTACAGGTGAATGGCATCCCGATACCTACAGAGGAACAGCTGCGGTCATCTGCACTAACCAGGGAAAAACTGGGAATTGATGAACAGGCAATAATCTACGGAACCGTAGGAAGACTTGCCAGGGTGAAACGGCAGGAACGACTCCTGAGCGCGATTGCAACCTTGGCCGGGCAGGGCAGAAAGGTACACCTCCTGCTTATTGGTGAAGGCCCGCAGCGCAACGAACTGGAAAACGCTGCAGCAGCAATGGGGATCAGTCATCTGGTCCATTTCGCAGGTTTCCAGCTTGAACCACTCCCCTATATCGCCCTGCTGGATATTTTTGTGCTTACCAGCGACTCCGAGGGCATGCCTATGGCGCTGCTGGAGGCATGGGCAGCCAGAAAAGCAGTGGTGGTTACAGCGGTAGGCGGGCTGCCGGATCTGGTTGCCGAAGATAAAACCGGCCTGTTGCTCCCCCCGGGAGATCAGGAACGGCTGGTCGAGGTGCTGGCTGCACTGGCTACCAATTCAGAACATCGCACGCGTCTCGGCAACAATGGTTACTCCTTGGTGGTCGAAAAATACAGTGCAGAAAAAATTGCCTGCACCTATCGAAGCGGATACTTGTCTCTGCTCCATTAACACCACTTGCAACCAATATAAACATGATGATCTATAAACCATGAGCGGAAAACTGAAAATAGCCATAGTCGGATGCGGCCAGATTGCAGACGGACACATCAGTGAAATCCAGAAACTGAACAATGCTGAAGTGGTTGGTGTCTGTGATCTGGAAATCCTGATGGCCAAACAAGCAGCTTCCCGTTACGGCGTTCCGGGGTACTACGACCGGTTTACCGAAATGCTGGAGAGCGAGCAGCCGGACGTTGTACATATCACAACCCCACCCCAGGCGCATCTGTCGCTGGCCAGTACAGCTATTGACGCAGGGTGTCATGTGTACGTTGAAAAACCGTTTACCCCCACTCACGAGGAAACGGTAAAACTCATCGAGCATGCAGAAACAAAGGGCCGGAAACTGACCATTGGACACATCTACTTTTTCGATCCGCCAGCCCTTGCGCTGAGAGAGATAGTCAAGGATGGCACTATTGGCGATCCGGTTCATGTGGAAAGTTTCTACGGGTACAGTCTCGCCGGTCCGTTTGGCAGGGCTATCATGAGCAACAGTACCCACTGGGTACATGATCTGCCGGGAAAACTGTTCCAGAACAATATCGACCACCTGCTCAATAAAATCATTGAATTTGTCGATGACGATCAGCCATTGATCAAGGTGTTCGGCAAAGTTCAGAGAACATCGCAAGTGGGGGATATTCGTGATGATATGCCGGATGAACTGCGAGTGATGATTCAGGGCAGTTCGACCTCCGCTTATGCCACCTTCTCCTCCCACATAAAACCCACAGCTCATTTCATGCGGCTGTACGGGACCAAAAATATCGCCCATGCCGATTTTATAGCCCGCACCCTGACCCTTGAGCAGGAGCCAACCCTGCCCAGCGCCATTGGCAGACTGCTTCCGGCATTCAACATGGGCAAACAGTACAAACGGGAAGGATGGAAAAATGTTGGCCGGTTCATGCGCTCCGATTTTCACTTTTTTGCCGGCATGCACACACTTATCTCCCGTTTCTACGACAGCATCCTCCATGATACGCCACCTCCTGTTTCTCACCGGGACATTCGGCGTATCAGCTGGATGATGGACGAAATTTTCCGCCAACTTGATGAACAACTAAAAAAATCATGACTGTACTTGTAACCGGATCAAACGGCTTTCTTGGCTCTTCCCTGGTCGAGCGGCTGGCAATTCATGGGGTACAGGGTATCCGCTGTTTTGTGCGCGAGGGAAGTGACAAAAGCCGACTCGAAACCCTTAGAAAGAGATACCCCGATGCCGGCATCGAATACTATGTGGGAACACTGGTATCCCGGGACGACCCTGTCGAAGCGGTACAGGGCGTTGACACCATCTACCATCTGGCTGCGGCCCTAAGCGGCGCTCCTGCGGATATGTTTCTCAATACCGTAGTTACCACAAAAAACCTGATGGAAGCGGTGATTAATGAGAATCCTGGCGTGCAAATCGTTCACATCAGCTCTTTTTCGGTCTACGGCGTAGCTGACCTGGCAGCCGGAACAACCATTACAGAACAAACACCCCTGGAAAAACACCCCGAAAAAAGGGATCCATATGCATTTGTCAAATGGCACCAGGACAGGCTGCTGCTGGACTACCAGCAACAGCACGGGTTCCCGCTGGTTATTCTCAGGCCCGGGGTCATCTACGGGCCACATGGAGGCGCTATCTCTGGCAGAGTAGGATTACAGCTGGGAGGGATCTTTCTCCACTTGGGAGGAAGCAACATCCTGCCACTGAGCTATGTGGATAACTGCGCCGAGGCCATTGTCGTCTGCGCCGCACAAAAAACCGCAGGTGTTTCCATTTTTAACGTACACGATGACGACCTTCCCAGTTCGCGCGACTACCTCAAAGCCTACAAACAGCAGGTTAAAAAAATCCGCTCCATTCCCATCCCCTATGCTGCCCTGCAGCTTATATCCAGAACGGTAGAGTGGTATCACCACTACTCAAAAGGCCAGCTTCCAGCAATATTTACTCCATACAAAACTGCAAGCTTATGGAAGGGTAACCGGTTTGACAATACAAAGCTCAAGAGCACCGGTTGGCAGCCTGTAGTCTCCACGGAAGAAGGAATGCGTAAAACCTTTGACTATTTCAGAGACCATTCCTGACTGCATATCTATCCAGAAAGCCAACTGACCACTGTCATTCGATTATAAACAAAAAACCCTTGAGAGAAGCACAATCACCATGTCCAGTTGCGAAGAGACGGGAGTTATCGACTATAAAAAAATAGACGCACTTCGTAACATGAACGAAGTTGAAGAGATATGGAAACAGATGCTGTCCAGCTTTCCTACCAGTTTCTTTCTCTCATGGGAGTGGATATCGACCTGGTTGATAACCCTGCCGAAAGATACAAAAATTGACCTCTTCGTTGGCCATATGGATGAAGAACCTGTCCTGGCATTTTTTATTGGAAATCAGAATATTACCCGGCATAAAATGTTCCGCTACAGAACAGCCTCTCTCAACTCAACCAACGATGAACATCTGGATGAAATTTCTATCGAATGCAACGGCGCTGTCGTTGCACCCGGTTTGACAGTAAATATCGTTAAAGAAATATGCGAGGCAACAACCGGTTGGGATGAGCTGTACCTGCCAGGAGTGTCAGATGAGCTCTCCAGCCATCTGGAACAGATAATGGGGCATTACAGAGACACCCACAATATCTTTGTAGAAAGAGATGACCGCTCACACTACGTAGATCTGAAAAAGGTCAGGGAAGCCGGGCTGGATTACCTGGCCCTACTCAGCCCAAACAGAAGGCAGCAGATCAGGCGGTCCATAAAAGAGTATGAAAAGCAGGGAGAGATCACGCTAAAACAGGCAAACACCGAAAACGAAGCAATGGAGATGCTGAACGCCTTGGCCGCCCTGCATCAAAAGGAGTGGAACAAGAGAGGAGAACCCGGCGCCTTCTCAAATGGCTATTTCCTGGACTTTCATCAAACACTGATTCAACATCACTTCTCCAGCGGAATCATTCAGATAATCCACATCCGTACATCTGAGTCGACAATTGGATATCTTTACAACTACGTGTATGACAATGACGTGCTGTTCTATCAGTGCGGATTCAACTATGCAAAGAGCAATCATGCCCGACCCGGCCTGATTTCCCACTATTTGGCAATATTGATGAACGCAAGGCTTGGTCATGACAGTTACGATTTTCTTGCCGGTAACTCCCAGTACAAAAAAAGCCTGGCAACCGATCATTATCGAATGATGTGGGTAAGATTACAGAAAAAAAGTGTACGCAGCTGGATCGAAAGCAGGCTAAAGGATATTTATAGCAACACAAAAATCTCCAACAGGAAAACAAAATAGATATTCAGAAAACACGGCGGACATGTCAAACGGAATTAACGGGATGATGCCGCTGACGCAAACCCGGTGCCTGCTGTGACTGAGTACTCCTTCTCGGGAATGGCAACCTTTTTTAACACCACATTGATGCTTACCGTTGCAATATCCTCCCAACTCATTTCCCGGAAAGGTGGGGCTAGAGTCAGTTGTTGGAGAAACGGGATACTTTGTTCATCAATTTTTCGGGCACACTCCAGGCAGCTGAATCCGTGCTCCTGAAACAATTCCAGAAACTGGGGAGCACGCAGGCGGTTGATATGTTTCAGTGAGTGATTGAACCAGCGGTTCCAGAACTGTTCACTGTATTTCAGGTACTCCAGGTGATTTCTCCCTGAACCGGGGGGTGAGTACTCGTCAGACATCCGGATCCGGTGCAGGGCAATCCCTCCCGGTTTCAAAATACGCCAACTCTCTTTGAGCAACGGGGGAATAACATCCTTCGGAACACACTGCAGAACCAGGTTGCTGACCACCATGTCAACCTCCCCGTCCTTGAATGGCAAGGCGGTGGTATCGAATGGAGCATGGTAGGCTCCATCCAGCAGTTGGCAAGCCTCGGCAAAACTGCGTGCCGACCCAATCCGTTCCAGTCGCTGCTGGATCTTCTCGGGCGCTGTGCCCGAGGCGCGAGCCAGTTGTTCACCATGTTTGCGATATACATCTCGGGTTTGATAGAACAGGTCGTCCGCAGCCAGACGGGAAATATCGAACGTATCCACCCGGGCGCCAGCCAATCCGAATCCCAGTGGTACTGCAGTTATCCATCCGGTTCCCAGTTCCACCACGTGTTGCCCCTCCACTCCGCCAGACCAACGCCGCCCCATCTCCAGCAGCACTTCAGTATTCTCAAAACGGGTTGATGAAGGGACCTGGGACAGCTCGCCGAATCTGCGCAGCATTTTTTCGTAGAGAGGTCTTCCATAAGGCAGGTGTGAAAAGCTATAGCTTATCCCCCATTTCATCCACCATCTGATTGGCATCAGTACGATCCTCCGTGTATCGGCTGCGTGATTATCTCTGGTCGGGCGCAATAATGAACAGGTAAGAGCATAATACAAAAATCAGGCGTCCGTGTCAGGCAGGAACTTATATGAAAGGGTATCCGCAACGTCTCATTCTTCCAACAATTATTTGAGAAAACATCACTCAGGAAGGCCCCATTCAGGTCAATAAACTGGCTGGCGGACGGAGGCTGAAAAGCCGGGGAACCATCGCACTTCAACTCAGATAAAATCAGTTATTAACCCGGCAACAATATAGATCGTATCAGCTATCGTGTGCCGGTTTGCGGCAAGGGAACAACCCTTGCCTGCGTGCTGCGCCTTGTTCCAGCCCATGCCTGAAGCCCTGAATGCGATCTATATTGTTGCCGGGTCAATATTGTGTCAACCATTCTTCAAATTCCGGCCGTGACAGGGTATATTACACTTTCAACAGCATTCAAAATCAATTGCTTGGTCCGGATGGTACACATTCACCCATCGGATTTGCATACGAATATATGAACGGTTCCCGGGGGGAGAACATGAAGGGGAAAAAGAGAGTTCTGGCTGGATTTCTTGAAAAAAGCCGTCTACTCAATATTATCCGCAACATTCCAGATAATTCATTGACAATAATAAACTACCACAGGATCTATGCAAACAAGCTGGATACGGAGTTCGATGCCCACGTATTTGGTCCGTCGGTAACTGAATTTGAGCATCAGATGTCCTTCCTGAGAAAGCATGTTAACCTGGTATCCGAACAAGATATCGCACATCTGGCCCGTACAGGAAAATCGTTTTCCGGACGAAACGCATTGGTTACTTTCGATGACGGCTATCGAGACAACCACCAGCTGGCAGTTCCAATACTAAAAAAATACCACATACCCGCCATCTTCTTTATCCCCACAGATAGTATCGAAAAATCGATGCTGGGATGGTGGGACATTATCTCTTATTTCATTAATCATACTGAAAAAGAGCAGATTTCATTTAATGAACAACCCATTCTCCTGCATACCCGGGGTGATCGGGAGATGGCAAAGCAGCACCTGCTGGCTTATATGAAATCAGCAAAACATGAAGAATCAAAAAATCTATTGAGCCGGTTATCGGGGCTTTGCGGCGTGGAGTTCCCTTCCCGGTCCATTCAGGAGAAGGAGTTGATGAGCTGGGATCAGATAAAAGAGATTGCAAGTTCAGAGCACCTTAGCATCGGTTCACATACGGTTTCCCATCGCGTCCTCTCTACCATCAATGGCGAAGAAGAGCTGAAAGAGTTGGAGGATTCCAGAAAATTTCTTCAAAAAAAACTCTCTTGTGAAATCAGATCCATCGCCTACCCGGTGGGTGGATATCACGCTTTCTCTGAAAGAACAAAGAAAAATGCCAAAAAAGCGGGATATCACTTGGGATTTTCGTTTAATACGGGTTCCAATATCGAAAACATCTCCGATCCTTTCGATATAAGGAGGGTAGGCCCGGAACAGAATCTATCTGTTTATAAGGCCGGTATCATTCTTCCTCGAATATTCTCGTCAATGGTAGCGCCCCCTACCTTCGTCGATTTGAACAGCCACCAGCACAAGGAGAGACTGAACCCAAAACTATCATCTTGATGAAAGCAAAAAAATTCAGCTCGACAGAGCTACTGTATAAACAGTGTTAGTCGTTATTGTTACTATAGATAACAAAACGCATCCCTTGCCACCAGCCAGGGGAAATCTCTTCTGATTTTTCGAGCCAGCTGCAATCCTGAAAGGGATCCGGTTCAGAAAGGGGATTCATGTAAACAATTCGGATCTTTCGTGGATACTGCTCCAACGAACGGCGAATATGCTGCTGAGCCGCCTTCATGATCTCCCCGGTAAAGGGGTTGAAAAAGAAAAAAACAGAAACATCAGCAGGAACCGAAAATGTCGTGACATCAGTTGCAATAATATTTATTTTTTTGCACTTTAGCTTGCCATACGCCCGCCGAACATTATCCCGTGCAATTTCGACCAGTTCAGGTAACAGCTCAACTCCAATCACCTCTCGAAACGGATGGGTCGCTGCAACCGTAACAATTCGCCCCTTGCCTGAACCATAATCCAGAAGAATCTCTTTCCCCGGCTCTATCTTTAATAAAGCAAGCGCCCTGTCCAGGCAATCATAGCAAATCGGTTCATAAACATTGTTATCCGGTGAATCCTCACTGGCCCTGCCCCATCCCCCATAGCCTGCTGTTTCTATGCCTAGACTCCACTCACGGTAACGTTCATAGAAATGATAACGGAACCAGTTGATAGTGTGCCGAGGGCCCTTTTCAACCAGCACCTCAAAACCACGCTGAGCCCCTTTCTGCAGTGCACTGATCATCCAGAATTTTTCCCATGCAAAGAACAAATTGTCATTTTTCCGCTCCAGGTTTCTCTGCTATTAACCAAAACCGAAACGCTTTCCGGCCACATGAGCAGTTCCAGGTACGAATTGCGCAAAATATTTGCTCAACTGTCTCGCCTGAGACTCCCGGCTAAACTCCGAGATATCTATCCGGGAGTCAATCCGTTTCTGTTCCCGAACAAAACTGTTTTCCGGGGAGTCAAGCCGTTTCTGTATCCACGCGGCAATACCGGAAACGTCATTACCGTTAAAGTGGTTGTTCGAAAAATAGCGGGTAACAATATCGGCAGTTTCCCCTTTTGGGGTTATCGCCAGGATCTCCTTGCGCATGGCAAGGTACTCGAACAGTTTGGCGGGGACAACCCGCTCCGCCCCATCAACATCACTCAACAATAAACAGAGTACATCTGCCGAATCCATCAGGGAAAGTGCTTGTTCGTGTTCGCAGTAATCCCGAATATCCAGCTGACAACCTGTGCCCTGGAGCTTCTCCAGCAGGGCCAGCTGATGCGACATCTTTCGCCCAATAAACACCAGTTGAAGTTTCTTCATCAGTTCCGGCTGGTGCTTCGAAAGTTGCATGATTGCCTTTACCAGCGGCTCGACGGTGGTCAGGTTCCACAATGTCCCGGTATACACGATTCGCAGCCTGCCATTTGGCTGTTTTTCCGTACTGTGATTTCGGATAGCGCTAAAATCAGCATCATCAAAACCGTTATAAATACAGATCCCGGGTAGATCCACGCCAAACTCGCTCGCGCGCTCAACCACTCGCCGGGTGCTCGCTTTGGTAGTAGCAATCAAACCATTTGCTGAACGCAGAATATTGCACTGCATCCTCTTCTGGATAAAAAGCGAGATCCGATCCCGTTTGCTGTTCTCCAGATAGGCACTGCTGAGATCCCACTCATCACGATAGTCAAGTACAAGCGGCAATCCGGTCTTTCGTTTGAGCCAACTACCCAGCAAAAAACCGGAATAAGGGGGCGCAGTAGCAAAAATAATGTCGTGCGGGGTGGTACGCAACACCTCCATCGCCTTCCTGTACGCAGCGGGAAACCAGAGGATTTGTGGATCAGGCTGAAGGATGGTTCCGGCCACGCTCCGCAATACTCTCTTTGCTCCCTGCAGGACAGATACAGCCTTCTCTTTCCTCTGCTCCGAAGAGTACGCTACGCCATCCGGCCTGGCCAGCCCGGCTTTGAACTGATAACCGGGTTCAAGGGTTCGCACCCTGTGAATCACAGTAGCATCCGGGATATCTCCAAGCAGGCTCTCATCAAACACGGGAACCGATGGATTTTCAACGGTCAATACCGTAACGTCCCAACCGAACCGCTGAAGATACTTGACGAACTTGGCCGGACGCTGCACACCGGCGCCCCCAACCGGCGGAAAAAGATAGCAGATGAACAACACCCTCCGCCGGGTGGCCTTTTCCGTTTTGTGGTCAACAACCGACATCGTTACACCCACTCCGAAAGCCGGACATAAGTGACATGACTTGCCTGGTCGCTGTTAGTTGCAAGAGCCTGAACAATATGGCTCGCCCAGGGGTGATTGTCATGCAATAGCACGATATCTCCCCCACAGGGCTGATATGCCGCACCCCACTCCGCCGCCTGCTGCTGCGACCGCATCTGGTAATCCCGCGGATCGGTGTTCCACAGAGCAATGGTCATTCGCTGCTTCCACAGTCCAAGCTGCTTGCCGGTAGTCAATGTTCCCTTGGGAGGACGCACCAGCGTGCAGGGCTGATTGCTGATCTCCTCCAGCAGATCACGCGTCTTGCGAATCTCATCAAGGAACCGGGTTGTTGAAGTCTGGTTTGGTTCTGAATGAGTATATGAGTGATTACCCAGGCCATGCCCCGCAGCAACAATCTGATAAACAATATCGCGATAACGTGCGGCCTTTTCACCAATCAAAAAGAAGGTTGCGGATATGTGCCATTTTTCCAGCAGTTCCAGAAGCCCCGGCGTAGTCTCAGGGTCAGGACCATCATCAAAAGTTAACGCAATCTCAGCGCCATGGTGGTGAGATCCACCCTGTCTGGTTGAGGAAGGACCCTCCGTTAAAAACATACGCCGTGGAACAACCGCCCTGCAGGAAACCCTGATTGCCTGACGAACGAAACTCATGGCGCAACCCTCCCGGGCAAGAACAGGTCTTGCAGAACAGGGAAATAATAGAACAACACCGTTTTCATCCGGTACTCTCTGCGGCGTGCACCAGGCGCCTGAACCCTAAATGGAACCAGGGGGAATAGTCAAACAGGAGGGGGAACTAATGTGTGCGGGAAAAAAACAATCAGAAGTCAAAAGATATCTCCAAGTCCATTTATACCCATTCCATATCACAGGTGCGAACATCTTGGCTTAAATATAAATCCGATGCACTATGGATTGCAACCACCAATAACAAAATTTCCGTAAGCACTAACCGGATTAATCACTTCAAGTAGCCTCCAGTCGGTCTGGATAAAAATCCGGCCTTGGGATATCATTCCCGACGTGAAACAGACTCACAGGGAAACGATGCTTTTCCTATGGCTTTTCGCCCTCCCTGCTACTGTTGCCGCAACCGACTATCATGTCGGCCCGGAGCAGAAGCACAAGACCATTGGCGCGGTTCCGTGGGAGAGGCTGGCCGCTGGTGACCATATCTACATTCACTGGCGAAAACAGCCATACAGGGAAAAATGGACTATAAACGGCATCGGTACAGCACAAAGTCCAATTACGGTTTCCGGAGTTCCGGGACCGGATGGTCAGCGCCCGGTGATCGATGGGCGTAACGCTATCACGGCACCCCGACCCACCTCCTGGAATGGAGAAAGAGCACTAGTCAAAATAGGTGGGACCGAAACACGACCGGATAATGTTCCCTCTCACCTGATTATTGAAAATCTGGAGATCCGCTCCGCCCGTCCACCTTACCAATTTATTGACGAACGGGGCCGTAGCACAGCCTATACCAACCATGCCGCAAGTATATTCGTGGAAAAGGCGGCCAATCTGATCATACGGAACTGCGAGCTGCATGATTCCGGAAACGGCCTTTTCATCGCCGCTGATGATGGTGGAACAAAGAACATAGTCATCGAAAATAACTACATCCACAGCAATGGTAACGCCGGGCGTATTTATGAGCATAACGCCTACAGCGCAGCAATCAACATCACCTACCAGCACAACCGATTTGGCCCCCTCCGTAAAAATGCGGGAGGCAATAACCTGAAAGATCGCTCGGCAGGATTGACGGTTCGCTACAACTGGATCGACGGGGGTAACCGCTTGCTGGATCTGGTGGATGGTGAAGACAGCCTGAATATTGTCAATCACCCCCGGTATGATGAAACTTTTATTTATGGAAATGTGTTGATAAAAAGAGATGGTGGAAATAACCAGGTGATCCACTACGGCGGTGATAGCGGAGCTATAACACAGTACCGCAAGGGAACACTTCATTTTTATAATAATACACTGGTTTCATTACGAAGCGGCAACACCACCCTGTTACGGCTATCCACAAATGAAGAACAGGCAAATATTCATCACAACATTCTCTATGTCACAGGCCGAGGAAACCGACTGGCACTTATTGACAGATCCGGCCGGGTCCGTATGAGTCACAACTGGCTAAAACCATCCTGGATTACCTCACGCCACTGGAGCTTCAACGGCAAGATTGATGATGATGGCACCTCTATAGAGAGCTCAGACCCAGGCTTTACAGAGCTGGCCAGTTTTAACTTTCAACTAACAAAAACATCCGATGCGATAGACAGCAAGAGCGGACAACCCCTTGGCGCAATCGGCTACTCCTGTAACAACCAGGATGCAAAAAAAATATCAGGGATCCCCTGCGCCCCGGCTCAGCGTTGAATCTTGGAGCATGGAATGTACACCGTCGATCTAGTTAAATCGGAGGAAGAGCTGATTGCCACCAGAGACGAGTGGAAAAATCTTCTGCGTGAGGTTCCAACACACGAGTTTCACCAAAACCCTGACAATATTCATCTGCTTCTGAAGCATGTTTATACAGAAACCCGAATACGCATATTTTTGATTAGAAAAAATGGAGTATTGTGCTGTATCGCTCCATTTTTCCTGATGCAGAGTGAGTTCAATCTGAGCCTTGGGATAATCAACCTCTGGAAGTTATCGATACGCCAGTACAAACTCTATGGTACCTGCCTGATTTTTTCCAGGCAGGCGGATCAGCTGGCATGTCTGAATGCACTTTCGTCTGCACTGCGTGAACGGCAAAAAGAATATGACCTCATCTACATGGAGAGCCTGGCCTACAACTCTCCCTTGTATACTCTGAAAAACCCGCTTCCAGGCTATAAAATCTACCCTTTCAGTGCTAAAAGAAATGTGGTCCGCGGCCTTCATACCAGTAGCAGTTTCTCCGAGTATCTATCCACCTTCCGCAAGAAAAAACGCTATAACCTCAATCGCAATGTGCGAATTTTGAGCGATGCTGTGGATGGAAACTATCGCATGGAAAAAATCACCCACCCTGGCCAGGTGGAAGCATTCATGATCGCTGTCGATTATGTCTATGAGCGCTGCTGGCAGAGAAATACTTATGGCCCGCACCGGCATGCCACACCGAAAAATATCGCCTATCATCAATCTGTTGCCCAACTGGGCTGGCTGCGCTGCTATCTGTTGAGTTGCTCGGAAAAACCGGCAGCCTATATCATCGGCTATCAGTACGAAGGGCGCTACTACTATGAATATATCGGCTATGATCAGGAATGGAGCCATCTGAGCCCAGGCACTGTCTTGACCTATCTTATGATTGAAGATCTGCACAACTCAGACCGACCGGAAATACTTGATTTCGGGTATGGAGAAAACACCTACAAGCAGATATTTGGCAACTATAGCTATGAAGCCGACAACACGGGAGTGGTACGAAACCATTCAAAAATGCATCTCGCCATGTTGGCACAGCTTGCTCTATCAAGATTGTACATTTCTGTTTCCGGACTACTGGTCAAAACCGGGCTGGACAAAAAAGCGCGAAAAATGCTGAAACGACGATAGAACCGTAGAGATAAACCCACTTGTCGAACACCCCATTTTTTTCTTACTTTCAAGGAGAGCTCTTGGAGCGCCCATGCAACAACAGCTCAACATTCAGCTGTCTGCAAATGTTCGGAACAGAGCACACTACTTTAACAGGCTGTTGAAAAGCATTTCTGAAACATCACCTGCTTTACTATATAATTATCCGCGATTATTTCTGATTTTCTGGTTGCGCTATCCCCTGGAGCCACCTTGTCCCGGTTCCCGGTTGTTATTAACCCGACAACAATATATGTCGTATTCAGGGCTTCAGGCATGGGCCGGAACAAGGCGCGACACGCAGACAATGGTTATTCCCTTGCCAAGTACTGCAACGCCGGGCCAGCGCATACCTGAAGCCCCTAACTCTATGATAGAAAAGGATAGGCCGGTGTGTGAGCGCCTGCGGACTGCGTTGGCAAAACTTGCTGTAGGGGGTGCTACAGCGGCGTTCTGCCGCCTTGCCGCAGGCGCTCACACACCGGCTGAACACGATCTATATTGTTGCCGGGTTAATAAAAGACAGAAGGAAAACGTCATGTTTGCCAAGTCACATCCTGTCCGCATCGTCATAATTTCTGTATTTTTACTGCTGCTGGCTGGTTGTGGAAACCATTCTGTGCGCAATGACCTGTCCATCATCAATGTATCCAGCGCAATGGTTACAGAAGGTAATGACGGCACAACAAACCTCGTTTTTCCCGCTGACTTAACCCCCCCCTCCAGTAAAGAGATCCATGTTGACGATACCACATCCGATGGAACCGCCAAGGCAAATGAGGACTATCGCCCCGTTACCGACAGAATAACCATCCCGGCAAACAGCAAATCAACCACGATAAGCATCGCCGTCTCGGGCGATACCGATGTTGAAAGCGATGAAATCATCAACCTGACATTAACCAATCCTGTCAACGCCAAGCTGGGGACAGCCAGGGCTACCGGCACAATTCACAATGACGATACCCCGTCCCCCGGAAGTCCCAAACCCTGCATTCCCTCCGGCAAGGGGACTTACTATCCTGTAGGGCCGGGACAAAAACACTCCAGCTTGTCCCAGATTCCCTGGTCATCCCTCAAACCAGGCGACACGGTACGGATCTTCTGGAGAAATACCCCTTATCGGGAAAAAATTCTGATTAGCACTCGGGGAACCAGACAACAACCGATCCGGATCTGCGGTGTCGCCGGTAGTAACGGCAAACGTCCGACAATAAGTGGACAAAATGCAACGACACGGCCACGGCTGGGAAATCTGGATAACTATTTCTCCAATGACCATGATAATTTTCAGGGTTTGGGGCTGATAATTCTTTCCGGCAACTATGACGAGAAACCTGCGAACATCATCATCGACGGATTGCATCTGAAACGTGCACACAAAGAGTACAGCTTCACCAATACCCGTGGTGAGAAAAGAAATTACCGAGACGGTGCTGCCTGCATCCGCCTGCAGGCGGCCGATAACGTGGTGATCAGGAATAACGAGATTGAACAGTGCGGAAACGGCATCTTCACCATGTCACAGGAGTATAATGAAGCCAGCCTGACGCGCAATATTCTCATTGAAGGAAACTACCTGCATGACAACGGACAGTCCGGCAGTGGCAGACAGCACAATCTCTACATTCAGGCTATCGGAGCAGTCTATCAGTACAACCGTTTTGGCCCCAATATTCCAGGGTCGATTGGAACAAACCTCAAGGACCGTAGCGCCGGAACCGTCATCCGCTACAACTGGTTCGAGGGCGGCTCCCGAACAGTCGACTTGGTCGAAGTGGAAGACAGCGCCCCCTGGTTTGTTGAAAAGGCCTATCTGAACAGCCTGGAAGGTTCGGCGCCTGATCCCGACCGGTTGGCAGATGTTAGGGCTACAGAGGCCCGTTACCGAAAGACCTACGTTTATGGCAATCAATTTTTGAATATCGGTAGTGAAGCCGGCTCAAACCTGATTCACTATGGTTATGACAATGACCCGGAGCTGGCGCGAAAAGGGACACTCTACTCCTATAACAATACGCTGATGATACGGCATGATCGGGACGACCAATGGCGAGTTCGCATATTTGATGTCTCTCTCTATAACGAAAGCAAAGGCACTCCGGGAGAGGAAACAATCGAGGCGTTCAACAACATCATCTATCTTGTCAGTGAAACGCCAAAGGCAACCCCCAGTTATCTTTGTATCGGCAGGGAGAGCGGCACCATCAACCTGGGTGTCAACTGGATTACATCCAGCTGGAACAGCGCAGATACCTTCTCCGAATGTTACCCTTATGATACCAAGCCTGTCTTTAACGGAGCACAAAATCTGGTCGACACCGCAAAGGCAGCCGCGCCTATCGATATCAAGACGCTCGCCCCCAATGATATCCCGACCATTCGCAATCACAGCCAGCCCCTGCCAGGGGCGGTCAACAACAGCCATCCGGTAAAATATCAGTATGTACGACATCAAACGCCGGAACTCCGTCCATCAACGAATAATCTTGGTGCCGTAGAGTTGCCCTGACGTAACCAACGGCTGATTGGGGTAATATCGGCGGCATGCAAACAGGTGGGCCTGCCCCACCTTTTTTCTTCTGAGCAGTCATTTTCTGTATCATCCCGCTGTTCCATTTCAGATGGTTCTGGTATCACAAGGCCACACAGAAGAACAAATCCGAGCAAAAAACACGTTGTTTCAACAAGTTGATATTCCTTAACCCCCTTCTGTCAAAGCACTTAATTCCAGTATTGAGAACTCCTTCACGGAATAGATGCTGCTGCTGCCTGTACAGTCGCCACTTAAAAATCAGTTTCTGTTAATTTCTTCTCAGGTGAATAACATGGATGTAAAATTGCTCTTGTTTCGGATGATTCCCGCCGTTCTTCTGGTGTCTACGCTGACAGCATGCCAAACCAGCACTTCCAGCTCTATCGAAGACTTGAACGATGGAGACAGTGACACTACCGTCAAGGAGGATAATATCGCACTGGCCACAATCACCGTTTCCGCAACATCCATCAGTGAGGGTGATAACGGAACAAAAAAACTCACCTTTACCATCAGCCTGAACTCCTCCTCCAGTCGTGACATCAGCGTTGATTTTGCTACCGAGGACAGTACCGCATCGGCAGGAAGCGATTACAAAACCACCCGTGGCACAGCACATATCCCCAGTGGCAGCACCTCAACCACAGTGGATGTCGCCATTATGGGCGACACGAATGTTGAAAGTGATGAAACCCTGAAGCTGACGCTAAGTAACCCTGCTAACGCAACACTGGAAACGGCGACAGCATTCGGTTCTATCCTGAATGATGATGTTTTTGCTGCTTCAGATGGCGCCTGTATTCACGCCGGTACCGGAAACGACTATCCCGTGGGGCCCGGCCAGCCCTATACCAATCTTGCCGATGTTCCCTGGCCATCGCTGGGAGCCGGAGACACCGTTCGCATTTTCTGGCGCGACACACCTTACCGGGAAAAAATCCTGATCAGCACAAGTGGCTCGGAGCAGCAGCCGATCCGAATCTGTGGCGTGCCAAATACGAACGGGGAGCGCCCGATCATCAGCGGTGAAAATGCCACCACCCCGGCAAATCTCAAAACCACTTTCGGCAGTTGGCTCGAAATGCAGATTTATGGGCTGATTATCATTTGGGACAATGATTATGATTTCAAGCCCTCCAACATTGTGATCGAGGGACTACATCTGCAACGCGCACGAAATGGATATCGCTTTACCAATACGGCGGGGAGCAATCTGTCATATGGTAACGGTGCAGCCTGTATCCGGGTACAGGCTGCCGATAATGTAGTAATCAGAAACAACGAGATTGAACAGTGCGGAAACGGTATCTTTACCATGTCACAGGAGTACAACGAGGCCAGCCTGACCCGGAACATTCTTATCGAAGGAAACTATCTGCACGACAACGGGCAGTCCGGCAGCTATCGTGAACACAGTATGTATATCCAGGCAATCGGCGCAACATACCAGTACAACCACTTTGGACCAAACACTCCCGGCGCCAATGGCGCAACGTTGAAGGAACGGGTGGCAGGATCGGTGATCCGCTACAACTGGTTTGATAGTGGCAGCTCACGCGTACTGGATCTGGTTGAGGTTGAAGATGCGGGTCCCTGGTATATCGAGCAGGCCTATCGGGACTGGGCATCAGCAAATGGAGAAGCCATCAACCCGGATCGACTGCAGAAAGTAAAGGCGGCTGAAGCCAGGTACCGTAAAACCTATGTTTATGGAAACTTCATCAGGCATATCGGTAGCAAAACCAGTGCATCAAACCTGATCCACTATGGTTATGACAATGATCCGGAATATGCGCGCAAGGGAACACTCTACTTTTACAACAACACCATCTCCATTCTCAATGATCTGAATGACAGTTGGCGGATCAGACTGTTCGATATGTACCTGTACGACGAGAACACCGGCACCCCGGCAGAGGAGACTATCGAAGTATTCAACAACATCATCTATCACAGCAGTGAAACACCTGGCGCTGAACCCAGTCATTTCTGCCTCGGTCGTGATAGTGGCACCATCAACCTGGGCATCAACTGGATTACAGACAGCTGGCAAAACCCCGAGACCCAGGCCGAGTGTTATCCCTACATAAACGAACAGCCAACCGTCAATGGAGCCGGAAATCTGATTGACACATCTGGTGCACCAACGCCTGTGGATACCAAAACACTTGCCCCCAGAGATATTCCAACCATCCGCAACCAGGGGCAACCTCTGCCGCAGTCGGTAGGCAGCAGCCATCCCGTCACGGAGCAGTATGTGCAGCATCTGGACAGAAAACCCCGCACTGTCACAAGCATTCCAGGAGCACAGGAGTTACGTTAACTCAAATCTGAATCCGTGGGTTCAGGTCAAAGAGAGGAGGATGGCTTCGGCGTAGTGAAAGAGTGGACGTAACTGGCTTCAAAACGAACGGTTATTCAAACCGCTCTTTCACTGCGCTCCCAATACAACGAAATCAGCGCCGTGCAGCCGCCACTTCCGTATTGCGCAGTTTGAGCGCCACCTTATCCAGGATGCTGTTGACATACTTGTGCCCGGCCTCACCGCCAAAAGATTTGGCCAGTTCCACTGATTCGTTGATTATCACTCGATAGGGAATATCAAGACGCTGCGCCAGTTCGTAGGTACCGAGACGTAGAATAGCGCGCTCAACGGGATCTACCGCCTGCAGCTCCCGATCCAGGAAGGGAACAATCTCGTCATCCAGCGCATAGACCTTATCCACAACCCCGTGAACCAGCTCCTGGAAATAGGTCACGTCCACGCGCATCATGGGGTGTTCAGCAACGAAATGATTACTTATATCGCCAATATCCTGACCGGTCATCTGCCACTGATAGATGGCCTGAACGGCACGACTGCGAGCCCTGCTTCGTTTGCTACTCATCTGTTCGCACCATTCAGCTCAATTATGTCTAATCCAGTTGTCTCAACAGATTGACCATCTCGATGGCAGACAGGGCAGCGTCACCTCCCTTGTTACCAGCCTTGGTTCCGGCGCGCTCAACTGCCTGTTCGATGGTATCCACGGTAAGCACGCCGAACGCCACCGGCAGGCTGTACTGCTGGCTGACGGCGGCCAACCCCTTGGCGCACTCGCCAGCCACATAGTCAAAATGCGGCGTGGCGCCACGAATCACCGCCCCCAGGGCAATGATGGCATCGTACTTTTCGCTGGCAGCCATTCGCTGAACGAGCAGCGGTATCTCATGGGCTCCCGGCACCTTCACCACCTCGATATCACTCTCTCTGGCGCCGTGGCGCAACAGACAATCGATGGCGCCGCTTTGCAGGCTGTCCACAATGAAGCTGTTGAAACGGCTCACCACCAGACCAAAACGGGCATCATCGACGACCAGATCCCCTTCCACTGTATTTATGCTCATTCCTGTTCCCCGCTATCCTGTATATATTCCACCACCTCAAGACCAAAACCTGACAAGGCGTGCAGATGTTTTGGCGCGCTCATTACCCGCATCTTGCGCACTCCGAGATTCAGAAGAATCTGTGCTCCGATACCGTAGGTGCGCAGCTCGCCACCCGTGGGCTTCCCGGGCAGGGTCACTCCCTCATCCTCCAGCTGGTAATTTCTGATACGCCGTAACATATCACTTTCCGGCTCTGGCTGGCGTAAAATAACCACAATGCCCCGCCCTTCCCTGTCGATATAGCGCAACGCCTCCCCCAGCGACCAGCTGCTGGTGCTGCGCTTGCTTTCAAATACATCACATAAACTGTCCTGCATATGTACACGAACCAGAACGGGTTTGTCACTGTCAATATCACCCTTGACCAGCGCTACATGCAGGCGGTCATCGATCTCGTCCTGGTACACCTTCAGGTTGAAATCACCGTATGCGGTCGGCATTCTACATTCGGCAACCCGGTTGATGGAGTTTTCGTTTTCCAGGCGGTATTTAATCAGATCAGCGATGGTACCGATCTTGAGCTGGTGCTCGGCAGCAAATTTTTCCAGATCCGGACGGCGCGCCATACTGCCATCTTCATTGAGAACCTCCACGATTACAGCGGCGGGCTCAAAGCCTGCCAGACGTGCGAGATCACACCCCGCCTCGGTGTGGCCAGCGCGGGTCAATACTCCTCCCGGCTGTGCCATCAGTGGGAAGATATGGCCGGGACGCACCAGATCCTCCGGCCTTGCGTCGGGGGCCACGGCTACGCGTACGGTCATTGCGCGATCGGCCGCGGAGATTCCGGTTGTCACCCCTTGTGCCGCTTCGATTGACAGGGTGAAATTCGTGCCATGTTTTTCATTGTTGTCGCGCACCATCAATGGCAGATCCAGCTGCTTGCAACGTGCGGGTGTGAGTGTCAGGCAGATCAGCCCACGCCCGTAACGGGCCATGAAGTTGATATCCTCCGGCCTGGCCCAGGTCGCCGCCATGAGCAGATCGCCCTCGTTTTCACGCGCCTCATCATCCATGATGATGACCATCCGCCCCTGACGAATATCTTCAATAATCTCTTCTGTGCTATTCAGTTGCATCTGTTTTTTAAAGGTCGCTCTTGCCCATGCCGGCTGCCAGTAACGCCCCCACGGTCAACCCCCCGTTTTCCGGTTGAGCGGCCCTCTCACCCAACAGCAGCCGTTCAAGATAACGGGCGATTATATCAACCTCCAGGTTGACCCGCCACCCCGGCCGGTACCCATTCATTGTGGTCTGCTGCAAGGTGTGTGGAACGATGTTCAGCTCGAACTCCGCTCCCTGTACGCCGTTGACTGTCAAACTGACACCATCAACACAAACAGAGCCTTTCTCCGCGATATATTTCGCCAACCCTTCCGGTGCCCGAATACGAAACTTCACCGAGCGGCCCTGTTCCGTTCGCTGCACCACTTCCCCCACACCGTCCACATGACCGGTCACAAGATGGCCCCCCAGACGCGTTGAGAGAGTAAGCGCCTTTTCCAGGTTGAGCGCAGAACCAACCCGGGTCTCCCCCAGCACGGTGCGCGCCAGTGTCTCACCGGACACATCCGCCCAGAAACCATCACTCAACAATGTAGTGACCGTAAGACAGACACCATTGACCGCGATACTGTCACCTGGCACTACATCCGCAAGATCCAGCCCGGCGGTATCAACGCGAAGGCGGACATCAGCCCCTTTGGACTCTCGCGAAACCACACTGCCAACCGCCTCAATAATACCTGAAAACATAATGTTATAAACCAAAGTTAAACTTGTTTAATTGCCCAGAACCCTCGCGCCGATACGCCAATCCTTGCCCACAGCACATATCTCCTGAATATCCAGCTCGATGCGCTGCTCCATCCTCTCCAGCCCCGGCAGATGGAACAATCCCCTGGCCGCATCACCCATCAGGTGGGGAGCAAGATAGATTACCAGTTCATCAATCAGCCCGGCCTGCAGCATGGTGCCACTCAATGTTGCGCCAGCCTCCAGCATCACCTCGTTTACCTCCCGTTGCGCAAGCTGCCGCATCACTGCCATCAGGTCGAGTCCATTATCACCCAACGGCACCGGGATAACCTCGGCACCGAGATCGGTAATAACATCAATGCGCTGTTGTGGCACCTCCGCGGTAAAAATGACAACATCCCCCGGCAGGGAGAACAGACGCGCCGCCGGTGAGATTCTCAACGCCCGATCCAGCACCACCCGCAGCGGCTGGCGCGGGCTGTCACCCGGCTCCGGCAGCCGCACATTGAGTGAAGGATCATCGGCCATCACGGTACCGATGCCGGTAACAATGGCGGAACTGCGGGCGCGCAGCCTGTGCACATCCGCACGCGCCTCGCCGGAGGTGATCCATTTACTCTCCCCCGATGCCATTGCCGTCCGCCCGTCGAGACTCATGGCCAGCTTGCAGCGTACCCAGGGACGGTTGCGGGACATGCGGCTGACAAACCCCGGATTCAACCGCTCAGCCTGTTCCTGCAGTACGCCGGACTCAACCAGAATACCGGCACTGCGCAACTCCCGTAGCCCCTGCCCGGCCACCCTGGGGTTGGGATCTGTCATCGCCACGACCACCCGCTCCACCCCGGCCTCCACAAGTGTCTTGCTGCAGGGAGGGGTTCTGCCGTAGTGACAGCAGGGTTCCAGCGTGACATACACCGTCGCTCCCCGCGCATGGCCGCCAGCCTGATGCAGCGCATTGATCTCGGCATGAGGCTCACCCGCCCGATGGTGCCATCCCTCACCGACAACGCTCCCCCCCTTGACCACAACGCAGCCAACTCGCGGATTCGGATCGGTGGAGTAAAGCCCCTTCTCCGCAAGCCGCAAGGCCTGCTGCATAAACTGCCGATCAACACTATGCATGGCGGTTTCCGATACTAATGAGGACGTGCTAACATTACAGTACTCCATCAAGATGACAATTCAAAACCAACAGGAGCCTGGTATTTCATGAACTCCAGCAATGACAACCCCGAGCGAAGACGCTTCACGCGCATACCTTTTGCTGCCAGAGTCATTCTTTCCAACAACACCGGGATCTGGCATGGTGACTTGATGGATATCTCCCTGCGTGGCCTGTTGATGTCACGGCCAGAGAACTGGAATGGTATCATCAACAGCAAATGCCGCGTGGAAATATCACTGGAGCGTGGAGGCCCCTCAATCTGTGTCAACGGCCAGATAGCCCATGCGGATGAACAGATGTTCGGTCTCCGTTTTGAACAGATCGATGTGCAGAGCGCTACCCACCTGCGTAAACTGATTGCGCTCAATCTGGGTGACGAATATCTGCTGTAACGCGAACTGGCTGAACTCATACAAGCGCATCTTACCACCTGATCCGGATACTGTCCGGTTACCTCGCCAAACACCCGCTGACTTCCGGTAAACATCGTGCAATTTTTAATCATCCCTGTCACCCCGCTGGCGCAAAACTGCACACTGCTCTGTTGCGAACAGACCCGCCGTGCCGCCGTGGTCGACCCCGGTGGGGAGATTGAACGCATTATCAGCACGGCACAGAGCAAAAATGTGGAGATAGAGAAGATCCTGATCACTCATGGACACTTCGACCATATCGGCGGAGTGGATGAGCTGGCCGGGCGGCTCTCCATTCCGGTTGAAGGTCCACACCGGGATGATCAGTTTCTGATTGAATCCCTGCCACAGCAGTGCAAAATCTATGATTTCCCACCGGCGAAGTCGTTCATTCCCGATCGATGGCTGGAACAGGGTGACCAGGTAACTTTTGGTAATCAACAGCTCGAAGTTCTGCACTGCCCCGGTCATACTCCCGGGCATGTGGTCTATTTTCATGGAGGGGAAAAGCTGGCGCTGGTGGGGGATGTACTCTTCAAGGGCTCAATCGGGCGCACCGATTTTCCGCGCGGCGATCATGAAACCCTGATCCGTTCCATACGTGAAAAGCTGTGGCCGCTGGGCGATGACGTACAGTTCATCCCCGGCCACGGACCGCTATCCACGTTTGGTGAAGAGCAGAGGACAAATCCCTACGTGTAACGCTTATCTCATAAACTCAAACAGGGATAACCCCTGCGCTTTCAGATAAACCTGCTGCGCGGCCTGCATTCCGACCATTTGCAGATTGAGTTTTCCAACCGCCTCGGCATAATCCAGATCTTCCAGGCTGGACATGACCTCCTGCAGGTTGAGTACTGTATCTTCGTTCATAAACACTTGCCCGTCCACGCTGTTCAACCGGCTGCCGATACTGGCGGACACATTGAGAAAGTGTTCCAATACATTATCCAGCTCGCTGATGGATCGGGTGATATCCATCTTCGCCTTGCTCTCGTCCGAGGCCAGACCCGATGGCTGGTTCAAGGCGTCCGCAAGCCGCTTGACCGTGGTAAACACATCCTGGCTGCTGGACGGTTTTACTGAGAAAGTGTCAATACCCACCGCTGGATCACCACTAATCGTGACAGCCGCTCCATCAAAAATAATTTCTTGCCCGGGGGTATAAGCCTGCGGAAAACCGGTCACCGGGGTTCCCAGAGTATCATTGGTTACCAGCACCTGACCGGCAGCCGGAAAGGAGATGGTGTAATCGTGGCGGGTGTAGGCTGTGATGTCATCAACCCGCCCCTGGTTGATAGTCCCGGTTCCGGTATTGACGGGATTGTATTCCGTGGCAAAAATCTTGTTGCCATTCTTGATGCGCATGAACACATCGGAACCTGCATCACCATTGGCAATAAAAAAATCGGGACCAATCTGCAAACGGCGCTGACCATCATCACCATTATAAACGACCGCCCCCCCTGACTCTGTAAATGGCGGGGTGGTGCCCCGGTTGCCACCGAAGATATATTCCCCATTTGCATCCATCGTGTTGGCCATGCCCAGCAACGACTCCAGGCGGGTATACACCTCTTTTGCTATCGATTGGCGGCCGACATCAGACAACGCGCCATTGGCACCCGCCACGGCCAGTTCACGTACCCGCTGAATGCTGTCCACCACCCCTTTCAGAATACTCTCTTCCGAGCCTAGGCGATTCTTTACCTGGTCGGCGTTTGACTGGTATTGCTGGAGTATATCAATCGACTCCTTGAAGGAGTGGATGCGGGTGGCCGCCACCGGGTCATCAGCCGGAGACAGAATCCGCTTGCCGGTGGCCATCTGTTCCTGTGTCTTGCCCAATGCATTCTGACGATCAAGAATGCCTGAAATTGCAGTTTGCTGAAGTTGACGGGTGGATACTCGCATAACTTACCTCCTCACCGCCCCAAGCAGTGAATCAAACATGCTTTGAGCCGTACTGATAACCTGCGCCGAAGCCTGATAGGCCTGCTGAAAACGCATCATGTTGGCCGCCTCCTCATCCAGATTTACGCCGGAAACGGATTCCCGCGCATTCACTGCCTGACGCAACAGTGTCTGTTGCGCCTGGTTGGCGATATCGGCCTGATGGGTTTTGGTACCCACATCAGTAATAATGCCGGCGTAGGCATCCAGAAAACTGGCGGCACCTTCCAGCATACTGTTTTTGGTCTGCAACTCGGCAAGGGCAAGCATGTTGCTGTTGTCACTCACCCCCTGGGCATTGTATTCGACGCTGAATCTGTCCCCCAGACCGGGTTCTCCCTTGATGTGCAGTTCATATCCATAACCCAGCCCATTGTCCGCCACCACGTCCATGCCGGTTGCCGGGTCATAGACATTCGGCCCGGAGAGCAGCACCGGAGGCCCCGGCAGCGTGTTATCGTAAACGCTGTACTGATTCGGGGTTGCCGCATCAAACTCGACCAGCAGCGGTGGCGTCAATGTGCCAGGAGTGGTAGTGAATTCAGCACCTGACGTGTCGGAGAGTTTGCTCAATGCAGCCTGACCACTCCCGATGTTCGCCAGATCAGACTCCACCCGCACCGGTCCCGCCGCCGCAATTTTTGCCGTATCGGTGATCAGCACCTCAAGGGAACGCGCCATTCCCCGGGTCGGACGAACAAGAAAAGAGTCGCCTGCCGCAGGGGTACCAGCACCAATATCAATACTGAAACCGTCAGCTGAGGTAAACGGCAACCCGGCAATCGGCCCCTCTCCCTGACCGTCAGACATCCGGGTCAGGGTATAATTTGCTCCATCAAATGTCAGTTTGTAATCACTGTTACTGAGCAGATTGGGATCGGTAATTGTCGCGTTGATGCTTGCCGTAGAACTGTTGTTGGTACTTGCCAGAACTTGCGGCGCACCCACCGCAAAAAAATCCCCCCCCAGGGAAGAGTTAAGATCCATACCAAGACGGTGTTGTTTGTTAAATGTATCACTCAGGGCAACAGCAATCCGGCCCAGTGAATTTTCACTTGGAGCAATAATATCGTTTCGCTGATCAATCAGACCGCCCAACCTCCCCCCCGTCAGCAGTGAGGTGATATTTACCGTTGAGGTTCCGTTGGCATAGCCGATATCCATCTGACTGGAGTCATATGAATTGGGAATTACACTCAGCTCCTGGCTCTCGGTATCCGTTACCAGGCTTTGACCGTTACCGATATAGACATTAACGGTAAAGTTACTCTGCTCCACCGTCTGCACATTGACAAACTGGGAGAGCTGCAGCACCAGCTGGTCACGCTTGTCCATCAAGTCATTGGGCATGCGACCGTTATGGATACCGGGCGAACGGGAGATCGCCGTGTTGAGCGAGGCGATCTGCTGCGCCAGACTGTTTATCTCGGGAACGATATTGCTGACCTCGATATTGACACTGTCACGCAGGTCATTCATACGCCGCGACATCACATCAAAACGGTTGGCCAGACTCTCCGCCGATGTCAACATAACCTGCCGTGCCGGAATGGAAGCAGGATCGTTTGCCACACCTTGGCTCGCCGCAAAAAAATCCTGCAGGGCCGGGGTCAGACCAGCCTGGGGATCGGCAAGCAGATTGTCCATCTGTGAGGCATAATTGTATGAGACCTCCAGCTGATTACTCAGCGTGGTATTGGACACCACCTGCCCATTGAGAAACGAGTCATACACACGGCTGATATTGGTGACGCTGGAACCCGCGCCAAGATACCCTCCGGCAGAGTAAACAGGCACCCGGCTGCTGATATCGGTACGCTGGCGGGAGTATCCCTCAGTATTGGCATTGCTGACATTGTTACTGGTAACCGTCAGGGAGCGCTGCGCTGTCAGCAGACCGGAAATACCTATATTTAACGGATCACTCATTTATTGTCTCCCGCAAGCGCAACTTCATAAGACAATATCGGATCGGAAGCGGAAAACTTTACTGCATCCACGGCACTCGTCATGATCCGGCCATTCAAGATTCGCTGAATCTTGGCTGCATAGTCAGGATCTGTTGCATAACCGGCCTTGTGCAACGCAGTTACAAAGGCTGCATCATTGCCCCTTTGTTGCAACGCTTCTCCATAGCGGGGATTGGTTCGCAAAAAATTGACATAGTCTGAAAAACTCTCGGCATAACTACCATAGGCACGAAATGCCGCACGCTGTTTAACCATGGCACCGTTGATATATTCCAGGGTATTGATACTTGTTTTTTCCCCTTTCCAGCGCTGATCGGCCTTGATGTTGAACAGATTGTGACTGCTGACATCCGGCTCCTGCCGGATGATTTTTTTCCCCCATCCAGTCTCCAGTGCGGCCTGGGCCAGCAGAACCTCCGGGCTGACCCCGAGCTCGGCCGCCGCACGGCTGGCACCAGGCCATAGATGCTTTACAAATTCGGCTGGTGATTCAAATTTCAGTGGTTGCCGCGGCTGCTGAATCCCGGTTACCGGTTCAGTGACCACAGGAAAAACGGCCCGCAGTGAAAGCCGATCCGGCACGGAATGGTTGCCATCGGAGATAGCCTCTTTTTTCTGCGGCAACTGCTTGCCCAGCTGCTGTACCAGCATATCGGCAATCCCTATTCCCCCTTTGTGAGCCAGATCGACAGAGAGCTGTTTGTCATGCATATCACGATAAAAATCCATCTGCTGGCTGCCGAACAGCGGATCACCAAAGCTGCTCTCCTGTACACTTTTCAACATCATCTGCAAAAAAAGCGCTTCAAACTGCTGGGCAACAATATCCAGCGCCTTGCCGGAATCCCGCCGCGTCAGACTGCGCAGTCTGGACAACCCCTGCAGATCGGTATAAACATCAGGCGGTGTCGAGATCACTAGATAATCACCAGTTCGGCACGCAACGCCCCGGCGCTGCGCAAACCTTCCAGAATCGCCACCAGATCACCCGGCGCGGCTCCAACCCTGTTCACCGCCTGCACCAGGGAATCCAGTGAAACCCCGGGGTCAAACAGGAACATGCGCTTCCCTTCCTGGGTAATCTCCACTTCAGAAGCAGGCGTCACCGCCGTCCTGCCACCGGACAGGGCGCCCGGCTGGCTGACCTGTGGGTTCTCCCGAATGGTCACAATCAGATTGCCATGTGAGATTGCCGCCGGTGTCAAACGAACATTCTTGCCAATAACCACCGTTCCGGTTCGAGAGTTGATAATTACCTTTGCTGCCGCTTCATCCGGAACAACCTGGATGTTCTCCAGCATTGACAGATAGGAGACCCGTTGCCCGGCATCAAGCGGCGCGCTCACAATCACAGAAGTAGCATCCTGTGCTGTAGCGGTACCCACACCCATGGTTTCATTGATCGCCTTGGCCAGGCGGTGTGCAGTAGTAAAATCCGGGCGATTCAGATTGAAAATCAGGCTGTTGCCACGGGCAAACGCCGTCGGCACTTCACGCTCTACCGATGCCCCGTTGGGAATCCTGCCGGCACTGGGAATATTGATCATGATCCGCGAGCCATCCTGCCCGTCCGCTCCCAGTCCGCCAACCACCATATTTCCTTGTGCAATGGCATAAATATTACCGTCCGCCCCCCTTAGAGGCGTCATCAACAGCGTGCCGCCCCGCAGGCTTTTGGCATTGCCAATAGACGACACCGTCACATCAATGGTCTGTCCGGGTTTGGCAAATGGCGGAAGATCCGCATGCACACTGACTGCCGCCACATTCTTCAACTGCAAAGTCTGGTTGGACGGAAGGGTAATGCCAAACTGGGACATCATGGATTTCAGACTCTGCGCGGTAAAAGGCGCCTGGCTGGTCTGGTCACCCGTTCCGCTCAAGCCAACTACCAGTCCGTAACCGATCAACTGATTGCTGCGCACCCCGGCCACCGAGGCAATATCCTTGACCCGTTCAGCACAGACCGGGGTGCTCAACAGCACCGCAGCACAAACAAACATTCGTAAAAAGTTATGAGCCGTCATGATTCACCCGCACTAAGATTGTTGAACAGCATTTGCAATGCTCATGCCACAACATCGCCTTTCATAACAATCAGATGGTTAGTGATATGAATTGCATTTGAAATGTCTGATAACCGGCAATTATCTGCCGCCAACCAAGAGACCGGTTGCAGGTATTCTCCGCTAAACACCTGAGTCGGTGTTATAGGGCAGCTAGTTACTATAGGTTATCATCAGTAGTAATCTTTACTTTAAGCCGCTGAAGGGGAGAAACGGAAAAATGGCGCCCGTGAGAAGAAGTACGATACTGCACTCATCATTTTTGTTGTTTTTTATGACAAGCTTTACCATCGATACACAGGCCAGACCAGAAAACATCAAGCCGAACCTGTCCTATTATGCTGATGATTTCACCGTTAAGGATGGTGTTTCCGAACTGGGTGAAGAGAAAAATTATGAAGAGGTATTCAAGAACTATGAATACTTTGAAACAATCTATGATGAACAGAGACGCCCTTCAATATTCCGAGCCTACAAACGGGGAAAAGTCATCCGGACTGAACATTATTTTTACAATAACGATGGAAAATTGATAAAAAAAGAAATTACCCAAAAAGATAAACCGACAGAAACCATGCCTTTTAATACAGAGTGAGAACCGGGCCGCGAAGCCATTGGCGCAACATCAACAGCACCTCCTGTCTTATACCTGAATCCGTGGGTTCATGACGGCGCATAGCACAAGCTCTTGATTCCACAGTGGTTCAAAAAATGTCCGCTTAACCTAAGGGTGAAGCTAAGATTTTTTGATTCCATTGTGAAATCAATATGTTGCGATCTGCATCAGCCCCGGACCCACGGATTCGGGTTATAGCTTAATCACAAACCATAGTACAAAAAAACGGCGCCAAATAATGACGCCGCTTTTTTTATTTTTATAAAGAGAAGAAAATACCTCTCTACATCTCTCCTCTATCGGCGGCTAGCACCTGCGGCTTTGTTGATACCGCCGATATCCCAGAGGGAATAACAGCAGCAACAGCATCCACAGGTCGAAGGCACCCAGCCAGAACCCGTCACCATCATTCTGTTTGTTAACAGTAATGGTCACAGTTCCCTGGTCTTCTCCGCCGTTACCATCACTGATGGTATAGTGGAAACGGTCTTCGCCACTGAAACCAGCAGGTGGTGTATATGTGAAACTGCCATCGCCATGGTTGTCTACTGAACCTCCTTGCTCAGACTGCGCATCTGCGTTGACTATGCTTAGAGCATCTCCATCAGCATCACTGTCATTAGCAAGCACATTGGCTATGGTCACGGCCGTATCCACCTCCGTCTCGGCACTATCATCAGCGGCCACAGGATCAGCATTGGTCGAGGTAGCCTGCTCCACAGTGATGTTCACCGTACCCTGAGCCTGGCCCCCCTTGCCGTCACTAATCATGTAGTTGAACGTGTCGCTCCCAACGTAACCAGTTGCAGGAGTATAGGTAAAGGTTCCATCGCCGTTATCGACAACCATTCCTCCCTGCGCTGACTGACTGTCTACACCACTAACGGCAACTGAATCACCATCCGGGTCACTATCGTTAGCCAGCACATCACCCGTGGTTACAGGAGTATCCTGCTGAGTGGTAACCGAGTCCTCCATTGCTACAGGTGGATTGTTGACGGGAACAACCTTAGTAACAGTAATGTTCACTTTCCCTTGTGCTTCCGCACCATTACCATCACTTACCGTGTAGCTGAAGCTGTCGGCCCCGCTGAAACCAGCCGGCGGTGTGTAGGTGAAGGTACCATCACCATTATTAACAACACTGCCACCCTCTGCTGACTGGCTGTCCGCTCCGGTAACACTCAGGGTATCTCCGTCAGGATCGGTATCATTGGCAAGTACGTTACCGGTGGTTACCGAACTTCCCTCCGTAGTACTGGCACTATCAGCCATCGCCATTGGAGCTTTATTGACAGTATTAACAGCAATCTGCACCGTACCCCGGGTCTCTCCTCCATTTCCGTCACTTACTGTATAGCGGAAACTGTCATTCCCACTGAACCCGGCCGGTGGTGTGTAGGTGAAGGTCCCGTTGCCGTTATTGACCACTGTGCCACCCTGGGCTGACCGGGCATCCGCCCCGCTGACGCTCAAGGTATCTCCATCGGCATCGGTGTCGTTGGCGAGCACGTTGCCGGTGGTCACCGCGGTATCCTCATCGGTGGTCACGCTGTCATCCACAGCAACAGGAGGATGGTTGACCGCGTTGACGGTGATCCGGACGCTGCCCTGATCCTCCCCGCCGTTACCATCGCTCACCGTGTAGCTGAAGCTGTCACTGCCGTCGAACCCGGCCGGTGGTGTGTAGGTGAAGGTCCCGTTGCCGTTATTGACCACTGTGCCACCCTGGGCTGACCGGGCATCCGCCCCGCTGACGCTCAAGGTATCTCCATCGGCATCGG
>JAJRUX010000110.1 GCA_024277575.1 Gammaproteobacteria bacterium | reverse complement strand
GACAGGCCGTCGCGTGCCGGCTCGCAGGCTGCGTTGGCAAAGTTTGCTGTAGAAGTGCTACAGCGGCACTTTGCCGCCTTGCTGCGAGCCGGCACACGACGGCTGAACACGATATATATTGTTGCCGGGTTAATACCCATCACCTTGAACACCAGCGCTTCCGGCCCGAAGGGGTAACCGCCTTCCGAACCTTTCAGTTTCGAAAGATATTTTTCAAGATTTTTCCGCTCCATTTCAGATTCCCTGTTGGCAATGGGTACAAAAAACAAAAAAGGGCCCTAAGGCCCCTTTTTTGTGCGAAGCAACGGAATATCAGTCACCACCGCCCACGGCTTTCATACTGAGCCGGATGCGGCCCTGTTTGTCCACCTCGAGCACCTTGACCTTGATCACATCGCCCTCCGAAAGCTTGTCGCTTACGTTCTGCACGCGCTCCTCGGAGATTTGCGATATATGCACCAGACCATCCTTGCCCGGCAGTATGGTTACGAACGCACCGAAGTCCATCAGCTTGGCTACCTTGCCCTCATAGACCTGGCCAACCTCGACATCGGCGGTGATCTGTTCGATACGGCGCAATGCTTCCTGACCGGCAGCGCTGTCCACCGAGGCGATCTTCACCGTGCCGTCATCGTTGATGTCGATGACCGCGCCGGTCTCTTCGGTGATGGCGCGGATGGTGGCACCGCCCTTGCCGATCACATCGCGGATCTTTTCGGGATTGATCTTGATGGTAATGTAACGCGGTGCGTAATCTGACATCTCGGTGCGTGGGGTCTTGATTACCTGATCCATCGCCGCCAGGATGTGATTGCGCCCCTGGTTCGCCTGGGCCAGCGCCTGCTGCATGATCTCGCGGGTGATACCATCGATTTTGATATCCATCTGCAGGGCCGTTACACCCTGTTCGGTACCAGCCACCTTGAAGTCCATGTCGCCCAGATGATCCTCGTCACCCAGAATATCGGTCAACACTGCAAACTGTTCCCCTTCCTTGATCAGACCCATGGCGATGCCTGCTACCGAAGCCTTGATCGGCACACCGGCATCCATCAATGCCAGGCTGGTACCACAGACGGAGGCCATGGAGCTGGAACCGTTGGATTCAGTGATTTCGGATACGACGCGAATGGAGTACGGGAACTCGTCACTACCGGGCATCACCGCAGCAACACCCCGCTTGGCCAGACGGCCATGTCCAATCTCGCGGCGCTTGGGGCTGCCGACAAAACCGGTCTCTCCGACGCTGTAGGGAGGGAAGTTGTAATGCAGCATGAAGGCCTCTTTACGCTCACCTTCAATGGCATCGATCAGCTGGGCATCCCGCTCGGTACCCAGTGTGGTAACTACCAGAGCCTGGGTCTCACCGCGGGTGAACAGGGCAGAACCGTGGGTACGCGGCAGTACGCCCACCTGAATGTCCAGGTTACGCACGGTTTTGGTGTCACGGCCATCGATGCGCGGCTCACCCGCCAGGATACGTCCGCGAACGATACGTTTTTCCAGCGCGGAGACTGCGTCTTTTACCTGCTCGGCAGTGTAGCCACTTTCACCCTCATCGCCAGCAAGTTTTTCGACCGCTGCCTTGCGGATCTCGGACAGGCGGCTGTAACGCTCCTGCTTCTGCTGAATCTGGTAGGCTTCGTTGATGCCTGCCTCACACTCCGCGGCTACCGCCGCATGCAGTGCCTCATCCTTGGCTGGGGGTTGCCACTCCCAGGCAGGTTTGCCGGCTTCGGCCTGCAGTTCAAGAATTGCGCTGATGGCGGCCTGCAACTGCTCATGGCCAAACATCACCGCGCCGAGCATCACCTCTTCAGAGAGCTCTTTCGCCTCGGACTCCACCATCAATACCGCGCTTTCCGTTCCGGCCACCACCAGGTCCAGAGCCGAACTCTTCAGCTGGCTCAGAGTCGGGTTCAGCAGGTACTCACCATCCCTGTACCCCACCCGGGCCGCTCCCAGCGGGCCGTTGAACGGCGCACCGGAAATTGCCAGCGCAGCAGAGGCGCCGATCAGGGAAGGGATATCCGGATCGATTTCAGGATCCAGCGACAGCACCGTGCAGATAACCTGCACTTCGTTGGTGAACCCTTTTGGAAACAGCGGCCGGATGGGACGATCGATCAACCGGGAGGTAAGTGTCTCCTTCTCGCTGGGGCGCCCTTCCCGTTTGAAAAACCCGCCGGGGATCTTGCCGGCAGCGTAAGTGCGTTCCTGATAGTTTACCGTCAGCGGGAAAAAATCCCGCCCCTCCACGGCCTCCTCATGAGCGACAGCGGTAACCAGCACCACCGTATCGCCCATCGCTACCTTTACTGCGCCGCTGGCCTGCCGGGCAATCTGCCCGGTCTCGAGGCTGACCAGATGGTTACCATACTGAAACTCTTTTTTAACGAGGGTCACTTGCAATTCCTTGGTGGGGTGATGGCTGAAAGCCGTAATAATAACCGGATTAACGGCGCAGGCCGAGACGACCGATCAGAGTACGATAACGCTCCACGTCCTTTCTCTTCAGGTAATCGAGCAGCTTGCGGCGCTGGCTGACCATGCGCAGCAATCCCCGCCGGGAATGGTGATCATGAATATGTGTTTTGAAATGCGCGGACAGATCTTCTATCTGCGCTGTAAGCAGGGCAACCTGCACCTCCGGTGAACCGGTATCGTTATCGCCACGCTGGAAATCCTTGACGATTCCGGACTTGGCTTCAGCATTCAATGACATGAACTGTTAACTCCCAACATTGCCAATTGGACCATCTTCCTGTCAGACGGCCTGTTTATTAAACGGTATATTGTAACTTTAACTTCCCCACCGGGACAAGCTGAAACGGGATAATT
>JAJRUX010000109.1 GCA_024277575.1 Gammaproteobacteria bacterium | reverse complement strand
CGGCACTCCGCGCCAGCGCCAGTTGTCGATATAGAGTTTTAGCGATGCGTAGGTTTCGGTGGTGCTGTTGGGGGCGATACCCTCTTCCTCCAGATAACCGGGAACCTCTTTGCCGTTGACTGATCCGCGTCTGTATTGAGCCCGGTAGGCGTGCGCATTGACGGCCTGTCGGGGAATGGGACGGATGGATTTCAGCGCCTTCACCTTCTCGTCGCGCAGGGATTCGGCGTCCAGGTAGGCCGGTGGCTCCATTGCGACCAGCGCCAGCATCTGCAAAAGATGACTCTGCACCATGTCGCGCAGTGCCCCGGCGCCGTCATAGTAGTGCGCCCGCCCGGCGATGCCGAGGCTCTCCGAGTGGGTTATCTGGACATGATCGATATAGTTCCGGTTCCAGAGCGGTTCCAGCATCAGGTTGGCGAACCGGAATACCAGTACGTTCTGGACCATCGCCTTGCCCAGATAGTGGTCGATGCGATAGATCTGCCGTTCGGAAAAGTGGCGGTGCAGACAGCTGTCGAGGATCCGGGCGCTTTCCAGATCATAGCCGAACGGTTTTTCCACCACCAGCCGTCGCCATCCACCCTTTTCTTCGTTAAGTCCCGCAGTCGCCAGATTTCGGGCTGTTGCCTTGTACTCTGCCGGACTGATGGCCATGTAAAACGCCATATTTTTGGGCAGATCCGGATTACCCTCAATGGTTTCACGCAGATGCTGGAATGAATCGGCCTCGGAGAGATCCCCCTGACAGAAGTGAAGCCGTTGACTCAATCGCTGGAAAACCTCATTGTCAATGCCACCCCGGACGCGGGGCTCAAGCATCTGCTCAACCTGCTTGCACCACTCCTCCTTGCTCCAGCTGCGACGGCCAAAGCCCATGATTGCCATCCCTTTGGGCAGCCGGTTGGCCTGCTCCAGATGATAGAGGGCGGGGAGCAGTTTGACCTGTGCCAGGTTGCCTGTGGCCCCGAAGATTACAAAGGTGCATGACTCAGTCACGATTATTTATCCCTGGTTTCAACGAAATGGCCGCCAAATGCGTTACGCATCATGGACAGCACCCGGTTTCCGTAGCCATATTCATCCTGGCTGGCAAAACGCATCTGCAGTGCCAGCGTCAGTACGGGAGCGGCAACGCCCTGGTCAACCGATTCATTGACCGTCCAGCGCCCCTCGCCGGAGTCGGCAACGTAAGGTTCGATGTCCTCCAGGTTCTGATCTCTCTGCATGAAGTCCGCGGTAAGATCCAGCAGCCAGCTGCGCACCACGGAGCCATGTTTCCACAGCTCGGTAATCTGAGCCATATCAAGCGCGAACTCCTCTTTGCCGCGCAACAGGGCGAACCCTTCCGCGTAGGCCTGCATCATGCCGTATTCGATACCGTTGTGGATCATCTTGGTGAAGTGTCCTGCGCCAACCGGGCCGACATGTGCCCAGCCGCGATCGGCTGCCGGGGCGAGTGTCTTGAGGATCGGTTCAACCGCGTTGACATGCTCTTTCTCGCCGCCGACCATCAGGCAGTAACCCTCTTTCAATCCCCATACGCCGCCGGAGGTTCCGGAATCAACATAACCGATGCCGTGTTCGGCCAGCATCTTCCCGCGGCGCTGGCTGTCATGATAGTTGGAGTTGCCGCCTTCCACCACAATATCGCCCTTGTCCAGCATCGGGATCAACTCCTGCAGGCTGTTTTCGGTGGGTGCGCCACTGGGCAGCATTAGCCAGACCACACGGGGGGAGGGGAGCTGTTTGATTGCATCGGCCAGGCTGTTGGCGGGAATCATGCCCTCTTCTCTGGCCAGCTCTTCGATAATCTCCGGAGAACGATTGTAACCAACCACTTCAATACCGCCACGGCAAAGACGGCGGGCCATGTTTGCGCCCATTTTTCCCAGTCCGATTAGTGCAATTTTCATACTTATGTAACTCCTTATTTGCTAAAATTTCCATCCCGCCTGAAAGCTGGCGGAATTCAGTAACAGGTATACTCTTCGGCCATCTCGTTAAAATGTTTAGAAAGGACGGGTTTTTGTCGGGCTGGCCTAAAGGATATTCGTTATCCTCCGATATTGCGATAGTTTAAAATGATAAAAGTATGGAGTTATGATCAATGAAGATGCCAGAAGTTCGCAGGATAGCCAAAGAGTGGGGCGTCAAAACTGCCCGGATAAACAAGGGGGAGATCATTCGTCAGATTCAACGTGCCGAGGGGAATTTTCCCTGCTTTGGTACGGCCATTGCCGGGATTTGTGATCAGCAGAAGTGTTTGTGGCGGAAAGAGTGTTTGACTACCTCGGTGAAAAAAGCCTGATTGGTGGATCAGGTCGGGGAAGGAGGAGCCTTTTCTGACAGAGTTTGTTCATAAAGCTCCAGATAGCGTTCCGCACTGCGTTTCCAGGAGAAATCCTGCCGCATTCCCTGTTGTTGCAGTGGTTTCCAATATCCATTTTGCTGCCCGTAGAGCAGTGTGGCGCGTTTGACTGCCTCCAGCAAAACAGAGCTGTCTGCCCGGTCAAAGACCACTCCTGTTGCTGTGCCGTTTTGCAGGGTAGCGGGGGTGGAGTCCACCACGGTATCCGCCAGCCCCCCCACCCGGTGCACGATGGGCGGGGTTCCGTAATGCAGGCTGTACATCTGGTTCAGACCGCAGGGTTCAAAGCGCGAGGGCATCAGGAATATATCGGCACCGGCTTCAATGCGGTGGGCCAGGGCTTCATCGAAACCAACTTGTACGGCGATCTGTTCCGGATAGCGCTGTGCCAGCTGCTGCAGGCCTTGTTCATAATGTTTTTCACCACTGCCAAGAAAAGCGACCTGTGCGGGCAGTTTGACTATTTCAGGCAGTATTTCCAGCAGCAGGTCGATTCCTTTCTGCTCCACCAGCCGGCCGATAAAGGCCAACAGTGCTACCTTGCCTGAATTTGGCAGTCCCAGTTCCTGTTGCAGGGCTTTTTTGTTGTCCTGTTTCCCATTTATGTCGCGCAGGCTGTAGTTTTTGGCCAGGGCGGGGTCGCGGGCGGGATTCCAGTTTTTATCAACCCCGTTGAGTATTCCGCTGAGTTTGTTTCTGCGATGGCGCAGAAGGCCATCGAGACCACAACCGAATTCGGGTGTCTGGATTTCCTCCGCATAGGTGGGGCTGACAGTGTTGATGCGATCGGCGAAAACCAGCCCTCCCTTCATGAAAGAGAGCTTGCCATAGAACTCAAGGGCATGAGGGGACCAGAATGACCAGGGCAGATCGAGCGCGAAAAAGGTGGTTTCGGGGAACAGTCCCTGATAGGCCAGGTTGTGAATGGTAAACAGCGTGGCGGGACGGGTTTTATGCAGACTGAGCAGTGCGGGCGCCAGGCCGGTTTGCCAGTCGTTGCAGTGCACCAGATCGGGTTGCCAGTCCAGCCCCGCCTGGTTCAGGGCCAGGTAGCTGATGGCCTGGCAAAACAGGGCAAACCGCTCCGCATTGTCTGGCCAGGGCAGGCCATTTGAACCCTGGTAAGGGTTACCGGGCCGATCAAAACAGGAAGGGCAATCCACCAGCCATACCTTGAGCCGGGTGCCCGGCAGCAGGCGTTCCAGCACTCTTGCCCGGCCCAGAGGAAGTGAAATTTGGGCGATGGTTTTCACCTTGCCTTTCTGTTCCAGGATCTCCCGATAAGCGGGCAGCACCAGGCGAACATCTTGCTGCAATCCCTTGAGCGCAGCTGGCAGACTGCCGGAGACATCGCCCAATCCGCCAGTCTTGATCAGTGGGTAGGCCTCACTGGAGGCAAACAATATTTTGTGTGAGTTTTTTTTGTTTTCAGGCATGTTTGTTTTTGGTGTTCAGCATGAGAAATTCAGGCATTGCCATCTTTATTGCGAGGAGTTCCATCATTTTCCTGACTCAAACCAGCTTGAAAACCAGTCCGGCAAGAGGGGGCAGAGTCAGCTCGATTGAGTGAGGCTGTCCCATCCAGGGAATCGGTTCGCTACTCACTCCACCGCCATTGCCGGTATTACTGCCGCCATAGTGGGCGGAATCTGAGTTCAACAGCTCCTGATAGTAACCGGGAGCCGGTACGCCAAGGCGGTAGTTGTTGCGTACAATGGGGGTAAAGTTCAGTACCACCACAACGAAATCATCACCGTCTTTGCGCAGATAACTCAGCACCGACTGATCGGAGTCGTGACAATCCAGCCACTCGAATCCCTGGTGTTCAAATTCATGACGGTAAAGGGGAGGGGTGGAGCGGTAACTGCGGTTCAGATCGCCCAGCAGCCGCTTTACTCCTTTGTGCAGGGGAAAATCGAGTACATACCAGTCCAGTGCATGGGCGAAGTTCAATTCCACGCCCTGGCCAAATTCGTTGCCCATGAACAGCAGCTTCTTGCCCGGATAGGTGTACATATAGGTGTAAAGAAGGCGCAGATTGGCGAAACGCTGCCACTCGTCTCCGGGCATCTTGTTGAGCATTGACCCCTTGCCGTGCACCACCTCGTCATGGGAGAACGGCAGCATGAAATTCTCGGTGAAGGCATACAGCAGGCCGAAGGTGAGCTGGTCATGGTGATAGTGGCGGTGGATCGGATCCTTGCTCATATACTGCAGGGTGTCGTGCATCCAGCCCATATTCCATTTCATGGAAAAACCCAGGCCACCCAGCCAGACCGGGCGGCTGACCTGTGGCCAGGAGGTGGACTCTTCGGCGATCACCAGTGCGCCCGGGTGCTGGCTGTGAACCACGGTATTCAGTTCACGCAGAAACTCCAGCGCCTCCAGGTTTTCATTGCCACCGTAGATGTTGGGGATCCAGTCCCCCTCTTCACGGGAGTAGTCCAGGTAGATCATGGAGGCAACGGCATCCACGCGCAGTCCGTCGATATGAAACTCCTCCAGCCAGTAGATGGCGCTGGCGAGCAGGAAGTTTTTAACTTCATTCCGGCCGAAGTTGTAGATCAGTGTGCCCCAGTCGCGATGTTCCCCCCGGCGCGGGTCTTCATGTTCGTACAGGGCGGTGCCGTCGAAACGGGCGATTCCGTGGCTGTCCTTGGGGAAGTGGGCCGGTACCCAGTCGAGCAGTATGCCGATGCCGTGCCGGTGGCAGTAGTCGACAAAAAAGCGGAACTCGTCGGGTGTACCGAAGCGGCTGGTGGGGGCAAAGTAGCCGGTGGTCTGATAGCCCCAGGAGGCATCCAGTGGATGCTCGGTGACGGGGAGCAGTTCGATGTGTGTGAACCCCAGTTCGCTGACATACTCAACCAGCTGTATTGCCAGCTCGCGGTAGTTGAGGAAGTTTCCGTTTTCGTCCCGCAGCCAGGAGCCGGGGTGTACCTCATAGACCGACATGGGGTTGTGTTGCCAGTCTGCGTCGGCCCGCTGTTTCATCCAGTCTGCATCCTGCCACAGATAGGGTTCGTCATTCCGGATGATGGCTGCAGTGTTGGGGCGAAGCTCGAACTGCTGGCCATAAGGATCTGTTTTCAGGAGAACTGCTCCGCTATGGCGATTGCGGATTTCAAACTTGTAGAGTGTACCCGGTTTCAGTTCGGGAATGAAAAGCTCCCAGATCCCGCTGGAGCCGTGTACCGCCATCGGGTGGCAGCGCCCATCCCAGCGGTTGAAATCGCCAACCACGCTGATGCGTTCGGCATTCGGCGCCCAGGTGGCGAAGCGCACTCCCTTAACCCCTTCGATTTCCATCGGGTGGGCGCCAAGAATATTGTAGATATGCCAGTGCCTGCCTTCTCCGAACAGGTGCAGGTCAAATTCCGAAATCTGCGGCGCAAACTGGTAGGGATCAATGATGCAATGGATCCGGTCGCCGGTATCACTCCAGCACAAACGGTACTGTTTTTTCACCGTACCTGCCGGGCCACTCCATTCAAACAGATCGGTGTTGGCAATACGTTCAAACTGGGGGCCTTTTTTACTGCCAATATGCACTGATACAGCTTCCGGGATAAAGGCACGTATGGTCTCCTGTTTGCCGTCGGTGTGACGTCCAAGAACAGAAAAGGGATCATGATGGCGTGCCTCAATGATCTTTAATAGGTCTGGCGCCAATGCTATGGTATCGTTTGGATATTGGGGGTCATCCACAATAGAAGTCCTCTTTTTCAATGGCGCTAAGGTTAACATGGATTTGGCCGATGCTGTATCAAGGGATATAAGTTACCTGTTCTTGCAATAACAAGGAGATTGCGTGATGCAATTCAACCGCCAGTCACGATTCGTCAGCCGTCTTACCAGCAATACGCTTGCACTCATTTTAGCCGGAGGACGCGGTTCACGGCTTAAACAGCTGACCATGTGGCGGGCAAAACCAGCGGTGCCTTTTGCCGGCAAGTTTCGTATTATCGATTTTCCACTCTCCAACTGCATTAACTCCGGGATACGACGTATCGGTGTTTTGACTCAGTACAAAGCGCACTCCCTGATCCGCCATATCCGCCAGGGCTGGGGTTCATTGCGGGGTGATTTTGGTGAATTAGTCGAGCTGCTGCCGGCGCAGCAGCGAATTGAAGCCGCATGGTATGCCGGTACTGCAGATGCGGTCTACCAGAATCTGGATATCATCCGCCGTCACAATCCGGACTACGTTCTTATCCTTGCCGGAGATCATATCTACAAAATGGACTATGGTCCCATGCTCGCCCTTCATGTGGAGAGAGAGGCGGACATCACTGTTGGCTGTATCGAGGTGCCGTTGGCGGAAGCAAGTGCATTTGGCGTGATGGGAATCGATGATGACAGCCAGATTGTCAGTTTTGAAGAAAAGCCGGACAGCCCCACGCCGAAACCGGGTTCGGATGATGTGTCACTGGTCTCCATGGGGATCTATATATTCAATACGGAATTTCTTTTTGAGCAGTTGATAAAGGATGCGGATACGCCGGGTTCCAGCCGCGACTTTGGGAAGGATATTATCCCGGGTCTGCTCAATAAATATCGCGTATTTGCCTATCCATTTGCCGACTCAGCCACCGGCGGGCAGAGTTACTGGCGCGATGTAGGAACAGTGGACAGCTACTGGAAGGCCAACCTGGAGCTGATTAGCGTGACGCCCGAGCTGAATCTCTATGATCAGGACTGGCCGATCTGGACCTATCAGCGCCAGGTTCCGCCTGCAAAATTTGTGTTTGATGACGATGACCGGCGGGGTATGGCGGTGGACTCCATCACCTCTGGTGGCTGTATTATCTCCGGGGCAACCGTGCGCCGCTCCCTGCTGTTTTCCAACGTGGTGGTGGAATCCTGGTCCAATATCGAGGATTCGGTTATTCTCCCTGATGTGAATATCGGGGAGAATTGTCGCATCCGCAAGGCAATTATTGATAAAAAATGTGAAATCCCAGCGGGTATGGTCATCGGTGAAAACAGGGAAGAGGATGAAAAACGTTTTTATGTCAGTGAAGAAGGGGTTGTGCTGGTGATTCCCGAAATGCTGGGGCAGCAAGTCCACCATGTTCGCTAGTCACGCATGACTCTGTCAGACGAACGCCGCGCAGGAATTCTGCTGCATATCACATCGCTGCCGGGCGGTGTCGGGAATGGTGACTTGGGGGCGGAGGCGTACCGTTTTATCGAGTTTCTGGCTGCCAGTGAGATCTCTGTCTGGCAGGTCTTGCCGCTGGGGCCAACCCATGACGATGGTTCCCCCTACCAGTGCCTTTCGGTACATGCGGGCAACCCCCTTTTGATCAGCTTGGAGTGGCTGCAGGACAAAGGGTGGCTTGAACCGCTGAAAAGCATCCCGCATGACTCCTTCGGTGACTATCGAATGGCTCGTTTGCAGCAGGCATGGGATGGGTTGCAACAATGCGCAACAGAGCAGGAAAAGCAGGATCTGCGTGCTTTTTCCTCCCGCCATACTGATTGGCTGAATGATTTTTCCCTGTATATGGCGCTGCGTCAGGAGCAGGGCGAACAGGCATGGCCACAATGGCCGGAGGCATTGCGTGATCGACAGCCAAAAGCGCTCGAGCAGGCCCGCATCCGTTTGAAAGATGTGGTCGATTCAATCAGCTTTCAGCAATATCTCTTTTTCCAGCAATGGCATGAGCTGAGGGATTATGCCCGGCAGCACGGTGTGCTGCTGTTTGGTGATATGCCCATTTTCGTCGCGCACGACAGTGCCGAGGTCTGGGCCCATCGCGAATATTTTACCGTAGATGAGCATGGCAACGCACAGACCGTTGCTGGTGTTCCGCCTGACTACTTTTCCGCTACCGGGCAGCGCTGGGGGAATCCGCTCTATCGCTGGGAGCGGATGCAGGAAGACGGGTTTGCCTGGTGGATCGCACGGATGCGCACCCAGCTTGAACTGTTCGACTTTGTGCGGATAGATCATTTCCGTGGTTTTGAAGCGTGCTGGGAGATCCCGGGCAGTGCAGAAACCGCCATGGAAGGGCGCTGGGTCAAGGCGCCGGGCGAGGCGTTGTTGAGTGCATTGTACGAGGTGTTTCATGCTTTGCCACTGGTCGCAGAAGATCTGGGAATAATCACACCGGAGGTAGATGCGCTGCGCAGCCGGTTTGGTCTGCCCGGCATGAAAATCCTGCAGTTCGCCTTTGGCGGTGACGCCGCCAATCCCTACCTGCCGCACAATCATGAAAAAGAGTCGGTAGTCTATACCGGAACCCATGACAACGACACCACGCTGGGTTGGTATGCATCGCTGACGGAGGCGGAAAAAGGCCACATCTCCGCCTACTTGGGGCACCCCGGCGAAGAGATGCCCTGGCCGCTGATTCGTGCTGCCCTGGCTTCAGTTGCCTGTCTTGCCATGCTGCCCATGCAGGATGTGCTGGAGCTTGACGGGGAGCACCGCATGAACATGCCGGGCACTATGGAGGGAAACTGGCAGTGGCGGTTTGATTGGAAACAGGTGCGTCCGGATCTCTCTTCACATCTGTCCGGTCTGGTTCGTCTGTACGGCCGGAGCTGAGTAGCGTAGGTTAATGAGGCGGCGCCAGAACAGAGTCCACAGCATGCGCAAGCTTCGTGTTCTGCCGCGCTGCTCACCCAGGGAAAGTCGCTTGAAACAGCCGTTATCCACCCGCTCTTATCGTGAACCGGCACTGCAGCTCTCTATTATCATTCCGGCGCTGAATGAATCGGCCCGGATTATTCCCGCCCTCCTGACATTGCAACCACGTCGTGCCGAGGGCCATGAGGTGATCCTGGTGGATGGTGGCAGCAGCGATAATACTGTTGAGCTTGCGCAGGAGCTGGTGGATCAGATAGTCGAGGGGCCTGGCAGATGTGCCGGGCAGATGAATCTTGGTGCCCAACATGCGTGGGGAGAGACACTGCTGTTCCTGCATGCCGACTGTTTGTTACCGGATCACGCTGATCAACTGATATTTTCTGCACTGGAGAACAGAGCATGGGGCTGTTTTGAAGTGCGTCTCTCCGGCCATCTGCGTATACTGCGAATAGTAGAGCGAGTCATGAGCTGGCGTTCGCGGCTTACCGGAATCGCGATAGGGAGACAGGGTCTGTTCATGCGGCGAACAGTGTATGAACAGGTTGGTGGCTTCCCTGATATCCCGCTGCAGGAAGATATCGCCATGAGCAAACGTCTCAAGCAAAAGGGACGCCCTGTATTTCCGAATCGACCGCTTATTATTTCAAGCCGCCACTTGGAACGGCAAGGTATTGTGTTCACTGCGCTGAAGCAATGGGGATTGCGATTAAGTGCTTTTTTAGGTAAGGATTCCCGTGAAGTGGTACGGCGGGACTGCCGTTAGATGCTCTCTATAAAATCAAGCGATTTTGGTAACTATTCAGCTCACCCCTGAAATCTGCCATTATTTCTGCGTTAAAAAATGCTCATATATCCGTGTAAACTCATATTTTTCGCCTTGAACTGACGAATTTCAGGGGCAATCTGAACAGTTACATACTCATTTTCAGCTATGCTGAATAGTTACCGATTTTGAAGAATTTTTCCCCTTTCTCCAACAGCTTTTCATAGAATGCCTTTACATGCTTATCCTTCTGGATGGCATCAGTGGTGATCATGGGATCTTGCAGGCAGTTCCCTGGATGTTTTCCTGACCACCGTTACCCGCAATAGAAATGTAGTTGCTGGTATTTAACCCTCCACCAATCAACTCTGTTCCATCCAGAGAAAATTGGATGGTATTTTCATTGATTAATTGCGGTTGTATATCAACGTATGTTTTGCGGGCCAGGCTGTACGCTCTTCCTGTAATGTTCACCCCGTCAACAGCAAATACAATGGCATAAATATTGGTAACATCTGTTTGATTTCCTTTAGCCAGGCTCCCCCGGTAGATATCTCCTTTGGTGTTTTCTGATAACCCGATATTATATCTTATGCCGGTAATGTCACCCGAATTTGCCACAAGAACTCCGGCAGAGGAAAGGGAACCCTCCCAATTGGATAGTATCCCTGAAGGATAGATATTTGCTGAAAAGGAGGTTGTGCTATTGGCATTTAGTTGACCAATCATCTGGAAATTGCTTCCTGAATCATCGTTGATGAAACCCGTGACTCCTCCCTCCACCGAATCAACTAATGCTATCCATGTTCCATTATTGCCGGTCGCAGTTGAATAGGTTCCGCTGTATGCTCCGCCATAGGCGCAAAAGATAGTTTTGTCCAGATGTTGTTTAGTCTCGCTGACGTTTGGCAATACTGCTGTGCGCCCGTCCATGTTGCCAACTTCGGTGATGATGGGGCTTATCTGTGAGTCAAAATCATCTGCTGAAAAATCAACGGGTGACCAACTCTCTGCAGCCGATTTGACCGTCGGTGAAATCGTGATGCCGTTACGTGGGTCGTCATCCTGATCCAGGGCTAGTAAAAAACGGGCGATATTTTGTACTTCAGGGGTGGAGCTGCTGCTGTTTGAAACCAGATTGACCGGTGTTACCACCGCCTGTCCCGATGCGGTTCCCAGAGTAACTTTACCGACTGTGAAGGTAACTGATTCACCCTCCTGATAATGGAAACGTCCGGCGGTATCGGTTGTTCCTGACTGCGTAGACGAGTTGTAATCCAGATTTGCCACAGCGCTATCCAGAAACTGGCCACTGTATACCTCATTTTGTTCAGGTCCGAAAGAAGGGACATCATTTCCATCGCATCCTGCAATAAAAATTGAGGCTGGTATCAGCCAGAAAAGTATCTGTTTGTTTCGATTCATGGGTGAACTGTTTCCAAATGACAGAAGCTTGTTTAAACGTGTGTGGTCTGACCACAACAATGCGCTGTGGTTGATTAATTAAGAGTATTGTATAGTATAGCGCAGCGGTTGAAACTCAATCTCCCCCTAAAGTTATGATTGTGTTTTTGCTGGTTGGATTATGGATAAAGATATAATTACCAGGAGTATGTATGAATAAGAGAGTTCTGCGTGTTTTGCCTGCATTGGTCATGGCCGGGGCCTTTGCCACACCGGTCAGTGCCGATGTCGATAGCCGTACCTATATTGTTCCTGCCATCTCATATGTGGGTGCTGATGAGGACCGGTTGGCCGATGATAATGTTGGATTGCAGCTTGGATTTGGTAAGGCTGTCAATGACCGCTGGAACATGGAGTTCAGTCTGGTGGGGGATATTCTCGAACAGACTGATACGGATAACAAATATGAGCAGGCCGGAGTGCTGATTGACGGTCTGTTTTTCTTTACCCGTAATCCAGGATTTGCGCCTTACGCCGTGATCGGTGCCGGTGCAATGAATACTTCATTCGCCGGGGACAACAACAATACCAACCCGATGGCGAATATTGGCCTGGGTTTCTTTCGGCAGCTGACCCAGGGTGGAACCCAGTTGCGCTTTGACGCTCGCTATCGTGTTGATGAGGATGACAGAACAGTCGTCGGCGGCGAAACGCATGAACGCTTTGAAGACTGGCTGGTGAATATTGGCTTGGCCATTCCTTTTGGCGCCAAACCCCAGCCTGAGCCGGCCCCGGCTCCTGAACCGGTAGCAGAAGCAGCGCCTGCGCCGGCACCAGCTCCTGTGGTGGTGGATAGTGATGGCGATGGAGTTCCCGACGACCAGGATGCCTGCGGAGGAACACCGGCTGGTGCGAAGGTGGATGCCAAAGGGTGCGAACTGGATAGTGATGGAGATGGTGTTGTAGACAGCAAGGACAGTTGTCCTGCTACCGCCGCTGGCATCAAGGTCGATACCAAAGGGTGTGAGATCCCGGAGGTTGTTGTGCTGCATGGCGTCAACTTTGTCAGTGGTTCAGACAAGCTGTTGCCGGAATCTCTCGCTGTTCTTGATGAGGTGGCGGCATCGTTGCTCAAGCATCCCAACATGGTTGTCGAAGTAGCGGGTTATACCGACAGTACCGGGTCCAAGGCCTTTAACGAAAGACTTTCTTACAGAAGGGCCAAGTCGGTGCGTAGCTACCTGATCACCAAGGGTGTTGCCCCCGGGAATCTGGTTGCGAAGGGGTATGGACCTGCCAACCCGGTTGCCAGTAACAGCACTGCGCAGGGTCGTGCGGAAAACCGTCGGGTTGAACTGCATATTCTGAGTAAATAAGCCTTAAAAGTTATAGTAACTGTTGGGTCACGGTGGCAGTATTGTCACCGTGGCCTTTTTTGTTTAACGACGCTGCTATCCATTGTTGTATAGTTTATCCGTAGGGGATATTTCCATTACGGGTGAGATGTAAAACAGATGAATCAAGTCGCTTTCTCACCGCGAGAAGTGCTACTGGATATCTATGCTGCAGAGCTGCATGCGGTCGATGGCCGGAGTGTTGTCCGGCACTACCTGCAACATCACCCCGTTCGCTCGACAGTGGATCTGGTTGCCATTGGCAAGGCTGCTGCCAGTATGACGCAAGGTGCGCTGGATGTTCTTGACAGGGATATAACCCGTGCTCTGATCATTACCAAAACTGGATATTGCGATCCATCATTGCCTTTCGGATGTTTGGAAGCGGGGCATCCTGTCCCGAATGAGGGCAGTCTGGCAGGAGGGGAGCAACTTTTGCAGTTTGTCGCCAGCACTCCTGAAGATACGAAACTCCTGTTTTTGATATCCGGTGGAACCTCTTCTCTGGTTGAAGTGCCACCTGAGGATATCAGTTTGGATGAACTGCGCCGGATAACTGATTGGTTGCTCGGTTCCGGGCTGGATATCTCGGCGATGAATAGCATTCGCAAACGGTTTTCATGTATCAAGGGTGGACGTTTGGCGGAGCAGCTGCATGGTCACAGCGTGTTAAACTTGATGATCTCCGATGTGGTGGGGGATGATCCCGCGACTATTGGTTCCGGTCTCCTGGTTCCGGATGGTGGTGTAGATCTTCCTCTCTGGAATCGCTTCCCAGCGTGGTTACAGATATTGTTACGGAGGCTGCCTGCGGTTCCAGACGTTGATACAGCCTGTTTTCGATCCGTTAAAAGTGAGATTATTGCCAACAATCAACAGGCATTAGACGCGGCGGCGGAGGTGGGAAAGGTTATCGGGTATTCTGTTTACCAGCATTCGGAACCGTTCTTTGGTGATGCATTGCAGATTGCCGCACGATTTTCCCGACAGGTGCTCGACGGTCCAGCTGGCCTATACCTTTGGGGTGGAGAGAGTACGGTGACGCTGCCCCCATCGCCGGGACGGGGAGGGCGCAACCAGAGCCTGGCACTGGCTGCTGCGCAGATTCTGGCGGACAGCGATTCAATCTTTTTTCTTGCTGCCGGAACCGATGGCACGGATGGTCTTACAGAAGAGGCCGGTGCTTTGGTAGATGGGGGTACAGTTGGCCGTGGCCGGAATAAGGGACTGGATTCCAGCGACTGCCTGAGCCGGGCAGACGCCGGAAGCTTTCTTGAAGCAAGTGATGATCTCATTTGCACCGGTCCGACTGGAACCAATGTTATGGATCTGATATTAGCTCTGAAAGTATAGTGCTGTCCGCTGAGTAGTTACAGTATGGATTTATTGATATGAGCAATCTATTTGAAGCCGCGCAAACTTGCCTGGCTGTATGCGAGCCGGATGAGAAAACGGCACTAACACATGATACCGCGACAGCCTGGCGTGAGGAGTGGTTACTGCCCGAATCAATCCAGCCGCCTGAACCGATAGGTGAACCGGGGCGGCCTCAGTATCCTCGGTTGGTGGCACCAAGAGAGTTGCCCCGGCGTAGAGTAAATACAGCGGAAGGACATGCAGCGCTGCTCCATGCCATATGTCATATCGAGTTCAACGCCATTAACCTGGCTTGGGATGCGGTGTACCGTTTCCGGGATATGCCCCGGGAGTTCTACGACGACTGGATCAGGGTAGCCGATGAAGAGGCAACCCATTTTAATCTGTTGCATCGCTGTCTGCAGAATCTCTCTTACGAATATGGAGATTTTGAGGCCCACAATGGTTTGTGGGAAATGGCGCAAACAACCGCATTTGATCCCTTGGTGCGCATGGCGTTGGTGCCGCGCGTGCTGGAAGCCCGTGGACTTGATGTCACCCCCGGTATCATGAAAAAACTCCAGGCATGCGGCGATGAATGTGCAGTAGCGGCGCTGGAAATCGTGCTGCGCGATGAGATTGGGCATGTGGCCATCGGCTCGCGCTGGTTCAAGTATCTGTGTGACCAGCGGCAGCTGGAACCGGAAACGACATTTCGTAATCTGCTTTCCCAATACATGACCGGACGGGTGAGGGGACCGTTCCACAAACAGGCGCGCCTCGAAGGTGGTTTCAGCGAGGCGGAGTTGGCCTATCTGGATTCTGTTGGATAGAAATCCAGCGTCTGGCGCTGCGTCAATACATCCGTTGCTCTATTCATACAACCGGTGTTTCCGGCGGGATGCTTCCGCATGGAAATACTTGAAGCGGAAGATGGCATCCATACCGTGGCAGTTGGCGCACAAATCAACGTTGCGCGCATCGCGCAGGAAGCTGTTGCGCACGTCTCCTTCCACATTCTTACCGGGGCCGGGTCTCTGCTTGATATCCGACCACTTGTGGGGGTTGTGGCAGGTGGGACAGGTTATCACGCCGGAGCGGGCTTCTTTTCCTTGATCATCGAATACCGGCCGGTGGCCCTTTTTGCCCCTGGTGGGTTGCCCCCCGCGCATGCTAATGCCGCGGATCTCCACAGGATGAGTGATCCGGGTCGGCAGCTTGTTGCCAGCAAAGCGATCTTTATTGTGGCAACTGCGGCATAATCGTTCTTGCGGATTTTTTCCGGGGCCGAGCTTGCGGGCCCAGAGCCGCAGCCGGTTAGGTGCATTGTGCACCATGTGGCACTGGCCACAGATGCCGGTTTTGTCGACAGCATCGCCTACTGCATTAGGCTGATCCGGGCCGGTGACGTGGAGATCGTGATCGGTTCCCCGGATGAAACGCTTGTCGGTGTGGCATTCTACACAAAGTTTCTCTCCGGGGGCTGCAGGGATGCGCAGAAAACTGTTTTGACCGTTGCCTTCGACATCCGGGAAAGCTCCCTCTATGCTGTCCGGATCCTGTGGGTCCCATTGATGGGGATTATGACAAGTACCACAGCTGACCCGCCCTGCGCCGTAGCCCAGCTTGCCACTCTTGCTGAACAGAGGCAGATTCGGTTTTGGATTGTAGACCAGTTTGCTGATATCGACACCTACCGGATGGAAATTCTCGCCGGTAAGCTTGTCTGCCGCGATTCCATCTTTGCGATGGCAGTCTCGACACATCTTCTCGATGGTGTCGTTGCCCGGGCCGAAATCTCTTGCCCAGAGATTAGGCCCCGTCCCCTCATGGGGTTTGTGACAATCTCCACATAATCCACCGCCGGTGGTTTTTCCGGCGTTTTTGGGGGAAGAGATCTGCAGATTGTGTTTGGAAAGCGCTACCATCGCCTTGTCCACGTGGCAGTTGGTGCATATCGCCCCCTTGCGGTCGAAGGGAATGCGCAGGAAGCTTCCCCGTCCATCCCCCTCTGCCAGCGGATCGGGCCGTTGTTTTGCCGGTAGAGTGGACCAGTTATGGGGGTCATGACAGGTGGTGCAGGCAATCTGTCCCCCCTTGGATACACGGTTTCCATGCTTGTCATACAGGGGGAGAGGAGTCAGTGATCCCTTGACATAAACATTTTCTCCAACCGCTTTCCACTGCTTACGGGTGGCGGAAATGCCTACCTCCTCAATGGATACTCCGATGGGATGGGTGTGTTTTTTGCTGATAACCTTTTTCTTCGCAACGCCCTCGGGATTGTGGCAACTCAGGCACATTGCGGTGATGCGGTTTTCCCCCTTCCTGAGCTTGAAGGCCCACATTCGCGGTCCCTTGCCAGAATGGGGCTTGTGACAGGCGGTGCAAAGTCCGGAATCGGGGGCGATCAATCCCTTCTTGGTCATGATGGCGGCGTCATGCTTGGTGCCGTCAACCCCTTTTTTGTTCGCGTGGCAGGTGGTGCATAGCTCATGTTTGTTCACTGCCAGCAGTTTTTTATCGGCGGCACCATGAATCCGGTGGCAGGACTGGCAAATTACCTTGTTGTGTTTTTTGCCGCCAAACTTGGAACCGGCTTCCCGCAGCTGCTCGGGAACCTTGCCAACCCGTTCGATGTTCTTGAACATTGGGTGGTTACCCTCTTTAATACCGGTTGCCCGATCGAGGTGACAGGCCAGGCACAGGCTCGAATTGACGTTTTTGACACGTAAAAAGATGGGTGAAAATTTCTCCTTTTCCCAATCAATTCCATGTGCGCTATGGCAGGTGCCGCAGTAGATTTTCCCCTCCTCGTTGAGAGGAAAAACGGTTTTTCCTTCAAGGGTTGGTATCTTGATATCTTTTGGTGGTTTGACCCCGACCGGATGGAAATGCTCTCGTTTTGCCCAGGCAAACCTTGAGTCGAGTACGAAGCCGTCATGACATGAAAAGCACATGCGCTCTGTACTCGCCACATCCTGCTTTCCTGTATCAACAACCGGTTTTGGATCGTACGGAATCAGTGTTGCGGAATCTTTGCGGGTAAACTCGGTCAGCCACATGACATGGCAGATGGAGCACTCCCGCTTTGGGGAGATATCACGGGCTGCCCAAGCCTCTTTTCCCGGTTGAAATAGCATGAATAAAAGCATCAGGATGAGCAACACCAAGTTACAGTAATGTGTTGAAAGAGGTATTCGTGCTGTTATCATGGCAGACTGTAAACAGATACTTTGTGTTTCAGCATTTCGGTGACATACATTCGGCCAGCTGCATCAATCGCCAATCCGGCTGGCGCAGTGAATTTCTGGGGTTTGCCTGCGTTACCCAGCACATAGGAAAACTGGTATGAATTGTTGAATACCTGTATCAGATCCATATAACTATCAGTTACATAGGCCCGGCCCTGACGGTCCAGAGCAACTCCTTTGGGGCGGAACATCTGTCCGGGGCCGACACCCCACTCTCCGATATGGAAGCGAAATCTGCCCGAGGGCTCAAATACTTGTACCCGCGTGTTCAGCACATCCACGACATATATCAAACCATCTCGAACTACCAGTGTTCCAGGGTATCGGAACTGTCCCTCGCTGGTGCCTTCACCACCCCACTGGTTCAGGAGTTTTCCCGACTTGTTGAAAACCATCAGCATGTGATTGGTATTCCCGGTAACATAGATGGTGCCATTTTTTGCCACCGCCACGTCAATGGGCTTTACCAGACCCTTCTTTCCTTTCACCGGAAAACCAAATTTGAACTGGCCACTGGTGCTGAATACCTGAATTCGTCTGTTTCCGGCATCGGCGACATAAACCATTCCACCCCGGTCGATGCCTATCCCAACAGGGTCGCGCAGCTCTCCTCGTCCTGAGCCCCGGGCTCCAAAAGTGGATACAGGTTTCCCATCCGCGCTAAATACAGCAATTTGATTGTTACCGCTATCAACAATATAAACGCGGCCGGCTTTGTTGATGGCGATATCGGTAGGTAACAGCAGTGCCCCGTTACTGGAGTTTTTTATGTCAAACAGATGCTTGGCAGCCTTGGTGGGGAGGGTTGCAGCATGGACGGGGAGGGATAGTAGCAGTGGTGCTATTAACAATAGCACATACTTTGCAAGCGATAGACGCATTATTGTTCCAGTTGTCTATTCTTCAGAAATGATACGGGCGCAGGGATAGCCCCTGCGCCCGTATATTGTATCCTTTAT
>JAJRUX010000108.1 GCA_024277575.1 Gammaproteobacteria bacterium | reverse complement strand
TGCGACTCTGCTCGCTGTTTGTCACAGGAAAGCCCCGTCTTTTTGGCGGGGCTTTTTTTTGTGTCTGATAAAGAATCAAACCCGGGATTGATAAAGAGCAAATATGCTAAGCTAATCAGCAGCAATGCAATTCCGGACATAAATATGGAGTATCTGGCATGAGAAGATTGGCTAATGCATCTATCCTTTGTGGAATCGTTGCTACTGGATTGATGGCCCCGGTCTTTGCGGCGGATGACATTTTGGTATCAACGCCTCACAGGGATCTGCTTTCCCGTCTTTATGTTGGTGCGGATGTTGGTTATGCCAGTTACCAGGAGATGGATGATGGTAGTGCCGGATTCTCCCTGTATGGTGGCTATCATCTCAACGAAGTGCTGGCTATCGATCTGGGTTGGGCGGATCTTGGTGATGTAACGAGTGGCAACAAGAATGGCGAAGTCAGCGTGTTATACCTGGATGTTATGGGAAAGTTTCCGCTTCAAACGGATCTAACGGCTTTCGGTAAGTTGGGCCTGGCTCAGTGGAACTATGAAGGCACACAGGGAACAGCAAAAGATAGCGACTCCGATATTGACGTCTATTTCGGTATCGGGATGGATTATGATGTCAGTGGCAACTCTGCGGTCCGATTCAGTGCAGATTTTTTCTCAATAAAACCAGAACTGTTTAATACCAGACAGGATAGTGAAAACATCATCTTTTTCTCGGTTGGGTATGTCTACAAGTTCTGAATGGTTGCCCTTGCCTTTCAGTAGAAACATCGTGTCTCCCGGCTTGCTTTTTTCAGTCATTTATCGGGTTGAGAAAAGCATATGGACAAGAAATATCAAAGCCCGAACAGCGATCTGGTGCGGGTCTTCCTGATCTCTTTCTCATCTGACCATTCGATGATTCCGCTTTTCAGGTGCATCAGTTTCAGCGTAAATTTGTAGTACACATCCTTGGTTCTGCCGCTCTTTTTGACAATGCTGGACAGATTTCCATAGAGCATATATTCCGCCCCAATCTGTCGTCCGGTCTGTATGGCGGTATTCGGGTTTACCATCCCGCTTTCTCGCTGGAATTCAATCTGCTTGCGGACAGACTCGATTTTGGTAATATCGATAAAACGAAATTTTCCGGAGCGCATCAATCGTGTGGCAATGGTATCCGTAATGGACTCGGTATCAATGTGCTCCGTGGTTTTGTTTTTTATGCCGTCGATAAATATGACGGGGCGGCGTTGGCGGGTAACCTCTACAATGGAGGGATATGACAGCAGTGATTCAACCATTTTTGATGCGATTTGCTGCAGGTCTGTAGAACCAAAACTCGCAGTGGTGGTTTCTACATCCGCCGCGTCGCCGTATGATACTTTGGTTGTTGAACAGCCGGTAAAAACAGTGGCAGCCAGCATACCCGCACATAAAACAAATACAACACGATTCACTCTGTTTTTCATCTGTTCTCTCTCACATTAACCTTATAGCTCTTCACCAACGGGTTGGGCGCCACGGCCGTAACATTGCTGTCAGCATAACCGTGTAGTGTTAGCGGGGTCCAGCCATGCTTGTCCTGTTCTACCTCAAAATCATCGGCATCATACCAGGAGAAACGGTATTGAATGTTCATGTCGCGGCTGCTGAGATTGGTGAGTGTTATTTCTACCGACAAGAGATCTCCTGCCATGCGAGTGCGCATCCTGGTGATGGTGATTTTGTCCGCCAGCGGCTCATTATGAATAATAAGATGTTTCTTGACCTTGGCATCGGCAGGTTTTCCTATTGCCTCGATTCCCGACGTTGCACACCCGGCCATTAATATGGTGGTAAGCAATGCTCCCGTTGTGAACCAGTTTTTCATTATCAAACTCCCCGGGATAATTTCCCTTTTTAGCCGTACTAACCTGTTTCCCTACATGATAGTTGAATCGATATGAAATATCCCCTCTGTGGCAATAACACGTACCAAGGTTATTCGGCCTGGTACCACTTCTATCTCAATTATATCATTTGCCGATCCGTTGCTTAAATTGAGCTTGTGCATTCCTTTTGGCAGATGACACCGAAGTATCTGCGCGTTGTTTGGTAGCGTCAGCCAGCTGCGGCGGTCTGCCTGCTCGGTGATGAAATTGAAGATGTCGACAGCCAGTTCGCCATGCTCTCCAAATTTCTTCAGCGCCTGTCGACTGATTTCTCTCTTTGCAGCGAACCGCAATGCCTGACGGACTGCCATGGTTGGTAGATGCTCCTCCAGTGCTTTTGCGGCCAAAGACTCAACATATACAATGGGCTGGGTAACGCCGATTTTTTCCCCACCCTTAAGTGAAACAGACAAGGGAACTTCACTATGAAACCGGGTCTGGTAAACAGGAAACGAAACTAGTTGCTCCGTATGATTATTGATAAAAAGGGGAATAGTGGCCGCCATTTTGACGGGAGCGAAACCCTGTTCGAACAGCACCACCACTTCCCCTTCGATGGTGCTACTTTTTATCCTGCTGGAACTGATTGAATGTTTTACCGGCTGTTCGTAGTCATTCCACAGGCCAAGCTGCGTGGCCAGGCGCAGTACATCCTTTTTCAAGTAGTGGTTGTCCGGGAATATTTCCAATGCCTTTTTGTAGTCAATGTAGGCATCATTTTTCTCTCCTCGTGCCTCATATATGAGGCCGGATATGTAAAATGTATAGGCATTTTGAAAAGAGTTTTTTACCTTCTCTGCAGGGGTTGTCAGACTCGAAATGGAGTGGAGATTTCTCTGATTCAAGGCAGATAGTTCTTTTTCATTATGTTCGATATTGGTGATCTCTTGTTCATGCCGTTCAAGAGCCAGCTCCTGTTCCAGATTGGCCCTGCGTACCTCCACAAGTGCTGCATCAAAATTACCGGAAAAAAGATAGTTCATTGCCTGAAAGTGGTGAACAAAGACCCGTTCATAGCCTTCACCTCGATAAGGAATGGCATTGTCGTTGATCAGCAGTGCCGCAGTTTCACCTGCACTATCGGTTATATTCAGGGTCGGTTTTTCTTCATTTTTATCAAATTCTTCGATAATCTGGCTGAAGTCCTCAATGCTGGATTTTCTGTCATTGGCAATTTGCGATACCCGGCCCCGTTCCATCAGATAGAGAATTTTATCCGCGCTGTTGCTGTATCGGGACAAGATATCTCGGGCTTGCATGTAGTGCTTGTTTTTTACCAGTTTCTTGATGGTTTGGATCTGTACGGGATAAGGCGTAAATAGAGAGGTGGTTGAACAGCCGCCGAGAATGGCCATGAAGATCAAAATAGGTATACGGGACCAGATCTCACTCCGGCTGGTCTTTTTTGGCATAGCCACCATCAGAGAGGACTTGTTTTTACGGCAGTTGGTTTGGATTGATGAGACCGATCTGTTTGTGGCTAGCCGGAATGGGGTCGGCAACTTTCTGGTTATGCTTTGATAGCGACTCCAGAATGACATCTTTTTCATCGACTGCCTCATAGTATGTGGCTATGACCTGAATCCGTGAGTTCATGACGGCGAATCGCACAACTCATTGACTCGTCTCGCTATATGAAAAATCTCGGCAATAGTCCCCGCTATCCCCTCGATTTTTCATTATGCGATACGAATCAATCAGCTGCACGCTTCATCCGCCCTGAACTCACGGATTCAGGTATGAATGAAGTAAGCCGAAAAACCGAACGCATGCCGGGTTAATAGCAAGAATGGTGTTTTATACCTACTCCATCAAGGTGCGATAGTACCTTGATGGAGCTTTTTTTTGGGGTGTAACAAAAGGCCTGGATTAGTACCATTGGGTGATGTTTTCCATCGGTTGTCGAGTTTTTTTCCGTCCCTCCTTGATCCTGAAACCAAAGGTGACCATGCAGGAGATACCGAATTTTCCGGTGTCGATTGAGAAATTCTCTGCCAGGAGTTTTTCTATTTTATCGTATTCAAAGCCCTCTATCGGGCATGAGTCGATGCCCAGCGCTGCAGCAGCAGTCATCATGTTTCCAAGTGCTATATAGGTTTGTTTACAGGCCCAGTCAAATAGTGCCCGCTCGCTCTCCAGCAATTTGAAATCATTTTCCTGAAAGTTTTTGTAGACTTCTGTTTTTTTATTAATTACTGCTTCGGGAAGCTTTTGAACATTGCGCATCAGATCAGCAATGTATTTACTGTCATACTTCATGAAATATTTTTTTCGGGCCAGTATTACCACAACGTGGCTGGCTGTAGGGAGTTGCTTTTGTCCGCCCCATGTGAATTCGCGGAGCTTTTCCCGCAGCGTTACATCCTGAACAACCAGAAAATACCAAGGCTCGAAGCCAAACGAGCTGGGCGACAGTCTTCCGGTTTCAAGGATGGTGCTGAAATCGGCTTCGGCTATTTTTTTCCCAGCATCGAATTCCTTGCAGGCATGGCGAAAATAAAAACTCTTTAGAATGTCGTCACGTGAAATGGCCATATTGATCTCCCTTGTGAGGTGGTTCAGCTAAAGTATAGCCACTTTATTATCCCGGAAACCAAATATAGCGCGCTCAGTCGCTGCGTTAATAACAGGGCTTATTTCGAGCTACTATGAGGTTCCGCAGGTCAGCGGTAGATGCCACCTAATACCACGGGTTGTTCTGCTCCTGTAACAGAGGGTAAATTACCCGGTTGGTGCCTCAATGTCTGTCGGGCCAGCCAGGAGAAAGCGATAGCTTCGACCCAGCCCGGATCAATACCGTGTGTCAGGCTGGACTCCACCTTGGCTGGTGCAGCCAGTTTCTCCAGTTGTGCCATCAATGTTTTATTGTGAATGCCACCGCCACATACGATGATTTCTGTCGTTCCGGGGGCATAGCGATGGATGGCTGCGCTAATGCAGCTTGCGGTAAGTTTGCAGAGGGTGGCTGCCACATCTGCCGGTGCCAGTGTGCTGGTTCGGGTTAGAGCCTGTAGCCAGGCCAGATTAAAATACTCACGCCCGGTGCTTTTGGGGGGCGCTTGCCGGAAGAATGGATCATTCAGCATTTCGGTCAACAGTTCGGTATCAACCTTGCCACTGGCAGCCCAGGCTCCGCCCTTGTCCATCGGGCGCTTTAAATGCCGGGCTGCCCAACTATCCAGCAGTACATTTCCCGGTCCGGTGTCAAATCCGCTAACAGGTTGTGTGGCATGGCCTGGCAGGATGGTGATGTTACTAATGCCTCCAATGTTCACCACCACGCGGTTTTCCCGATTCTGCTGAAAGACTGCTTGGTGAAAGGCAGGAACCAGCGGGGCGCCCTGGCCTCCTGCTGCCATGTCACGGCGACGGAAATCAGCGACGGTAGTGATACCGGTGCGGTAAGCAATAATATTGGGGTCGCCAATCTGTAGCGTGGATGGGTGGTTGCTTTCTGGACGATGGCAGATTGTCTGACCGTGACTCCCGATGGCTTCTACCTGATGGGGGGGGATCCCTGCTGTGGTCAATAGCTGATTAACCTGATGTGCATATATCTCGCCCAGCTGTACATCCAGCTCCATCATCTGTTCAATAGATGCATCCGGTTGGCACAAGCGCAGTAGAGCGTTGCGCAACGTGGTGGGGTAGGGTTCTGTGTGTGCGGCGATACAGGAAGGGGTGTTTCCGCTAAATTCCACCAGTGCTGCATCGACCCCGTCCAGACTGGTGCCGGACATAAGGCCGATATAAATGTGACTCATCTTCCCGTTCTGCTGCTCCGTTTTGGCTGGGAGAGCTGCGCTACCAGTGTTCCCTTGCGCTGCTCTATCTGGGCGAGCAGTTTCTCCGCTACTTCCTTGAAATTTTTCCTGTATTTCTTTTCTATGGGCAGCGCTTTGGGAAGCCGGACCGTTAGCGGATTACGGTGTACACCGTCGACGCGGAATTCATAGTGCAGGTGAGGACCGGTAGCGCTACCGGATTGGCCAACGTAGCCGATGATCTGACCCTGCTTTACGGTTTGCCCCCTGCGCAATCCTTTTCCATAACGCGACATATGGGCATACAGTGTGCTGTAACGCTTGCCGTGCTTCAGAATAACTGTTTTGCCATAACCACCCTTGCGACCCTTGTGAATCACCTTGCCGTCCGAAGTGGCGCGGATGGGTGTGCCGGTGGGGGCGGCATAATCGACCCCTTTGTGGGCCCGCATGCGGTTCAGTATGGGGTGAAATCGCTTGCCGAAACGGGAGCTGATGCGAGAGAACTCAACAGGAGTGCGCCGGAAGGCCTTGCGCATGCGCATTCCGTCCGGAGAGTAGTAGCCGGAGTGGCCTTCGGGGTTGGTGTAACGGATAGCGACATAGGTTTTGCCCCGGTTGGTGAATTCTGCTGCCAAGATATCTCCACTACGGATTTTTTCTCCATCACGGTATAGATCTTCATATAACACGGTGAACTGGTCACCCGAGCGAATATCCAGTGCAAAATCAATATCCCACCCGAATATGTCGGCCATCTCCATGGTGGTCTTGTCAGACAGTCCGGCCTTTTGTGCAGCCAGGAACAGGGAGCTGTTGATAACTCCGTTGGTGAAACGTGTGCGGCGCTCCAGTGGGTGCTGAACCATGGTTACCTGAAAGCTGTCTCCATTTCGATGAACTTCAAGAGTCTGGGTGAGATCAATGGCGTAGCTCAGTGTTTGTAGCTTGTTCTCGTCACCGAGCATAAAACTCAGCTGTTTTCCAGGTCGGATGGAGCGGAGTGTCTTGAGCGCTTCTTTCTGCTCCAATACGCGGTGTAACTCCTGCTGACTGAGGCCGACTTTGTCAAAGATACCGGAGAGCGTGTCTCCCGATTTTATGGTGACAAGCAGGGGTTCGGGAGAAATGGCAGGGATGTCATTAAGTTGGGATTCGGATGTGAATTGGGCCGGAATCTCCAGCGGAACGGGTGCGGAGGCGCGTTGGGCCGGGGTATCCAGCACAACGGCAAACAGCGTGGTTGCAACAACCAGCCCGGCAAGAAAGAGCAGGGGCCGAACGGGAATACTTGCGGTGCTGGCGTTATTATCCTGGATTGTTGCCTGTTTTCGATATTCCATCGCTATAAGTTGTGTCTGTGTGCTCTGTCTATAATGTTTACAAGAGATATCGGAAAAGAAAAGGCAGAACTTGAGATAATACTCCAGCCCAGATGTCTGTATAATAATCTTATTCATCAGAACGACGCAATATCTTAATCACTATTAAATTTTACGTATGGGAGTAACCGCATGTCTTCACTGCAAGAGTCCCTGGATCTCATCAAACGGGGATGTGAAGAGATTCTGCTGGAAAGTGCGCTGAACGATAAGTTGAAACAGGGTCGGCCGCTGCGCATAAAGGCTGGATTCGATCCGACTGCGCCGGACCTGCATCTGGGCCATACCGTATTGATAAACAAGTTGCGCCAGTTTCAGGATCTGGGCCATGAAGTGATGTTTCTGATTGGTGATTTCACCGGCATGATTGGTGATCCGACCGGCAAAAACAGTACCCGGCCGCCTCTCACACGGGATGAGGTGATTGAAAACGCCAAAAGTTACGAACAGCAGATTTTCAAGATTCTGGAGCCGGAAAAAACCCTGGTCATGTTCAACTCCAGCTGGATGAACGGTATGAGTGCTGCCGACCTGATCCAGCTGGCGGCCAGGCATACAGTGGCGCGTATGCTGGAGCGGGATGATTTCCACAAGCGCTATACCGGTGGCACCGCGATTGCCATCCATGAATTTCTCTATCCCCTGATTCAGGGCTATGACTCCGTGGCCATGAAAGCCGATGTAGAGCTGGGGGGGACGGATCAGAAATTCAATCTGCTGGTGGGCCGCGAGTTGCAGAAGCAGTACGGCCAGGAGCCCCAGGTGGTGATCACCATGCCCATTCTGGAAGGTCTGGACGGGGTGCAGAAGATGTCCAAGTCGCTGGGCAACTATATAGGTATCAGTGATTCGCCCGAAGATATGTTCGGCAAGCTGATGTCAGTGTCAGACGATCTGATGTGGCGCTATCTGGAGCTGCTCAGCTTCCGCTCGATGAGCGAAATTGAGAGCTGGCGCAGGCAGGTGGAGGAGGGGATCAACCCCCGTGATATCAAAATCCGGCTGGCGGAGGAGCTGGTGGAGCGTTTTCACGGCAAGGAGGCGGCGGTCAAGGCGCATGAGGCCTTTGTGTCACGCTTCCGGCATGGCGCCCTGCCCGAGAATCTTCCCCAGGTGGTGCTGACTGTCGACAGAGACAGCCTGCCCATAGCCAACCTGCTCAAGGACGCCGGTTTGACCAGCAGTACCTCCGAGGCGCTGCGGATGATAAAGCAGGGGGCGGTACGCATCGATGGACAGCGGATAGAAGATCGCGGCATGACCATTCCCTCCGGCAGCACGCATGTATTCCAGGTGGGCAAGCGCCGGGTTGCCGAGGTTCAGCTGCAAGAGAGAGCATAGGCAAGACGGTGCTTGAATTTTGCAGGGGACTCCTGTAGGATTCCCCGTCTTTAGTTTGGGCGGGTTGCCTCATTTGGAGCAGTATTGGATATGAAGACCTTCAGCGCGAAACCTTCTGAAGTCAAGCGTGACTGGTATCTGGTTGATGCCACCGACAAGACCCTGGGTCGTCTTGCCAGCGAAATAGCCAAACGGCTGCGTGGCAAGCACAAGCCGGTCTATACGCCACATGTGGATACGGGTGACTATATTGTGGTCATCAATGCGGAAAAGGTGCGTGTTTCAGGTAGCAAGACAACCGACAAGACCTACTATCGCCACAGTGGCTATCCGGGCGGAATCAAATCCATCACCTTCGACAAACTGATTCAGCGTGCCCCCGAGCGGGTTATCGAAACAGCGGTCAAGGGAATGTTGCCGAAGAACCCGCTGGGTCGGGCGATGTTCCGCAAGCTCAAGGTTTATGCCGGTGCCGAGCACAAGCATGCCGCGCAGCAGCCACAGCAGCTGGATATCTGATTTAACCTGCACAATTTGAAACGGAAACAGTATGGCAGACAAACATTATTATGGTACCGGGCGCCGCAAGGGTTCAACGGCAAGAGTCTATCTGACAGCCGGCAGCGGTAATATCACCGTCAACAAGCGGACGCTGGAACAGTATTT
>JAJRUX010000107.1 GCA_024277575.1 Gammaproteobacteria bacterium | reverse complement strand
TGATTCCACACCGTAGATTTTCAGTACCTCATCAGGTACAGGCTGCTGCGCCAGCCCGGCAAGCGCATGTACTGCGGCAATATTCATCTCGTCATTGACACAGGAGGCCTGTACGTCCAGCGCGCCGCGAAAGATGAACGGGAATCCGAGTACGTTGTTGACCTGGTTCGGGTAGTCGGAACGACCGGTTGCCATGATCAGATCATCCCGTACGGCATGCGCCTGGCGGGGGTCGATTTCCGGATCCGGGTTGGACAGGGCGAACAGAACCGGCCTGGCAGCCATGGATTTGATCATGGCGGGAGTAACCAGACCGGGGCCGGAGACGCCAATGAATACATCGGCGTCCTGCATGGCATCCTCCAGCGAGCGTTCGTCTGTGGTGACGGCAAATGCCTGCTTGTATTCGTTGAGATCAGTGCGTTCGGAGTGAATGACCCCTTTGCGATCGATGAGACGGATATTGTCCCGCTGCAATCCCAGCTTGCAGAGCAGCTTCATGGAGGCGATTCCGGCCGCGCCCGCCCCCAGGCAGACCAGCTTTACGTTTTCCATTTTCTTGTCTTGAAGCTGCAGGGCATTCAGCAGGCCGGCGGCGATAATAATGGCGGTACCGTGCTGATCGTCGTGAAATACGGGAATGTCCAGCCGTTTGCTCAACTCCTGCTCAATCGCGAAGCAGTGAGGCGCGGCGATATCTTCCAGATTGATGCCGCCGAAGGTTGGTGCGATGGCCTCGACGGTACGAATAAAATCTTCTGGACTGGCTGCATTGACCTCGATATCAAATACATCGATATCGGCAAATTTCTTGAACAGAACCGCTTTGCCCTCCATTACCGGTTTTGCTGCAAGCGGGCCGGTGTTGCCCAGCCCCAGTACGGCGCTGCCATCGGTAATGACCGCGACCAGATTGCCCTTGGCCGTATAGCGCCAGGCATTTTCAGGGTTTTTGACAATCTCGCGTACCGGTTCGGCAACCCCCGGGGTATAGGCGAGGGAGAGTTCCTGCTGGGAGTCACAGGATTTGCTGATCCGGGTGGCTGTTTTTCCCGGTGTGGGGTGTGCATGATAGTTCAGGGCGGCCTGCTTCAATTCGGACATGTAATCAATTCCAGTTATTTCGTGTCGGGCAATTTTAACCCAGTACACCGTCTGGGCGATAATGTATCTCTGCAGTTACTGTCTTGTTTCGTTTCCTGCCTTTGTGGTAAGGTACTCCGCCTCAAACGACAGGCGCGTAGCTCAGTTGGTTAGAGCACCACCTTGACATGGTGGGGGTCGTTGGTTCGAATCCAATCGCGCCTACCAAAATTGTACAAGGCACCCGTACTCTCTTTCGGGTGCCTTTTGTTTATTGACCATGTGGCCTTTCGTATGGGTCACCACTGGAGGAGTACAGCATGCCCGTAATTACTCTCCCGGACGGCAGTCAACGCCGTTTTGATCATCCCGTTTCTGTCCTTGATGTTGCAGCCGATATTGGCTCCGGTCTCGCCAGGGCGGCACTGGCCGGAAAAGTCGATGGAAAGCCGGTGGATTGCTCCCATGTTATCGATCATGATGTGCAACTGGCCATTATTACCGATCGGGATGACGAGGGACTGGAGATTATCCGCCACTCTGCCGCCCATCTCCTGGCGCAGGCGGTCAAGGAGCTCTATCCCGAAGCCCAGGTGACTATCGGCCCGGTGATTGAGGATGGTTTCTACTATGACTTTTTCTATGAAAAGGGGTTTCATGAAGAGGATCTGGAGCGCATAGAGAACAGGATGGCGGAGCTTGCCAGGGCAGATTATCCTGTTGAACGCAGCGTCATGTCCCGGGAGGAGGCCATTGAGTTTTTTGCCGGAATGGGCGAGGTGTACAAGGCCAGGATTATCGAGGAGATTCCGGCCGGGGAGCAGATTTCACTCTATAAACAGGGTGATTTTATCGATCTGTGCCGTGGCCCTCATGTTCCCTCCACCGGCAGGATCAAGGCATTCAAACTGACCAAGCTGGCGGGAGCTTACTGGCGGGGGGATTCGTCCAACGAAATGCTGCAGCGGATCTACGGTACCGCCTGGGCCAGTAAAAAGGATCTGAAAGCCTGGCTGCACCGACTGGAAGAGGCCGAGAAGCGAGACCACCGCCGCCTGGCCAGGGTGCTCGATCTGTTCCATACCCAGGAGGAGGCGCCGGGTATGGTGTTCTGGCACGATCACGGCTGGACCCTCTACCGGCAGGTGGAAGAGTATATCCGCGGCGTGCTGCGAGAGGCGGGTTATCAGGAGGTGCGCACCCCGCAACTGGTGGATCTCTCTCTCTGGGAGCGCTCCGGCCATCTGGCCAAGTTTGGGGACGAGATGTTTACCACCCATTCGGAGCACCGTGACTACGCAGTCAAGCCGATGAACTGTCCCTGCCATGTGCAGATCTATAATCAGGGGCTGAAAAGCTACCGGGATCTGCCGTTGCGCATGGCCGAGTTCGGCTCCTGCCATCGCAACGAACCTTCCGGCACCCTGCACGGGCTGATGCGGGTGCGCGCCTTTACCCAGGATGATGCGCATATTTTTTGCACTGAAGAACAGGTGCAGGAAGAGGTCTCCTCCTTCATTGATCTGTTGCGCGGCGTCTATGCGGATTTCGGTTTCGACGAAATCATCATCAAACTCTCCACCCGTCCCGAACAGCGGGTCGGAGCCGATGCGGTCTGGGACAAGGCGGAACATGCACTGGAGCAGGCGCTCAACTCCAAGGGGCTTGAGTGGGATCTGCAGCCCGGCGAGGGTGCTTTTTACGGCCCGAAGATTGAGTTTTCACTCAAGGACTGCCTTGGGCGTATCTGGCAGTGCGGCACGATCCAGCTGGATTTCTCCATGCCGGGCCGCCTTGATGCCAGTTATGTTGCCGAGGATGGAAGCCGGCAGGTGCCGGTGATGCTGCACCGGGCGATCCTGGGTTCACTGGAGCGTTTTATCGGTATTCTCATTGAACATCATGCGGGTGCCTTCCCGGTCTGGCTCTCCCCGATCCAGGCGGTTGTCATGAATATTACCGACCGTCAGGCGGAATATGCGCAAAAAACAGAGAATAGTTTGCGAAAACACGGCTTTCGCGTGGTATCAGACTTGAGAAATGAGAAGATCGGCTTTAAAATTCGCGAGCACACACTTCAGAAGACCCCATTCCTGCTGGTAGTGGGTGATCGGGAAGTGGAATCTGGTACTGTGGCCGTGCGTACGCGAACGGGCGAAGATCTCGGCAGCATGCCCCTGGAGGCATTTTCCGCGCATCTCGCTGAAACCATCGCAAGCCGCGGCCGTTCTGTTTTGAAAGGAGTAAAATAATCGCTGCTGGAAAAGAAAAACAAGCCCGTATAAATGATGATATTACGGCACCCGAGGTGCGGCTCATCGATCAGGATGGGGAGCAGGCAGGCATTGTCTCACTGGAAGATGCCAAGCAGAAAGCGTTTGAGGCGGATATGGATCTGGTTGAGGTTTCTCCTACAGCCAAGCCACCGGTTTGCCGCATCATGGATTATGGCAAGTATCTGTTTGAAGAGCGCAAGAAAAAGCAGCTGGCCAAGAAAAAGCAGAAACAGATTCAGGTCAAGGAGGTAAAGTTTCGTCCGGGAACGGAAGAAGGCGATTACCAGATAAAACTGCGTAATCTGATCCGTTTTCTCGGCGAGGGAAACAAGGCCAAGGTGACCCTTCGGTTCAGGGGGCGCGAAATGGCTCATCAGGAGATTGGCCGCAATCTGCTAAAGCGTGTTGAGCAGGATCTGGCGGAACTGGGCACAGTGGAACAGTTCCCCAAGATGGAGGGGCGGCAGATGGTTATGGTTATCGCCCCGAAAAAAAAGTAGTGTCGTAGAGACACTCAGCTGCCGGCAAAAGCTTGCAGCTCTGGAGGGTGTGCCGAGGTTTGCAAACTGACTAATGCTGTCGGTACCCGTACACCCATTGTAGTCGCATCAAATGTGGAGTATCCAACGATGCCCAAGATAAAGAGTAATCGCGGTGCAGCCAAGCGCTTCAGGATCACCGCCTCCGGACGGGTCAAGCGCGCACAGTCGCACCGCCGTCATATCCTCACCAAGAAAAGCACCAAGCGCAAGCGTCAGCTGCGTGCACCTGCCGAAGTTCACCAGGCAGATACCGCGCTGATCAAACGTATGCTGCCCTATAACTGAGTGAGGTAAGAAACAATGCCAAGAGTAAAACGTGGTGTAACGGCGCATGCCCGCCATAAAAAGGTTATCAAGCAGGCCAAGGGTTACTCCGGCCGCCGCAAAAATGTCTACCGGGTTGCCAAACAGGCGGTAACCAAGGCAGGGCAGTACGCTTATCGTGATCGCCGCCAGCGTAAACGCCAGTTCCGCGCCTTGTGGATTGTGCGTATCAATGCTGCAGCGCGTGAGTGCGGTCTTTCGTACAGCCGCCTGATGAACGGTTTGAAAAAGGCGGAGATCGAGATTGATCGTAAAGTGCTGGCCGATCTTGCAGTAACCGACAAGGTAGCATTTTCCGCTTTGGCGGAGAAGGCCAAGAGCAGTCTGGCTATCTGAATACGCATTTTTATCTGCTTGTCTCCAGCCAGTGAGCCTGGTTGGAGACCATTGCAGAACTGCATTATTTCAGTTTCAATCCCTTCAATTTTATCAAGGAAAAAAGCGGAGTGCATGAGCTGAGCGCGCTTGTTGACGAGGCCGAGCAGGCAATATCTGCCGCAACAGAACTGGCCGCGCTGGAGCAACTGAGGATTACTTACCTCGGGAAAAAAGGGTTGCTGACCGCCCAGATGAAACAGCTTGGCTCACTGCCGCCTGAAGAGCGCCCCAAGGCCGGTCAGATGATAAACCAGGCCAAACAGAAAGTTCAGGCGGCACTGGAGCGGCAGCGGCAGCTGCTGCAAAATGAAGTGCTTCAGGCCAGACTCGCTGCCGAAACCCTTGATGTGACGCTGCCAGGGCGGGGGCAGTCTGTTGGCGGTATCCATCCTGTCACCCGTACTCAGGAGCGTATTGAAGCACTCTTTGCCAGCATGGGCTTCGAGGTGGCGGAAGGTCCGGAAATTGAAGATGATTACCACAACTTCGAAGCCCTGAACATTCCCGAGTCCCACCCGGCCAGGGCGATGCACGATACCTTCTATTTCGACAGCCGCACGGTACTGCGCACCCATACCTCTCCGGTGCAGATCCGGGTGATGGAGGAGCGAGAACCGCCGCTGCGCATTATCGCACCGGGTCGTGTTTACCGTTGTGATTCAGATCTCACCCATACCCCCATGTTTCACCAGGTTGAAGGTTTCATGGTGGATGAGAAGGTCAATTTTGCCGAACTGAAAGCTGTTCTGGACGATTTTTTGCGTAACTTTTTTGAACAGGAACTGGCGGTGCGCTTTCGCCCCTCCTATTTTCCCTTTACCGAGCCTTCTGCCGAAGCAGATATCCAGTGTGTAATGTGTGGAGGCAGCGGTTGCCGTGTCTGCAGTCATACCGGCTGGCTGGAGGTGCTC
>JAJRUX010000106.1 GCA_024277575.1 Gammaproteobacteria bacterium | reverse complement strand
GCCAGCGAACTGGGCGAGCTGAACAATGACATCAAGGACTGCCTGCGTTGCGGCAAGTGCAAGCCGGTATGTACCACCCATATCCCCCGCGCCAATCTGCTCTACTCGCCGCGCAACAAGATCCTGGCTACCGGCCTTATCATCGAGGCGTTTCTCTACGAGGAGCAGACCCGGCGCGGGATTTCGGTACGCCATTTTGATGAGCTGAACGATGTGGCCGATCACTGTACCATCTGTCACAAGTGCCTGGCTCCCTGTCCGGTGAATATCGATACCGGCGATGTCACCATCCGCATGCGCAATATCCTGCGCGAGCAGGGCAAAAAACGGCGCAATCCCGGCACATGGCTCTCCATGATGTTTCTGAACCTGACCGATCCAACTGCAATTCGCATGGTGCGCAAGGGGCTGGTGGAGTGGGGGTATGCTGCCCAGCGCCTGGCTCACCGCGCAGCAAAGTCGGCCGGGTTGCTGCGGACAGGCGAGCCACCTGCCGCCACCACAGGTCCGCCGCCGGTCAGGGAGCAGGTTATCCGTTTTATGGACAAACCGATGCCCGGCGGTCTGCCAAAACAGACGCCGCGTGCATTGCTGGGCATCGAGGATAGCGAGATCGTGCCCATCCTGCGCCATCCGGGCAAGGTGGATGAAGAGTCCGATGCGGTGTTCTATTTCCCCGGTTGCGGTTCGGAGCGGCTGTTCAGCCAGGTAGGTCTGGCCACTCTGGCGATGCTTTATGAAACAGGTGCGCAAACGGTATTGCCGCCGGGCTATCTCTGCTGTGGCTATCCGCAGACAGCGGCGGGAGACAAGAAAAAGGGGACTCAAATATCGGTCAACAACCAGGTGTTGTTTCACCGCATGGCTAATACCCTGAACTATCTGGATATCAAAACAGTAATCGTCTCCTGCGGCACCTGCATGGATCAGCTGCAGCAGTACCGGTTCGACAGGATTTTTCCCGGCTGCCGGTTGCTGGATATTCATGAGTACCTGCTGGAGAAGGGGATCCGGATGCGGAACAGCAGCGGCAAGGCCTATCTCTATCATGATCCCTGCCACACCCCGATAAAAACGGAACAGCCGATCAAGGTTATCTCTGGATTGATGTCGCAGGAGGTGCTGCTCTCTGACCGCTGCTGCGGTGAAGCCGGTACGCTGGCTATCTCCCGCCCCGACATCGCCAGCCAGTTGCGTTACCGCAAACAGGAGGAGATACAGTGCGGCATCCGGCAGTTGACGGGTGAGAACACCGTTCCGGCCGGCAAGGTGAAAATGCTCACCTCCTGCCCTGCCTGCCAGACGGGCCTGCTGCGCTATACAGAGGATACCGGTCTGGAGGTGGATTATGCGGTGGTAGAGCTGGCCGGCGAGCGGCTGGGAAAGGAGTGGCAGCGGGATTTTATTGATGCAGTTAAAAGCGGGGGTATCGAGCGGGTGGTACTATAATAATTTACTATTGACGGTTATCGTGGGATGGCGGCCTTTATCGAAGGAGAGCATCATGTTTTTGAAACACAGAAAAAGCGGCGATTTAATCGAAGTTGTAGAAGTAAGTGAGCTGGTTGATCCCTTCCAGAACGGAGTAACAGGGCGTTTTCACTCCGGCGAGGAACTTCAGGACGCGGAACTGTTCAATAAGGGGGAGTTGATATTTCCTTCGGGAGAAGAGTTGCCTCGCTGCTGGGTTGATCCCCATTACCGCGATAGTTGATTTGTAGCTTGTTGAACAGAAACGGAGTGAGAGAGTGATGACACTAAAGGCCTTCATGGCAGGTGGCATGTTGTTGGCAGCCAGCACTACATCGGTTGCAGGTGCACTTGATATTAATCTGAACAACGATAGTGTGCGTCTGGCTCTGAGCTGGATGACCAGCCCCTCTCCAAATAGCCTGGAGGGTGAAGCGGCGCTTTACTACAATACCGACGATTACTATGTCGGGACGCTTGGGGTGCGTGTGGTTGGTGAAACCGGCAGGCAGGGGAATCCCTTTGAGGCGGGTGTGGGCGGTAAACTGATCGCCATTACTTCCAGCAATGATGATAATCTTGATGCTATGGTGTTGGGTCTTGGTTTTGGTTTGCGCTATTACCCTGCAACCATCAATCGTCTGGCATTTGGCGGGCAGGTTCACTATGCGCCGGCCATTGTTTCCTTCGGTGATGTCAATAATGTATTTGAAGGTATCTTGACTGTGGAATACCAAGTGCTTCCCCAAGCTTTTGCCTATGTTGGCTATCGATTATTAAAAGTCGAGCGGGAAGATAATGGAGACACCCAGGATCTGGATGAGGGCGCCCATATCGGAATGCGTATTTTATTTCAGTAATTGCTACAGGACGCTTGTCGACTGGTCAGTGTTCAAAGTAGAATAAAAGGTAGCGGGAGGTTCCGGAACGGAACGCTCCCGCTTCGTACATCTAAGAGGCTGTCTGGCAAAAATACCGCTATTTTTGCGGACAACTTTTCAATGGAGGTAACGTGAACGAGCCTGCCCTGCTGGTTCTGGAAGACGGGACGTCATTTCCCGGCAGATCTATTGGATATAACGGCCAGACTGTCGGGGAAGTGGTATTCAATACCGCCATGACCGGCTATCAGGAGATTCTTACCGATCTCTCATACAGCCGTCAGATTGTAACCCTGACCTATCCTCATATCGGTAACACCGGATGCAATCTGGATGACGAGGAGTCCTCCGGCATTGCAGCTGCGGGCCTGGTCATACGCGAACTTTCCCCGATTGTGAGCAACTGGCGCAGTCAGGAGTCTCTGGAGGCGTACCTGTGCCGTCAGCAGATTGTGGCGATTAGTGATATCGATACCCGCAAGTTGACCCGCATTCTGCGTGAAAAAGGTGCGCAGAACGGATGTGTTGTAGCGGGGGAGGGTATTGACGAGAAGAAGGCGCTGGCCGCGGCACAGGCCTTTCCCGGTCTCAAGGGGATGGATCTGGCCAAAGAGGTGACTACCCACCTGCCTTATGAGTGGGCACAGGGAAGCTGGACGCTTGAAGGCGGCTTGCCGGAGTGCCCCCATCCCCTCGAAGAGGAGCTGCCGCTGCATGTGGTAGCCTATGACTATGGGATCAAGCGCAACATCCTGCGCATGCTGGTGGATCGTGGGTGCCGCGTTACTGTGGTGCCGGCACTGACCCCGGCCTCCGAGGTATTAAAACTGCAGCCGGATGGGCTGTTTCTTTCCAATGGTCCGGGCGATCCGGAGCCTTGCGGTTACGCCATCGAAGCGATCCGGGAGCTGCTGGAGAAGAGGATCCCCACCTTCGGGATCTGTCTGGGGCATCAGTTGCTCGCCCTGGCTAGTGGCGCCAAGACGATGAAGATGAAATTCGGTCATCACGGAGCCAATCACCCAGTGCAGGATCTGGATAGCCGACGGGTGATGATTACCAGCCAGAATCACGGCTTTGCCGTGGATGAGGCTACTCTTCCGGACAATCTACGCGCCACTCATCGCTCGTTGTTTGACGGCACCCTGCAGGGAGTGGCACGCACCGACCTGCCTGCCTTCAGTTTTCAGGGCCATCCGGAAGCCAGTCCTGGTCCGCATGATGTGGCGCCGCTGTTTGACCGCTTTGTCGAACTCATCCGCCAGAGATGAATTGAACCTGGAGTGACATGCCAAAACGTACCGACATAAAGACTATTCTGGTCATCGGCGCAGGCCCCATTGTCATCGGACAGGCCTGTGAATTTGATTATTCCGGTGCCCAGGCGTGTAAGGCGCTACGTGAAGAGGGTTACCGGATTGTACTGATAAACTCCAATCCGGCTACCATCATGACGGATCCGGAGATGGCGGATGCCACCTATATCGAGCCGATCCGCTGGCAGACCGTGGCCCGTATTATCGAAAAAGAGCGGCCCGACGCCCTTTTGCCCACCATGGGTGGACAGACAGCGCTCAATTGTGCTCTGGATCTGGCCAGTAATGGCGTGCTGGAGAAATACGGTGTGGAGATGATCGGCGCCAGCCGGGAGGCGATTGACAAGGCGGAAGATCGGGACCTGTTCCGTCAGGCCATGAAAAAGATCGGCTTGGATACACCCTGTTCTGCTATTGCGCACAGTATGGAAGAGGCGATGCAGGTGCAGGCCCAGATCGGCTTCCCGACCATCATTCGTCCCTCTTTCACCATGGGGGGCAGCGGTGGCGGTATTGCATACAACAAGCAGGAGTTTGTTGATATCTGCGAACTGGGGCTGGAGCTATCTCCCACCAATGAACTTCTGATTGAAGAGTCGGTACTGGGTTGGAAAGAGTACGAGATGGAGGTGGTGCGGGATCGAAATGACAACTGCATTATTGTTTGCTCCATTGAAAATTTGGATCCCATGGGTGTACATACGGGGGACTCCATTACCATCGCCCCGGCCCAGACACTTACTGATAAAGAGTACCAGATAATGCGTGACGCCTCCCTTGCGGTGTTGCGTGAGATCGGGGTAGAGACCGGCGGTTCCAATGTTCAGTTTGCCATCAATCCTGAAAACGGAAACATGATCATCATTGAGATTAATCCTCGTGTTTCCCGCTCCTCAGCGTTGGCTTCCAAAGCCACCGGTTTCCCCATCGCCAAAATTGCTGCCAAATTGGCGGTTGGTTATACACTGGATGAGCTGGACAACGATATTACCGGTGGAGTTATTCCGGCCTCGTTCGAGCCAAGTATCGATTATGTGGTTACCAAGGTGCCCCGTTTCACCTTTGAAAAATTCCCCGATGCTGACAGCCGGCTGACCACCCAGATGAAATCAGTGGGTGAAGCGATGGCTATCGGCCGCAGCTTTCAGGAGTCATTGCAGAAAGCACTACGCAGTCTTGAGATTGGTAGTGATGGTCTGAACGAAAAGATTGACCCCGGCAGTGAGACGGTGAAAGAGACCTTGCGACAGGAGCTGCGCAGTCCCGGCGCTGAGCGGCTATGGTATGTGGCAGATGCGTTCCGCTACGGCATGACTTTGGAACAGGTACACGATCTGTGCCGTATCGATCCCTGGTTTCTGGTGCAGATTGAAGAGCTGGTGCGACTGGAAGGGGAGGTGCGCAAGGAAGGGCCGGCTGCTCTGGATTATGCCCGGCTTCGTCTCCTGAAGCGCAAGGGTTTTTCTGACAGCCGCCTCGCTACCCTGCTGGGTGTCAGTGAACAGGATGTACGGGAGTTGCGCCATCGGTTGGGCATACGACCAGTCTACAAGCGGGTAGATACCTGTGCTGCCGAGTTTGCTACCGCTACCGCCTACATGTACTCCACCTATGAGGATGAGTGTGAGGCTTCCCCTACCCAACGTGACAAGATGATGGTACTGGGAGGTGGCCCCAACCGCATCGGGCAGGGAATCGAGTTTGACTACTGCTGCGTGCATGCAGCCCAGGCCTGTCGGGAGGACGGCTACGAGACTATCATGGTTAACTGCAACCCGGAGACGGTCTCCACCGACTACGATACATCGGATCGTCTCTACTTCGAGCCGCTAACCCTGGAGGATGTTTTGGAGCTGGTGGAGCTGGAGCGCCCCAAGGGAATTATTGTCCAGTATGGCGGACAGACACCGCTCAAGCTGGCGCGTGCGCTGGAGGTGGCGGGAGCGCCCATTATCGGTACAACCCCCGACTCCATTGATCTCGCCGAAGATCGTGAGCGGTTCCAGCAGATGATTAAAAAGCTGGGTCTGCTTAAGCCACCTAACCGAACGGCTCGGGCTGAAGATGAAGCAGTTCGGTTGGCGGAGGAGATTGGTTATCCGCTGGTGGTGAGGCCATCCTATGTGCTGGGCGGGCGGGCCATGGAGATTGTTTACAACGAATCCGAGCTGCGTCGCTACATGACCGAGGCGGTGCAGGTTTCAAATGATTCCCCCGTGTTGCTGGACCGCTTTCTGGACGATGCCATCGAGGTGGATCTGGATGCCGTCTGCGACGGCAGCCAGGTGGTCATTGGTGGCATCATGGAACATATCGAACAGGCCGGAGTGCACTCCGGCGACTCCGCCTGCTCCCTGCCTCCCTACACACTGGATGCGGCGGTGCTGGATACCATACGTGATCAGGCCAGCAAAATGGCGCTGGAGCTGGGTGTGGTTGGCCTGATGAATACCCAGTTTGCCATCCAGGACGGCAAGGTTTTCGTGCTGGAGGTCAACCCGCGAGCTTCGCGTACGGTGCCTTTTGTCTCCAAGGCCACCGGCCGGCCCCTGGCCAAGATTGCTGCCCGCTGTATGACCGGCAAGAGTTTGGCGAATCAGGGAATAAATGCCGAGATTACTCCTGCCTACTTTTCGGTCAAGGAGGCGGTATTCCCGTTCGCCAAGTTCCGTGGAGTGGATCCGATCCTCGGGCCGGAGATGAAATCAACTGGTGAAGTAATGGGTGTTGGACGCAGCTTTGGGGAGGCTTTCCGCAAGGCTCAGCAAGGGGCAGGTGAGGTCCTGGCGCGGGGCGGGCGCGCCTTTCTCAGCGTGCGTGAAACAGATAAAAAAAGCATTGCCCGAGTTGCCGGGCAGCTGATGGAGTTGGGATTTGAGTTGGTGGCTACCCACGGTACCGCCCGTGTTCTGGAGCAGGCAGGAATTCCCTGCCAGCACATCAACAAGGTAACTGAAGGTCGTCCCCATATTGTGGATATGATCAAGAACGGCGAAATCAGTTTTATTGTCAATACTACCGAAGGCAAGCAGGCGATTGCCGACTCCTACACCATCCGGCGCGAAGCGTTGATGCATAAGGTAAGCTACACTACTACTCTGACCGGTGCTGAAGCGATCTGTATCGCGCTGCAGCGGGAAGATGATTTCGAAATTAACTGTCTTCAGGATTTACATAAGGAGCTGACAGCGTGAACAGCAAGGTTCCACTTACTGCACGTGGTGCAGAGAAGCTGCGTGAAGAGTTAAAAGAGTTAAAGACCGTGGCGCGTCCGAAGGTGGTTGAGGCCATTGCCGAAGCACGTGCGCATGGTGATCTGAAAGAGAATGCTGAGTATCACGCCGCTCGTGAGCAGCAGGGGTTCATCGAGGGTCGTATCAAGGAGATTGAGAGCAAGCTCTCTCATGCGCAGATTATCGATGTTACCACACTCAACGCCAATGGACGGATCATATTCGGAACCACTGTTACTCTGGTAGATGAAGAAACGGGCGAAGAGGTAACCTACCAGATTGTCGGTGATGACGAAGCAGACATAAAACAGGGGCTTATCTCTATCAATTCTCCCGTTGCCCGCGCTTTGATTGGTAAAGAGGAGGGTGATATCGTTGAGGTCAGAACTCCTGGAGGTATCAAGGAGTATGAGATCATCAAGGTGCAGTATATCTAGTACTCTTTCAAGGTAATAAATTAGGATTCAGTTGGTTTGTCAGCGTTCAGGGCAAGGCGCGCCTCACAGGGAATGGCCTTAGTCCTTGCCAAGAGGCGCAACGCGGCCATGGACGCTGACAGGCCTCGTCTCGCTGGTCGTGGTAACCAGTTCCCGTGTGTATTCATCGATGTGCGCATCCAACTCCTGCAATCGCCGGTAATCCTGGGCCAGTAGGCGGCGGAAGAAATCGCTCAGACCGTTCTCGGCATCTTCCAGGAACGCCGGCAAACAGCGGCGGAGCACCTTGACCCCTTTAGGCATCACCAGGCCGTATTCCCCCAGCAGGCCACGCAGGCGGTTGCACAGCGCGGTGCGGTCCGCGATGCAACCCTGGCGTAGCCGGTGCAGGGCTTGAATGTCCTGCTGTGCCGGCATCTTGACCGCCACAAAACGCATCCCCGGCCGGGTTACAGCCTCGGCGATGGCGCGGGCGTCATTGTAGTCGTTCTTGTTGCCGCGTACGTACGGCTTGACGTGCTGGGGGGAATGAGCCGCACGGTGTGCCCCTGCCTTTCAAGCTCCCGCGCCCAGTAATGCGCGCTGGCACAGGCCTCCATACCGATCAGGCAGGGCGGCAATTGCACAAAGTACTTCAGCATCTGCGAACGCTTGAGCATCTTCTTTTTCACTTCTTTGTCCCGTGCATCAAAGCCCACCACGTGAAATACATTTTCTGCCAAATCCAGTCCGATCGTTGTAATCTTTTTCATGGTCTTCTCCTCGCTTCATGTCGATGGTTATTAACATCTCCATCATGGCGCATTGTGACGCCGAATTAGAAGGGGGAGGAGACCATCTCATCGACAGATATCGTTTGGATGCGCCGGATTTTTCCTTTTATCCAGCTTTGCCGCTTTGCAATGATGGGGATAATGTGGGTGGTAGGAAGCGAGATACGAGATGAAAGATAGTTCTCTGTCAAAGTGTGTGGTTTTTTTGCATCTGCAGATGGTTTTTTCTCCCTCTCTTGATTATTTTCCGTCTTTGCAAAACCAACAATAACAATATAAAACAACAAGATATCTGTCGCATCTTATTCTACATGTTTTGATTTACCTCATAACCGTTTCATTTTTATAATTTTATGCTACATTATCACCCATGAGGGTCGGCTTGTCTTGGGAGATAATAAAATGAAACGCGTATCGGGTTGGGGTAGGTCACTATTGACAATAATGGGTATCGTGGTAGTTGCTCAGTTTGCCGTATTGGGGCAGGCTGGCGCGGCTGTTCCTTTCAGCGAGAAAAAGGCATTGATCGAGCTGTTTGGCTCTACTGGTGGTAGTGCTGTTTGGCAGAAAAAAACCAATTGGAATAACGTAAGATCCAATGTGTGTCTCTGGTATGGCGTTGAGTGCAATAACGATGAGACCCATGTAATCGGGCTGGATCTAAGTGAAAATTCATTGCGCGGTACCATTCCTCCGGAGATAGGTAATCTGGAGATGCTGGAAGTGCTGGATTTGCACTCCAACCAGCTTAGTGGACCGATCCCAAAGGAGATTGGAAAGCTGGTGAATCTGGTGAAGTTAGAGCTGCACAAGAACTCCCTGAGCGGTACGTTGCCAGCTGAGCTGGGTGAACTTAAGAACCTCAAATTTCTCTTCCTGGATAGTAATCAGCTATCCGGCAGTATCGACGAGGTGCTGACAGGGCCTATGGCGAACCGGCTGTACCTCGAAGGTTTGGATCTGCGTTACAACGGACTCTACAGCAAGAATCCAGTTCTGCTGCAAAGTCTGAATGCAAAACAGATCGGTGGAGACATCATGGCCACCCAGACTCTGGATGCCGCGGATGTCAAGGCCGAGTCTCTGGAACAATCCATTCGTCTTCGCTGGACGCCGGTAGCGTATCTTCAGGATGGGGGATATGTTATCAATGTCTATGATGAAAATGGGGTACTGGTAGATGGTGCGCGGGTGGAGAATCGTACCGATACCCGAGTGGAAGGAAAGGGTAATGACAACACCACTATTACCGGATTGGAGAGCGGTACCTTTTACTCCTTCGAGATCCGTTCGTTTACCCTTCCTCATTCCAACAACGCCAATGAGGTGATCAGTGATGGCCGGTATGCCGTCCGGTTTGACGTCAGCACCAAGGACGTTGACTCGGATGGGGATGGCATCCAGGATAACATGGAGGGCAAGCGTGATGGTCTGGATACAGACGGAGATGGTATCCTGAACTACCTGGATCAGGACGATGACGGAGACGGTATCTTTACCCGTGACGAACTTCCTGTGGACAAGGATACCGATGGGGATGGCGCTCCGGATTACCTCGATAGCGATGATGACAATGACGGGGCTCTGACGGTTGATGAGATCAGGTCCGCAGTACGTACCGATCCGCTCAACAGGGATTCAGATGGCGATGGCATTGAGGATGGAAAGGAGATTGGTGACGCCGCCAATCCGCGGGATACGGATGGAGACCGTCTTATCGATGCTCTGGATCCGGATGACGATGGCGACACTATTCCCACCCGCAACGAGAGCCAAGATGCGGATCTGGACAATGACGGGATAGTAGACTACCTGGATGCCGATGATGATGGTGACAGCCGGAACACCAGAGATGAAGGGCCGGTGGTCCAGGATACCGATGCTGATGGTGTGCCGGACTATCGGGATACCGATGATGATGGTGATGGACTTCTCACCCTGGACGAGTTGCGCAAGCTAAAGACTAATCCGTTGAAAAAGGATACCGATGGCGATGGTATCGATGATAAAAAAGAAGTTGGTGACAATCTTGATCAGCCGGTGGATAGCGATGGCGACGGGATCATCGATGCCAATGACAAGGACGATGACAACGATGGCATTCCTAGCCGTGAGGAACCGGCCACGGGCCGCCTGAACGCTGATGATGATGGTGATGGTCTGCCTACCAGCATCGAAGTGGCGCTGGGTACCGACCCCTACAACCGCGACAGTGATGGTGATGGCATTGAAGATCGCGCAGAAATAAATGATCCGGCTGCTCCTCGAGACAGCGATGGCGATGGGAAGATCGATGCTCTAGATGTGGATGATGATAACGATGGTATCTCCACTCGGGATGAGAGGAGTGTGGGAACCAATCCTTACAGAAAGGATAGCGATGGTGACGGTGTCGATGATAAAACTGAACTTGGTGATCTGGCTGAACCTCTGAACACCGATGGTGACGACAAGATCGATGCCTTGGATGGCGATGATGACAACGATGGCCTGCAAACCAGGGATGAACAGAGCTTGGGTACTGATCCTTACAGCAAGGACAGTGACAAGGATGGTATCGAAGATGGCATCGAGGTGGGTCGTTATGTAAGCAAGCCCAAGGACACTGACCGTGATGGTCAGATTGACGCATTGGACAATGATGATGACAACGACAGTATTCCGACCAGCGAAGAGCAGCCGGGGGATTTTGACGGTGATGGGTTGGACAATTACCTGGATGCTGACGATGATGGTGATGGAAAGGCCACCCGCGTAGAGGTACAAGGTGGGGATGCTGTTGCCCTTGACAGCGACTCGGACAATGCCCCCGACTATCTCGACAATGATGACGCGGTGGTGACTACCTCCTTGGGAGGTGGATCCATGGGGCCGGGGTTGGTATTGCTCCTGCTTGCTGGATTACTTCGCCGTTTCTCCCTGCGGTGCCTGTTTCCGGTAGCGCTACTGCTGTTTTTCAGCGGACCGGGTACGGCAGCCGCGCCTGCGGATGTTTCTCCTCCGGTTGTTATCGAAACCATTGACCTGACTGAGCAGCCCGACTCATCTGCTCTGGAAACAGTTCAACTATCAACCGCCGTTCCGGCAGAGGAGGCTGCGGATGCAGCTTTGGCCGAAGCTCCTGAAGAGAGCGGGGCAGAGGTAGCGGATGTGGTTTCGAACACTGCTGATGATGGTGCAGTCGAGAGTACCGAGGCTGGGTCCGAGAACCCCGGTTCTGTTGATACTGATGCCGATATACAGCATCTCCGGCAAGGTGGTCGTTACTATCTGGGCTTGGGCGCCGGTGCTACTCGGCTTGAGCCGGATACTGGTGCCACAGGCTTCTCTGTGGATGACAAGGATGATATCGGCGCGAAGATGATGATCGGCTATGAAGCTACTGATCATATTGCCATTGAGCTTGCCGGCGGACCGATGGGCAGGGCCCGTCTGAGTCCCAATGACAGGGAGGTCAAGTACACCAGTTTTACCTTGGGTATGGTGTATGACATTTTTGGAGAGTTGGGAGGGTTCACCCCTCTGCTTAAGATCGGCATTGGCAAGATCGACAACTCGGCTAATATTTCCTACGAGCGGGATGAAGATATGTTGCCGTTTGGTGGGGTCGGGCTGAAGTACGAATTCGATAACGGCGTTGCCCTGCGCGGTGAGTATGAGTATCTGGCCGAGGACGTACAGATGCTTTCGCTCAGTTTGCTCAAATACTTCGGTGGCAGGCCGGAGCCTGTGGCGCCGCCAGTTGTGGTAGCCCCCCCTCCTGTACCGGCTCCTGAAGTGGTGGTTGCTTTCAATATCCCCGATTCAGACCATGATGGAGTCAATGATATTCGGGATGGTTGCCCTAACACTCCTGAAGGAGCCAAAGTGGATGAAGCCGGTTGCGCCATGTTTGAAGGGGTGCTGCAAGGGGTCAATTTTGAGTATAACTCATCCCGCCTGACTGAAGGGGCCAAGCAGATCCTGGATGAAGTTGCAGCGGAATTGAAAAACTATCCTACTGTCAAGATCGAGGTACAGGCTCATACTGATAGCAGCGGCTCGGCTAAATATAACCAGTGGCTCTCAGAACGCCGTGCCCGGAGTGTCATCAATTACCTTGGCCAGCAGGGGATTTCCACCACCCGCCTGATTCCTATGGGGTATGGTGAAACACAGCCGATTGCTGACAACAGCACCGAAGAGGGTCGGGCGCAAAACAGACGGGTGGAGTTCCAGGTCTTGCGTGCGCAGTAGTGGTGGGGGAGAGAGGTATAACTCGAAAAAAATGGGTTTGCCTCTTTTTTCCTGAAGCCGGGTGCGGGTGCGTTACAACTGTTTTATCTCCAGCGTAAAGTGGAATTCTATCCTCGGGGTAGGTGAGAGGAAGCTGACCGGTTTCCAGATTGCCGCGGGTGCTTTTGCTAGTACTCTTTCAAGGTAATAAATTAGGATTCAGTTGGTCTGTCAGCGTTCAGGGCAAGGCGCGCCTCACAGGGAATGGCCTTAGTCCTTGCCAAGAGGCGCAACGCGGCCATGGACGCTGACAGGCCAACCCTTCGG
>JAJRUX010000105.1 GCA_024277575.1 Gammaproteobacteria bacterium | reverse complement strand
GCTGACCTGGACGTGATCATGATTGCTCCCAAAGGGCCGGGGCACCTGGTGCGCTCCACCTACACCAAGGGGGCTGGGGTGCCTTCGTTGGTCGCTGTTTTTCAGGATGCCAGTGGCAAGGCCAAGGATATTGCTCTGTCCTATGCTTCTGCCAATGGTGGAGGACGGGCCGGTATTATTGAAACCAGTTTCCGGGAAGAGACCGAAACGGATCTGTTCGGAGAACAGGCAGTTTTGTGTGGTGGGGCTACTGCTTTGGTGCAGGCCGGTTTTGAGACTTTGGTGGAAGCCGGTTATGCGCCGGAAATGGCCTATTTCGAGTGTCTGCATGAGTTGAAGCTGATTGTTGATCTGATGTACGAAGGGGGTATCGCCAACATGCGCTACTCTATCTCCAACACGGCGGAGTATGGTGATCTGACCCGTGGTCCCCGTGTTATTACGGAGGAGACCAAAGCGGAGATGGGGCGTATTCTGAAAGAGATCCAGAATGGAGAATTTGCCCGAGAATTTATTCTGGAAAACCAGGCTGGTGCTGCCACTCTGAAGGCAAAACGCCGCCTTGGCAGGGAGCATCCCATCGAAGAGGTAGGCGCAAAACTGCGTGATATGATGTCTTGGATCCAGGCAGACAAAATCGTTGATAAGAGCAAAAACTGACGAGCAGTTTGTCGCGATATACAAGAGAGATATAACGATATTGTGCCACCCATGCGCTGGACAGACGGGATGAGTCTGGCTCGTGTGTGTTTTGTATTCCCTGTAGTGAACAGTTCCCGTTCGGGTTAGCTGCTTGCATGCGTTCCAGACACTATCCGATCATCGCCCGTCAGGGGCTATGGTTCATCCTGGCCCTGATTGGCGGTGCCCTGTATCTGAACTTTTCTTATGGTGTCCTGCCCTCTATACCGCTATGGTTGGCGGCGGCAGCAACCGCCTTTTTGTTTCGGGATCCTCATCGTCAGATCCCGGCCAAACCTCTTGGGCTGGTCGCCCCTGCCGATGGTCGCATTGTCAGCGTGCAGAAGGCGCACGATCCCTGGCTGGAGAGAGAGGCCTGTTGTCTCCGGCTGAAAGGTAGCATTGCGGGAAGTTACACCGTGCGTTCTCCAATGGAAGGAAAATTGCTCAAACAGTGGTATGCTGTGCCCAAGGGCGCTGCTTCACGTTTTGTTCTGGCTACCTGGATACAGAGTGATGAGGGTGATGATATTGTTCTGGTGGTTCGCCCCAAACTCGTCTGGTTGAGATTGCGCAGTGATGTTGCCCCCGGAGAGAGAACCGGTCAGGGCATGCGATTCTGTTTTTCTCCTTTTGGCGCACAAGTTGAAATCTGGATGCCGCTAAAGAGCCGTATTGAAGCGAAGGTGGGAGACAGAGTCCGATCGGGTAGCGATATTATCGGCATGTTGAATCATGGTCCCTAAAAAGAGTGAACAGATGAATAGCAGCAGTGAACGCCCCCGGCGGCGAGGGATCTATCTGCTACCCAACCTGTTTACTACTGCAGCCCTGTTTGCCGGTTTTTTCGGTATTATTGCCGCGATGAAAGGGCAGTTTGAAGCGGCATCAGTAGCCATTTTTGTTGCCATGATCCTGGATGGTCTTGACGGCCGGGTGGCACGGTTGACCAATACCCAGAGTGATTTTGGCATGCAGTACGACAGCCTTTCTGACATGCTCTCATTCGGATTGGCGCCTGCGCTGATTATTTACCAGTGGTCTCTGGCTGGAATGGGGAAATTGGGGTGGCTTGCGGCGTTTCTGTTTACCGCCTGCGCCGCGTTGCGTCTGGCCCGTTTCAACACACAGGTGGAGGTAATCGACAAACGCTATTTCCAGGGACTGCCCAGTCCGGCGGCGGCGGGGTTGATTGCCGGGCTGGTGTGGGTAGGTTTTGATAATGGAATAACCGGTGAAGTGCTGCGTATTCCGGCTTTTGTCCTTACTGTGCTGGCTGGTATCCTGATGGTCAGCAACGTTCGTTATCACAGTTTCAAGGACCTGGATCTCAAGCATAAAGTGCCTTTTATGGCGGGACTGGCGATTGTTATGGTGTTTGTATTTATCGCTGTTGATCCCCCGCAGGTTCTGTTTTTCCTGTTGTTGCTTTATGCTTTGTCCGGGCCCGTTTTGACCCTGTTCCACCGGCAGCGGTTGAAGGCATCGTCGAGTGGCACAGAAGAGGATTGAAAGATGTTTCACGGTAGTATGGTCGCACTGGTTACGCCGATGCACGCAGATGGCTCGCTGGATGAAGAGGGGCTTCAGCGGCTGGTTGAATATCATGTCGAGAATGGCACGGATGCCATCGTTGCGGTAGGGACAACCGGCGAATCGGCAACGCTGGATCATCAGGAGCACTGCCGGGTAATTCGCCAGGTGGTGGAGTTTGCCTCCGGGCGCGTCCCTGTTATTGCGGGAACCGGCGCCAACTCCACCTCGGAAGCGATTGAACTGACCCGCTGCGGCATGGAGGCGGGGGCCGATGCCTGCCTGCTGGTTACACCCTACTACAACAAACCCACCCAGGAAGGACTCTATCAACACTATCGCGCCATTGCGGAGGCGGTACCCATTCCGCAAATACTGTACAACGTACCGGGGCGAACCGCCTGTGACATGCTCCCGGAAACGGTGGAGCGCCTCTCTTTGATCCCCAACATTATCGGCATCAAGGAGGCAACCGGCGATCTTGAACGGGGCCGGGAGATTCTGCAACGCTGTGGCGACAAGCTTGATCTCTACAGTGGTGACGACAGCACTGCACTGGAGCTCATCCTGCTTGGCGGCAAGGGGGATATTTCGGTAACGGCCAACGTTGCCCCCCGCGCCATGCACGAGATGTGCAAGGCCGCTCTGGCTGGAGAACGGAGTCGTGCCGAAGCGTTGAATCAGCCGCTGGAGGGTCTGCACCGGGATCTGTTTACAGAATCCAACCCCATTCCGGTCAAGTGGGCTCTTTATGAGATGGGACTGATCCCGCCCGGTATCCGCCTGCCGTTGACACCTCTGGCGGAGAGTTTTCACGATACGGTTCGGCAGGCGCTGCGCAAGGCGGGGGCCACGAAGTGAACAGTGCATTGAACAAGAGTTTGTTTTTGTTTCTGCTGCTTGCTGTAGTATCAGGCTGCTCCGGCAGCAAGGAAAAGGAGATTCCCGACTATTTCAGCGCCAAAACAATCCCTGCACTGAAAGTTCCTTCTGATCTTGACGAGCCTTTTCGCGCGCAGGGCATGCAACTGCCGGAGGCTGCTTTTCAACTGCAGCTTCCAGCCGCTACAGATGTGGAAGAGCTGCTGAAGCCACCACGCATTATCGATGACAGCGAGTCCTGAACACAGCCAATGCGCTTTGCATCATTGGGGAGCGGGAGCCGTGGAAATGCCACGTTGGTGGAAGAGGGATCCACTACACTTCTGATTGATTGCGGCTTTTCGAGCCGTGAAATCAAACGCCGCCTAGCCCGGCTTGGAAAATTCCCCGAAGAGCTGACCGCAATCCTGATAACCCATGAGCACGCTGACCATATTGGTGGTGTCGGAGCGATGGCGCGCCGCTACAAGCTACCGGTATGGATGAGTCATGGTACCTGGCTGCAACACTCTTGTGGTGAGTTACCGCGGGTCGAGCGTTTTAACAGCCACCAGGCATTTGCTATCGATGACATCAACATTGAGGCTTTTCCCGTTCCGCATGATGCACGGGAACCCTGCCAGTTTGTATTTGACAACGGCCAGTACCGGCTGGGGTTATTGACCGATTGCGGTTCAATAACGATGCATATTCAGGATAAACTGAACGGCTGTGACGCGCTGCTGCTGGAGTGCAACCATGACAGTGACATGTTGCAAAACGGCCCTTACCCCTTCTCGCTCAAACAGCGGGTCGGGGGGCGGCTGGGGCATCTCAGCAATTCGCAGGCGGCCGGGCTGCTGCGCAATCTCGATCTGCCTGGCCTGCGCCATATTGCCGCCATGCACCTGAGCGAGCAAAACAACTCGGTTGAACGGGTAACGGAAAGCATCGGGAAGGCGCTTGGCTGCGAGGAACAGTGGATCTCGGTGGCCCGGCAGGATAGCGGGCTGGACTGGCGAACAATCTGAGGAATGAAAATGGAAAAACAGGCTGAGCTTTATGCCGGCAAGGCGAAAACGGTATATACCACAGATGATCCTGAACGGCTCATCCTGGAGTTCCGTGACGATACCTCCGCCTTTGATGGTGAAAAGGTCGAGCAGCTGGCCCGCAAGGGGATGGTCAATAACAAGTTTAACGCCTTTATCATGACCGAGCTGCAGGCGGCCGGAATTCCCACCCATTTCGAGCAGATTCTGTCGGACAGGGAGTCGGTGGTGAAACGGCTGGACATGATGCCTGTCGAATGTGTAATAAGAAATATCAGCGCCGGGAGTCTTTGCCGCCGGCTGGGTGTTGCCGAGGGGCAAACGCTGCAACCCCCCGTATTCGAATTTTTTCTCAAAAACGATGCGCTGCATGATCCGATGATTAATGACTCCCACATCATTACCTTTGGCTGGGCAACCGAAAGCGAGATCAACCGGATGAAGGAGCTGACCCGAAAGGTCAATGCTGTTCTGAGTCCGTTGTTTCAGAAGGCGGGGATGTTGCTGGTGGACTACAAACTGGAGTTTGGCCGTTTCAAGGGTGAGATTCTGCTGGGGGATGAGTTCAGCCCCGATGGTTGCCGTTTGTGGGACGCCAAAACCCGTGAAAAGCTGGACAAGGACCGTTTCCGGCAGGGACTTGGTTCGGTGGTGGAGTCCTACGAAGCCGTGGCGCAGCGCCTAGGGGTAGCACTGTAACCACTATGAGCAACAGTTCTTATACATCAGAATCCATCGAGGTCCTCACCGGTCTGGAGCCGGTACGGAAACGTCCGGGCATGTACACCCAGACAGAACGCCCCAACCATCTGGCCCAGGAGGTAATCGACAACAGCGTCGATGAGGCCATTGCCGGTTTCGCCAAACATATCAAGGTGACGCTCCATAAAGACGGCTCCCTGTCAGTGGAGGATGACGGGCGGGGGATGCCGGTGGATCTCCATCCGGAACAGAAGCTGCCGGGTGTCGAGGTGATACTCACCAAACTGCATGCGGGCGGTAAATTTTCCAATAAGAATTATACCTATTCCGGTGGACTGCATGGCGTAGGGGTATCGGTGGTCAATGCTTTGTCCAGGCATCTGGAGGTGTGGGTGCGCCGTGGTGGCAAGGAGTACAACATCGCCTTTGCCGATGGCGCCAAGGTATCGTCTCTGGAGGAGGTGGGTACGGTAGGTAAACGTAACACCGGCACCACCGTGCGCTTCTGGCCGGATCCGGAGTTTTTTGATTCTCCAAAATTTTCAGTTCCCCGGCTCAAGCATCTGCTGCGCGCCAAGGCGGTTCTGTGCCCGGGATTGACAGTCGAATTCAGTGAAGAAAAAACCGGTGAAATTTCCAGATGGCACTATCAGGAGGGACTCAAGGAGTATCTGCTCGGTGAACTCAACGGGCTGGAAACAGTGCCGCAGGAGCCATTTGATGGCAACATGCAGGGGAACAGCGAAGCTGTTGACTGGGCCGTTGTCTGGCTGCCGGAACAGGGGGAACTGGTCACGGAAAGCTACGTCAACCTGATCCCCACCAGCCAGGGCGGAACCCATGTCAACGGTTTGCGCACCGGTCTTACCGAAGCGATGCGGGAGTTCTGCGACTTCCGCAGTTTGCTGCCGCGCGGGGTCAAGCTTAGTCCGGAAGATATCTGGGAGCGTTGCAGTTACATCCTGTCAGTCAAAATGCAGGATCCGCAGTTCTCCGGCCAGACCAAAGAGCGTCTCTCCTCACGGGAGAGCGCGGCTTTCGTTTCCGGAGTAATCAAGGACGCGTTTTCCCTGTGGTTGAACCAGAATCCCGAAACAGGGGAAACAATTGCGGAGCTGGCTATTGCCAACGCACAAAAACGTCTGCGCGCCAGCAAAAAAATTGTCCGCAAACGGATCACCCAGGGACCGGCCCTGCCCGGCAAGCTGGCAGACTGCTCCTCCACCGATCCGGCCCGCACCGAACTGTTTCTGGTGGAGGGTGATTCAGCAGGCGGCTCCGCCAAGCAGGCGCGGGATCGGGAGTTTCAGGCCATCATGCCGCTGCGGGGGAAGATACTGAACACCTGGGAGGTAGATTCTGCCCAGGTGCTTGCTTCCCAGGAGGTGCATGATATCGCCATCGCCATCGGTGTTGATCCCGGTTCCAGCGATCTGAAAGGGTTGCGCTATGGCAAAATCTGCGTGCTGGCCGATGCCGACTCGGACGGCGCCCATATCGCAACGCTGCTCTGCGCGCTGTTTCTGCGCCATTTCCGCCCGCTGGTGGAGGCCGGTCATGTATTCATGGCCATGCCTCCCCTGTTTCGCATCGATGTGGGGAAAGAGATCCACTACGCTCTGGATGAGGCGGAGAAAGAGGGAGTTCTTGATCGCATTGCCGCCGAGAAAAAATGCGGCAAGGTCACCGTAACCCGTTTCAAGGGACTGGGAGAGATGAATCCCCTGCAACTGCGTGAAACAACCCTGTCACCGGATACCCGTCGGTTGGTTCAGCTGACCATCGAGGCAGGTGATGATACTGATCAGATAATGGATATGTTGCTGGCGAAGAAGCGTGCAAAGGATCGTAAATCTTGGTTGGAAAGCAAGGGCGATCTGGCGGAGATTCTGGACTAATCAGCGGCGAAACAGCCAGATCAATAGACTAATCAGTAAACTGATGACAACAGAGCTGGTGAGCGGAAAATAAAACCGGAAGTTTTCCCGCTCAATGGCAATATCACCAGGCAATCTACCCAGACCGATCTTCTGCAGCCAGGGCCACAGCAATCCAATCAGAATTATCAGGATCCCTAATATGACAAGCGTTCTGGTCATGATGGAACTGTTTCCCTGCATACCATATGTTTCTTCCAGAGTTTGCGGTATTGTGAAAAGGTTCGTATTTCAAGCTGATGGCCCGACCGACAATTGGGCTGAAATCAGGAACAGAGCAGCTCTGTTGTCGGTACCATTTTACCGGAGAGAACAATGAATTTCCGAACTAAAGATATTATCAGCACGTTGTATCTTTTTTCCTTGCTGTTTGTCAGTGGCTGTAATAATGGCGGCGGTGACCATGACAATCTGCGTCCCGTTGTGGATGCTGGTGTTGACCAATCCGTCAAGGCAGGTGCGGCCGTTACTCTGGATGGTGGAAAAAGTCGCGATAGTGACGGAACTATTGCCCGCTTTGCCTGGAAACAGCTAACAGGTCCCGATGTAAAACTGGCCGATGCTGACAGGGAGTTGGCCAGGTTTACTGCTCCTGATGTCATAACGGAAGCTCTGCTTACCTTCCGTCTTACCATCACCGACAATGATGGTGCGACCGGTAGCGATGAAGTCGGCATTACGGTGCGGCCTGCTGTTGCTACGGCGGCCAGTGGGATGGATGTTCGTCCCGCCAATGCGACCTGTGTGGCGCCTGAACGTCCGGCTGCAGGCGCGGGCAACGCCGAGATTGAACTGCAACGGGTGTTTTCACCACTGGAGTTTGATCAGCCGCTGGGCATGCTGCAGGCACCGGGAAACAGTGAGCGCTGGTATGTGGTGGAGCGGGGTGGATATGTGCGTACGTTCACCGGTGGACAAACCAGCGCCACGGTTTTTGCCAATCTTACTGACAGGGTGCTGGCCCCTTCTCCCAGCTGGTCTGAACAGGGGTTGCTGGGGATGGCCTTTCACCCGGATTTTGCATCCAACCGTTACGTTTTTCTCTCATATACAAAATCTGACGGTGCTTCTGTTATCTCCCGTTTTACCAGTAGCGCCGACAGGCTCACCCTGGATCCCGGGTCCGAACAGGTGATACTGACAGTTGCACAACCCAATGCCAACCACAATGGTGGAGGTATTGCGTTTGGTCCTGACGGTTTTCTGTATATCGGTTTTGGTGACGGTGGTGGTGCAGGGGATGAGGACAACAATGCCCAGAATACCCACAATCTGCTGGGGGCGATGTTGCGCATTGATGTAGATAAAACCGCCAATGGAAAACAGTATGCAATTCCGGCAGATAATCCTTTTGCCGCCAGCAGTGGTTGTGGAAACGGCGACGGTTGTCCGGAGATCTGGGCCTGGGGATTGCGCAATCCCTGGCGCTGGAGCTTTGATACCGCTACCGGGAAATTGTGGGCCGGTGATGTCGGTCAGGACAAGTGGGAGGAGGTGGATATAGTCGAGCGAGGCAGGAATTATGGCTGGCGCTGTTATGAAGGGAATCACGCATACAATGTAGCGGGTTGTGGAGCCATCGGTGAATATGCTGCTCCGGTAACGGAGTATGATCATGGTAGCAAGGGTGGTTTCTCCATTACCGGAGGCTACGTCTATCGTGGCACTGCTATTCCCGCGCTTCAGGGAACCTATCTTTACGGTGATTTCGGT
>JAJRUX010000104.1 GCA_024277575.1 Gammaproteobacteria bacterium | reverse complement strand
CCCAAACATGCCAAAAAACCGGAGTAATAAATGAGTGTTCATGCGCTGGCTGCAATAGCTGCGGTATATGTTAATATAACCGGCTGATTTTTACTTTTTCTCTCCTTGGAGTCTGTCGGGTTTAGGGGATCGTAGCGAGGCGAGTGGGAAATCGAGTCCATTTTTTCGGTCTTTTGAGGCGAATAGCGGGTTCTATTTAACGAAAAAGAGCGGAAAAATGGGCCGATTTCCCACCGCCGCAGTAGATTCATCCTAAATCTGACAGACTCCTCAATAATAAATAAAGGTGTATCCACGATGGAATTGATCGAACCCCATGGCGGTAGTCTGAAAAACCTGTATCTCGATTCGGAAGCGGCAGAGGCGGAAAAACTCGCGGCGCAGCGCTATCGTTCCTGGGATCTGACCGAGCGGCAGGTGTGTGATATTGAGCTGTTGCTCAACGGCGGTTTTTCTCCCCTGGAAGGGTTCATGAGCCAGGCGGACTATGACTCTGTGCTTGAAAACATGCGCCTTTCCGATGGTACCCTGTGGCCCATGCCGGTGACGCTGGATGTCAACGAGACGTTTGCCACGGAGTCATCCGTTGGCGAGAGCATTGCCCTGCGTTCTCCAGAAGGGCTGCTGATTGCCACCATGGAGATCTCCGATATCTGGACCCCTGATAAAGCCCGTGAGGCGGAGAAGGTGTTTGGTGCCAATGACGAGGCTCATCCGGCGGTAGCCTATCTGCACCACCAGGCCGGAAAGGTGTATATGGGCGGGAAGATCAAGGGAATCGAATCACCTATCCACTACGATTTCCGCAGCCTGCGCAAGACGCCGCAGGAGACCCGTGATTTCTTTCAGGAGCGCGGATGGAGCCGGGTAGTTGCTTTTCAAACCCGTAACCCCATGCATCGCGCCCATGTGGAGCTGACCTTCCGGGCGGCAAAGGAGGTCAAGGCCAACCTGATGATCCACCCGGTAGTAGGGATGACCAAGCCGGGGGATATCGATCACTATTCACGGGTTCGTTGCTATGAGCATGTGATAAAAAACTACCCACGTCAGACCACTACCCTGAGTCTGCTGCCGCTCGCCATGCGCATGGGCGGACCGCGGGAGGCGGTGTGGCACGCCATCATCCGCAAGAATTTCGGCTGTACCCATTTCATCGTTGGCCGGGACCATGCCGGGCCGGGCAGCAACAGCCAGGGCGAGGATTTTTATGGTACTTATGAGGCGCAGGAGCTGGTGCAGAAATACCAGGGTGAACTGGGGATCGAGATGATCCCGTTCCGGATGATGGTCTATGTGGAGGATCGGGCGGAATATGCTCCCATTGATGACATCAAGGAGGGGGAGAGCGTACTGAAGATCTCCGGCACCGAGTTCCGCCGCCGACTGCAGCAGGGGCTGGATATTCCGGACTGGTTCTCCTATCCGGAGGTGGTGGAGGAGCTGCGCAAGACCCATCCGCCGCGCCACAAGCAGGGTTACGTGGTGTTCTTCACCGGCCTCTCCGGCTCCGGAAAATCCACCATCGCCAACGCGCTGATGGTCAAGCTGCTGGAGATGGGCGGGCGCCGGGTGACGCTGCTGGACGGGGATCTGGTGCGCAAGAATCTCTCCAGCGAACTGACTTTCTCCAAGGAGCACCGGGATCTCAATATCAAGCGCATCGGTTTCGTGGCCGGGGAGATTGCCAAGAATGGCGGCGCGGCCATCTGCGCGCCCATCGCTCCCTATGCGGCAACCCGGCGTCAGGTTCGCGAATTGATCGAGCCGGTGGGTGGTTTTATCGAGGTGCATGTGGCCACTTCGCTGGAGGTGTGCGAGCAGCGCGATGTCAAGGGGCTGTATGCCAAGGCCAGAGCCGGGTTGATTCCGGAGTTTACCGGTATCAGCGATCCCTACGAGGCGCCGCAGCATCCTGAGCTATGTATCGATACCGAGAACTGTACACCGGATGAGGCGGCGCAGCAGGTAATCATCAAGCTGGAGAGTCTTGGTTTCATCAAGTAACCAGAGGGGACCGGTGTCTCTGTCGGTTGCCGAGCTCGATCAGCTTCGGACGATCCGGGATTTTATTCGTCTGGGTGTCAGCCTGTTCAATAGGGAAGAGCTGCACTTCGGGCACGGCACCGACAATGCGCTGGACGAGGCGGTGTGGCTGGTGCTGCATGCCCTGCACCTGCCGCCGGATTTTCCCGCGGACTACTTCGATACGCGGTTGACCGACCCGGAGAAGCGTGAGGTGATGGCGTTGCTCCGGCGGCGCGTGGAGGAGCGGCTGCCGGTTCCCTATCTGATCAACTCCGCCTGGTTCGCCGGGCTGGAGTTTTATGTGGATGAGCGGGTACTGATTCCCCGTTCGCCCGTTGCCGAGCTCGTCGAGCAGGGTTTCTCCCCCTGGATCGAGCCCGGGCGGGTGGGGCGGATACTGGATCTCTGCACCGGCGGGGGGTGCATCGCCATCGCCTGCGCCGTGGCCTTTCCGCAGGCGGCGGTGGATGCCAGTGAACTCTCCGCCGAGGCGCTGGAGGTGGCGGCGATCAACGTGGAGCGGCACCATCTGCGGGAACAGCTGGAGTTGATCCACTCCGATCTGTTTGAAAGGTTGCAGGGGCGGCGTTACGACATCATCGTCAGCAATCCACCCTATGTCGATGCCGGGGAGATGGCTGCACTGCCGCCGGAGTTCCGCCACGAACCCCGGATGGCCCTGGCGGCGGGCGGGGATGGGCTGGATATCGTGCGCCGAATCCTTGCCGGGGCGGCGGAGCATCTGAACCCCGGCGGCATTCTGGTGGTCGAAGTGGGAAACAGCGAACAGGCGCTGGTGGAGGCGTTTCCCGAACTGCCGTTCGTCTGGCTGGAGTTCGAGCGGGGCGGGGAGGGGGTATTTCTGTTGACGCGGGAGCAATTGCAGGCGCATGGTTTATCATAAGAACCGTGGGTGGAGTGGAAAACCGGGACGGTGAAAAGTGGAGTTCGAGTGGGAGTTGGAAAAGGCTGCCTCCAACCTGAAGAAGCACGGTGTCACCTTTCAGGAGGCCGCTACCGTGTTTGGAGGCGCCTTGGCGATAACATTTGACCCGGACCACTCGATGGAAGATCGGCGGTTTTTGACATTTGGACTGTCGAAAACTGGCAAATTGCTTGTAGTGTCCCATACTGAAAAGAAACGGCGCCATGAGAATCATCAGCGCCCGCCTCATGACGAAACGAGAGAGACAGATATATGAAGAAGGTTAGCAAGCAAGATGAGATGAGGCCGGAGTATGACAGGGCGGATCTTGGTGAAGGGATCCGTGGCAAGTATCATGAGGCGTACCGGGCATCGAGCAATGTGGTGTTGCTCAGGCCGGAGATGGCGAAGATATTTCCTGCCGAAGAGGCCGTAAACGAGGCTCTGATTTCGCTGATCCGGGTTGCCCGGACGTCGGTTGGCCAAAAGGAAAATTGAGTCCGATCTGTCCAGGTTGTCTGCCACTGAGGGGGCGGAGATCTTTAAATATATCGCTGGCGCAAGCCACAGGAGCTGTTGAATGCAATTCGATGAATCGGTAATCTTCGACCCGGAGCTGATCGGCCGTTACGACAAGTCCGGACCCCGTTACACCTCCTATCCCACCGCAGTGCAGTTTACCAATGAGTTCGGGGAGGAGCAGTATCGCTCCTGGGCGGCGAGGAGCAACGCTTCCGGGCGGCCGCTGTCGCTCTATTTCCACATTCCCTTCTGCGATACGGTCTGTTTTTACTGTGCCTGCAACAAGGTGGTAACCAAGGATCGCAGCCGCTCGGCCCCCTATCTGGAGCGCCTGTTCCGGGAGATCGCCATGCAGGCGGAGCTGTTCGACAGCTCCCGGCCGGTGGACCAGCTCCACTGGGGTGGCGGCACCCCCACCTTTCTCAGTCACGAAGAGATGATTGATCTGATGCGGGTGACCCGCGAACATTTCCAGCTTCATGATGATGATACTGGTGAGTACTCCATCGAAATCGATCCGCGTGAAGTCAGTGCCGATACTGTCAGGCTGTTGCGCGAACTCGGTTTCAACCGCATGAGTCTGGGGGTACAGGACTTCGAACCAAAGGTGCAGAAAGCAGTCAACCGCATCCAGCCAGAGCAGATTACCCTTGCCGCACTGAAGGCGGCGCGGCAGGAGGGTTTCAAATCGGTCAGTATCGATCTGATCTACGGTCTCCCCCTCCAGAGCCGGGAGAGCTTTGCCCGCACCCTGGACAAGGTGCTGGAGGTGGATCCGGACCGGGTCTCGGTGTTCAATTACGCCCATCTGCCGGAGCTGTTCAAACCGCAGCGGCGCATCAACGCGGAGGAACTTCCCTCACCCGCCGAGAAGCTGGCGATTCTCAAGCTGACCATCGAGCGGCTGGGCGAGGCGGGTTATGTCTATATCGGCATGGATCACTTCGCCAAGCCGGATGACGAGCTGGCGGTGGCGCAGCGCCAGGGTACCCTGTACCGCAATTTCCAGGGCTACTCCACTCACGCCGGCTGCGACCTGGTAGCGATGGGGGTCACCTCCATCGGCATGGTGGGGGACAGCTACAGCCAGAACATGCGTACCAATGACGAGTACTACGAGCGTATCGATGCCGGACGCATCCCGGTGTTTCGTGGCGTCGAACTGGATGCCGACGACAAGCTGCGCCGCGAGGTGATTACCCAGCTGATCTGTCATTTCCATCTGGACATGGGGGAGATCGGCGAGCGGTTCGGGATCGATTTCGATCGCTATTTTGCGGACGAACTGGAGCAGCTTGGGGAGATGGAGAAGGACGGCCTGCTCGACCTCGGCGAGAATGACATCCAGGTGAGGCCGGAAGGCAAACTGCTGATCCGCAACATCTGCATGACCTTCGACCGCTACCTGCGGGAGCAGCCGCAGAGACGCTTTTCCAAGGTAATATAATGTCCGGCAACACCATAGGAAGGCTGTTTTCCGTCACCAATTTCGGCGAGAGTCACGGCCCCGCCATCGGCTGCGTGGTGGATGGCTGTCCGCCGGGGATGGAGCTGAGTGAAGCGGACATCCAGCGGGATCTGGATCGGCGCCGGCCGGGACAGTCGCGCCACACCACCCAGCGGCGGGAGCCGGACGAGGTGCGTATCCTGTCGGGGGTGTTCGAGGGCAGGACCACCGGCGCGCCCATCGCCCTGCTGATCGAGAATACCGATCAGCGCTCGAAGGACTACTCGGCGATCAAGGACCGCTTCCGGCCGGGTCACGCCGACTACACCTATCAGCAGAAGTACGGGATTCGTGACTACCGCGGCGGTGGCCGTTCATCGGCCCGGGAGACGGCGGCCCGGGTAGCAGCCGGGGCTGTCGCACGCAAGTACCTGCTCGAACGGGGAATCCACATCCGTGGCTATCTCGCACAACTCGGCCCCATCCGGGCAGAGGCGCTGGATTGGGACGAGATCGAGCGCAACCCGTTCTTCTGTCCCGATGCGGCAAAGGTGCAGGAGCTGGAGCGCTACATGGATGCGCTGCGCAAGGCCGGAGATTCCATCGGCGCCCGAGTCAACGTGGTGGCCAGCGGCGTTCTCCCGGGGTTGGGGGAGCCGGTATTCGATCGCCTGGATGCCGATATCGCCCACGCCATGATGGGGATCAACGCCGTCAAGGGGGTGGAGATCGGCGCCGGTTTCGCCAGCGTGGAGCAGAGAGGCAGCGAACATCGTGACGAACTGACCCCGGAGGGGTTCATCGGCAACAACGCCGGCGGCGTGCTGGGCGGGATCTCCACCGGCCAGGCGATCACCGCCTCCATCGCCCTCAAGCCCACCTCCAGCATCCGCATCCCCGGCCGCAGCGTGGACATCCACGGCGAACCGGTGGAGGTGGTCACCACCGGACGCCACGACCCTTGCGTGGGGATTCGCGCGGTGCCGGTGGCCGAGGCGATGCTGGCCATCGTGCTGATGGATCATCTGCTGCGTCATCGGGGGCAGAACGTAGATGTGGTATCGGAGACGCCCGTGATCCCGGGAAGCGTGGACAGTTAGCTCGTATTCTTAACCGGGTGAAAAACAGGAATAACTAAATTGGTGATAATTTATCCCTCATGGATTCGACAATACTTTCTGCAGTTCATCAGGGGCTATAGAGTAGCTACACTTCGGGGATTGATTAGACAATCCGTTTCTGCCACATATGATTCATAACTCCAAATTCCAGTGAGACATGCGGGCTGAACCGCACGCTTCAATGCCTTACTGGAAACTTTCCAACTTTTATTTTTTCTATTTCGCCAGTCTTGGCGCATTAATTCCCTATTGGGCTCTATATCTTGAATCACTGGGTTTTACGCCACGCCAGATTGGTGAGCTGATGGCTATTCTGATGGCCACCAAGATTGTTGCCCCCAATATTTGGGGATGGATAGCAGATCACACCGGGCAAGGGATGCGGGTAGTGCGGCTTGGTTCACTGTTGGCAATGCTCTCGTTTGCTACTATTTCAATAGCTGAGGGGTATTTTCAGATTGCCATGGTGATGCTTGTATTCAGTTTTTTTTGGAATGCAGTATTGCCTCAGTTTGAAGCCGTAACACTTAGTCATCTGGGTACTAATCATTGTCGTTACAGTAACATCCGATTATGGGGATCGGTAGGCTTTATTGTGACTGTGGCAGGAATTGGTTCATTATTGGATCATTACAGTATAGATTTTTTGCCTTTATTACTGCTGGTATTACTAGGTGCAATCTGGCTGACTGGTCTTCAGGTGCCGGAACATTATTCCAGGCAAACATACCATGATGAGCTTCCACTACGCAGGGTTCTTGTACGCCCAGAGGTAATTATCCTGCTGGTATGTTGTTTCCTGATGCAGGCTAGTCACGGCCCTTATTACACGTTCTATAGCTTATACTTGGAACAATATGGTTATTCGCGCAGTTTTATTGGCCAACTCTGGGCGCTCGGAGTAATAGCCGAGGTCGGGGCATTTTTGATCATGTATTGGTTGGTGCCTCGTTTTGGTTTGGGGAATTTGCTAGCTGCCAGCCTGTTGTTAGCAGCACTACGTTGGCTGCTAATCGGGTTATGGCCGGAAACACTGCTGCTCGTGGTAGCGGCCCAGCTGCTGCATGCAGCCAGTTTTGGCGTATTTCATGCTGCCGCCATAGCTAAGGTCTACCATCTTTTTACAGGGAGGTATCGGGGCAGAGGACAGGCACTATATAGCAGTTTCGGATTTGGTGCAGGCGGTGCGATCGGTAGTCTGTACAGCGGATATCTATGGGATAGCTTTGGGTCTTCCGCCAGTTTTTTAGTGGCCGCTGTTGTTGCCATGGTTGGTTCGGTACTTGCATGGCGCTTTTTGGGATTAGAGGTGGATTAGGAAATGCTTTTAAGTGATAATGATCGTTTTACCTTGTCAACGGTGACGCTGGATGAATTGGGTGTTGTATAGGAAGATGCAAGCCATAGTCCGGAGACGATGCCACAATGCGGATTTGTTATGAAAAATGATGTAAATGAACAGGTTCAGGCAGGGCGGGACCACCAGAGCATGCGACCACATTGCGATGAAGAGATCAGTTTGCTGGATTTGTTACAGTTGTTGGTGCGGCAAAAAAAAATCATCTATGTCACGTTCTTGGTTTTTTTGGTTTTAGGTGTGGGATATGCTCTGTCGACGCCTAAAAGCTACCGCTACACTACCACCATCGAGATTGGATCGATTATGGAAGATGGAAAGACGGTACTAATTGATCAGCCGGGAACGGTGCAGGCCAAGATTAATGAAGCATATATACCCTATGTATTGGAGCAACATGCAAATGCAAATCAGGGAAGCAATCGGAATTACGAAATAGAGGCAAGAATTCCTCGTGGCAGTGAAGTTATCGTGTTGGAAAGCAGTGCGCCGGAAGATGAAGGGGAGAGCTTGATAGAGTTGCAGCGGAAAATCGTGGAGTATGTGAAACGTGACCACAAGCGAGTTTTCGATATTATGAAGAAAGAGATGAATGTCGAATTAAACAAAAGCGAAAACAAACTGGCTGGTCTCCAAGATAGACACAAAGTTTTGAGTGCGGATATGAAGAGATTGGATCAGACCGCGAAGCTACTGAGTCAGCAGGTCGAGGAACTCAAACTGCTGGTGGATGATGCGGTTCGTAATCGGCAGGGGGCCAGATCCCAGACTGGTGATGAGTCCAGAGCTATGACGTTATTGATGATCGATAATGAGATACAACAGAACACTCAGCGCCTAGCTGCGCTGGAAGAACGGTTGCATATTGATCTGCCCCGTGAAAGAGACTCATTTAATAAAATGATTGCGGACAATCTGCGCGAGCAGCAGGAACAGGCGGCTGAGATATCCAAAATCCAGATGGCTGTAAATAATATGCGCGAAACCAGAGCGCTGATAGCTCCTATGAGGTCAATGAAACCGGTAGGAACCAGCAGAAGTGTAATTGTTTTGACGTTTGCTCTGAGTGGTATGATATTCGGCCTGTTTGCCGCCTTATTTGCTGGGTTTTACAGTAGCATTCGGAGTCAGTTGATTCTTAAGGATACGGCCTAGCTTTATGAGTTCACTTATTGTCCCAGTTATTCTTTCCGGTGGTTCCGGTACCCGCCTATGGCCGTTGTCTCGGAAACTGTTTCCAAAACAGTTGTTGCCACTGGTGGGTAATCAGACCATGCTGCAGGAAACCGCTGGTCGATTGAATGGCCTGACTATAGCGTCTCCAGTTGTTGTCTGTAACGAAGAGCACCGTTTTCTTGTTGCAGAACAGTTAAGAGAAACAGGAAAACAAGCTGCTAGCATTATTCTTGAACCGGTTGGAAAAAATACGGCGCCTGCTTTGACCTTGGCGGCTCTTGATAAAAAAAAGCAGGATCCAGTGATGCTCGTTGTGCCTGCTGATCATGTAATACAAGATGTGGAGGCATTTCATGTAGCGGTTAAAAAAGCTGCGGTATTGGCAAATGATGGTTACTTAGTTACTTTTGGTATTACTCCCGATAAGCCAGAAACAGGATACGGTTATATTCACATGGGAGAGCTAATACAAACAGCCTTCCAATCTGCATTAGATAGCATTAACGAGCGTCCCCACTTGATTAAAGCTTTCGTGGAAAAACCTGATTTGGCTACTGCAGAGAGCTATATTTCCTCAGGTGGATTTTTGTGGAATAGCGGGATGTTTATGATGAAGGCATCTGTGTGGCTTGAAGCTCTTGAGAATTTTCGCCCGGATATTCTGGAAAGCAGCCAAAAAAGTTATCAGTTGGGAAAACAAGACGGTGATTTTTATCGTGTGGATGCTGATGCTTTTGAGCAATGCCCAAGTGAATCTATTGACTATGCGGTGATGGAAAAGATTAATAAGGTTTCGTTATTCTCGTCCCAAAAATCAGCTGTGGTGCCGCTTGCAGCGGGTTGGTCAGATGTTGGTGCTTGGTCTGCATTATGGGAGGCGCGATCCCGGGATGAGCAAAATAATGTAATTAAGGGAGATGTTATTGCTGAACGTACCAGCAACTCTTTGCTTTATGCTAATGAACGATTAGTGGCAACAATCGGTATTGAAGATCTTATTGTTGTGGAAACAGCAGATGCAGTGCTCGTGGCGCATAGAGATTCTGCCCAGGATGTCAAATTGATTGTTGACCGAATTAATAATGCGGGAAGAGATGAACACCTCATACACCGGCGAGTACATCGTCCTTGGGGCAGCTATGAGGGAATTGATCAGGGCGAGAGATACCAGGTCAAGCGTATTACCGTGAACCCAGGTGCTGCGCTTTCATTGCAAAGGCATTATCACCGGGCAGAACACTGGATTGTGGTTAAGGGGACGGCCAAAGTGATAAGAGGGGATGAAGAGATCCTTATTTCAGAGAATCAGTCTACGTATATTCCTTTGGGCACCACGCATCGCTTGGAAAATCCCGGCTCTGTTCCACTGGAAATGATAGAGGTGCAATCTGGCAGTTATCTGGGTGAGGATGATATTGTTCGATTTGAAGATCACTATGGGCGAGCTACTTAAATCGGCGGGGTGATACATTTTTTTCTGATGGTGTTGGGTTCAGTATCAGTAATAGCTGTGCTGATGGTTACGGAGTACTGACTCCAGAGATGGATTCAAGTATGAGAGATAAATTTACCTGAGTATGCAGAACAGCCCTTGAAAAAAAATAGTAGTATATATGATCATATGTCTGGAATGATCGATATCATCGGCAGCTAGTTTGCCAGACAATCAACCTACCAATAGCTCTGCATAACTTAACTTCTCTAGTTCAGTTGGCTGGTGTCTTCAAAAAGAGAAAATTACAAGTGAACTCATTTGACCTCATAACACAAGCAGTTAAAAGTGCCTTTCAATCGGTTGGTTTAGATATCGTCAGGAAAAAAAATAGTCCTATGATGACATTGCTTGGATTGCGCGAGCGGCCTTTTCGAACCATTATTGACGTTGGTGCAAATACCGGACAATTTGCCAGAAAAATGTCCGATTTTTTTCCTACTGCCAAGCTCTATTGTTTTGAACCACTGCCTGAGCCTTTCGATGTGCTGGCTGTATGGGCAAAATCACAAAAAGGGCGGGTAGAGACATTCAATCTTGCCATAGGCGATACGGAGGGGGAAGCAGAAATGTTCCTTCATGAAGATCATACTTCCTCATCATCACTGCTTGCTACTACCGAACTTACCGAACAATATTATCCCTTTACCAAGGGCCAAAGACGTATTTGCATAAGGCAAACAACGCTGGATGCCGTGTTTGCGGAAGTGAAATATGAGCTATCAACGGAGATACTGCTTAAACTTGATGTGCAAGGATATGAAGACCGGGTTATTGCCGGCGGAAACGAAATATTCAGAAAGTCGTCTGCATGTATTGTGGAAGTTTCCTTAGATACGTTATATGAAGGACAGGCTGGATTTAGGGAATTGCTTATAATGCTTGATGATTTAGGATATCGATATGCTGGCAATCTGGATCAGGCTTATGGTGAAGATGGCCACTGTGTTTTTCTGGATGCTATTTTCCTGAACAGGAATAAGATAACTTAAGAACATGAATTTTATTAGCCAAATTAAAAACGGCATTAGAGAACGTGTTATTAAAATTAGCATGTTAAGACGACCATCCATTAGATATTGCGTTGAAAATGAACTGTTGCCAAGCATATTTGTTCGGATTCCAAGCAGTCGAATGCGAGAAATATTTAATCTTCCTTCGTCAGAGCATCAAACCCAGTTAAACCAAGATATATTTGCCTTGCTGATGAACCGATTTCGTACTGGTTTTTTTCTCGAAATTGGAGCAAACGATGGCTTTACTCTCTCAAATACGGTTTATCTTGAAGATAACTTCGGTTGGAAAGGTATCTTGGTTGAAGCAAATAAAAAGTATATGCCATCTTTGTTGGAGAGAACAAACTCAGTGGTTGTGAATAAGGCTGTGTCATCTCAAGATGGTAAGGCAGAGTTTGTTGATGCGGGTCTATATGGGGGGTTGAAGGATAGTTTAGATGACTCTCATTATGTCTATACAAAAGATGCTGAATGTGTCACGGTTGACTGTATGGGGTTGCAGGAAATTCTTGATGCTAACGAGGCACCAAAGCTAATTGATTTTGTTTCTATTGATGTTGAGGGGGGCGAAGTTCCTATTGTTGAGCAGATGATTTCTGTTAGTCAGCGATTTAGATGCGGTTGTATCGAATATAACAATCGTACGGATGACTACCGACGGATAGTAGCTTTGCTGGAAACCGCAGGTTACAAGGTTATTTGGCGGAAGCAAACAGAACAAGATCTATTTTTTGTAGATGAACGTGCGAATTGGAAAGAATAGTTCATGTTGTCAATAGATTGGTAAATAGAATTGAAAAGAAGTTATTACAACCTAATCGGATATCCAGTATGGTGGTTGTCCTAGCATAGGTCTCCGGAGTTTTTGTAAGTCTGGCTATTTGTATATTCAAGTGGTTGAGTAGATGTATTGAAGCTGTTATTAGCAGTGAGAAAAAATGCAGGTTAATCGGCTAACAAGGAATATCTTTTCCGCTGCAGCTCAAATCCTCGTCCAGATTGTGGTGTTGTTGGTGCTCTACCGCTATTTGCTAGATACAATTGGGGTTGAGAAGCTAGGTATTTGGTCAATTGTGTTGGCGACCGCTTCAGCTGCACGCGTAAGTGAGCTGGGAATGGCCGGAAGTGTTACGAAGTATGTGGCTGGTTACCGAGCAGAAGAGAACCACCAAGCAGCAGCTGAGTCTTTACAGACAGCTGCTGTAAGTCTTGGCATCGTGCTTGGCATTGTACTGATCTTGCTTTATCCCGGACTATTATGGGCATTGCCGTATGTTTTGCCTGCGGGGGGGGTAGATGATGGGCGAGCGATACTACCGTATGGCTTGATTTCGTTGTGGCTGACTGCAGTAGCAAGCATATGGATGAGTGGTCTTGATGGTTGTCTGCGTAGTGATCTGCGAGCCGGCCTTATGGTTGGTGGTAGCCTTGTCTTTCTTTTTATATCATTTGTAAGTGTAGCGCGTTATGGTTTGGTGGGGCTCGCGGCGGCACAGGTAGTCCAAGGCGTGATTTTGGTTATTCTGGGTTGGGTGATTGTACGGCGAGTTATGCGCTTAAGCCCTTGGTTTCCGCTACAGTGGAGATTAACACGTTTCCGGGAAATGCTTGGTTACGGCGTGAATTTTCAGATTAATTCTGTCGTGATGATGTTGTTTGAACCAGTCACAAAAATTTTGCTTGGTCGCTATGGTGAGTTATCTGCTGCTGGCTACTTTGATATGGCGCAACGGCTGGTGATGGCAGTGCGGGGGCTAATTGTAGAGAGTAACCGCGTTATTGTGCCGGTGTTTGCTGGCATGGATGTACGTGAAGGTCGTGCCAGCAGTCTTTACGCACGCAATATGCAGTTTTTGCTTTTTCTGGTTACGCCGGTATTTGTTGCACTGCTTGCTTTCGCCCCCGTTATTTCAGAACTGTGGATTGGCTATTTTCAGTGGCAGTTTGTTGTCATGGTAATATGCCTTGCGTTAGCGTGGTATTTAAATAGCGTTACTGCTCCAGCTTACTTTGCTTATTTGGGTCAGGGGAAGCTCTATTGGATTACGGTGGCCCATATTATCATGGGTAGTACCAATATTATTGCGGGGTATGTCTTTGGCCATCTGTTGGGGTGGCAGGGTATTATTGCTGCGTTCAGCTTGTCTTTGGTGCTTGGGAGCTTCATCCCTGTATGGGCGTATCATCGTGAGCACCGGATTAGCATAATTCAGATACTATCTGTACGTGAAGCGGTGTTGACCGTTATTTATTTTGGATTTGCTGTGGTTGCCCTAGCAGTTTACTGGGTTGTATTCGATGCGGGTGGGAGCATATGGGCTCATGTTGGTTTGGTGATGGGCGGAATAGTTGCTGTTACTACCATATTGACTTGGTTTCATCCTGTAGGGCGGCAAATATTTGCAAAGGCGAAGGTGGGTTTATACGTCCTGCGGGGAAAGATGTGAGTTACATTTCCACATCACAACACGTCTTTGTAATAGAACCCCATGTACATGGGCATCATGGTCCCTATTTGCGATGGATGGCAGAGAGTCTTGCCGAAAATGGTAATAAAACTACAATAATGACATTTCCTGAGTCTATTCAACATCCATCGTTGCGAGATATTGGTAATACTCTTCCGGATACTATTAATGTTGTGACCGCTAAAGGTGAAAGTTATATAAGAAAGCATCAGAAAGGTAGCGGTACAGGTCTGGTACAGCGGGAATTGGCTTATTGGTGGTTATTTCGTAGCTGGTATCTTAAACAGGCCAGAAAAGGGAAACTAGATATCATTTTTTTACCTTATCTGGATTATTGTTTGTATGCAGTTGGTTTGCTCGGGTCCCCATTTGGTAATACACCATGGGTGGGAGTGGCTATGCGGCCATCATTCCACTATCAGGAAATGGGAGTTATTGCTCCTAAACCTGCTTTTCAGCGATTTAAAAAAAAATTGTTTTGTCGTTTGTTGAAAGATAAGCAGTTAAAATATCTATTAACTATAGACGAGCCGCTTATTAATTATTTACAACTCCAGAATACCCCTGATGGAAAGGTAAAATTTATGCCTGAGCCGTGTGAATTAGGGCTAAAAATTGACTCCAGCGAAGCGAAAAAAAAGCTCGGGATTGATTCTTCTCGCAAGGTGGTTCTTGTTTATGGATCTATTACTTCACGGAAAGGTGTTGCGGAGCTGCTTCAAGCTATTACACAATCTGCCTGTCCGCAGTTTGTAGATGTGCTACTTGGTGGGAAAATTTCAGATGATGTGCTTCCACTCTTTGATGAGCATTGGGTTCAGGCATTGCAGCGTGAACGCAGGCTGATCGTTTTTGATCGCTATATTTCGGATAAAGACGAACGGACTTTATTCTCAGCAGCTGATATTGTGTGGCTTGGTTATCTTGGCCACTACGTGGCTAGTGGTGTTTTAGTCCAGGCGGCAATGGCTGGTCTTCCTGTTATCTCTTGTAAGGACGGAATTCTTGGTTGGCAGACCAAACGCTACAATTTGGGTGCTATTGTTCGTCCCTCTGACATTGATTCCGTTGTTAGTGGTATACGAATGCTTGTGGAAGATAAAAACCAGTGTGTTGTCTTTGGAGAAAACGGTCAACGAGCCTTTGGAAAAAACACCTTTGATAGGGCTAAGAACGTGCTGGCAAAAGCTGTTTCTTCGCAAGTCACAGAGGTTTGGTCTAAAAGATAGTAATGAATTCCATAATGTTGCGAAGCTATATATTCCGGTGGCCTTCACTAGAGAGGCGCATCATTCTGTGGGGAGCCGTGTTCCCCTTGGCATTTGATTTTAAGAAATTTGGAGAGGATGGCGGAGTAGTTATTCAGTCTATCCTTGTAGGACTAACGCTCATATTTGGTGGGTTGTACGTCTTGCTTGAAGAACTTTCCCCCAGGCTAACGACACATCGCTCTATATTGCTTCGTGTTACCATTATTTGGTGGATTTATCTTATTATTTCTCCTCTGCCAGTGTTTATATCGGGTGTGAATATTGAACATTATCTGAAGGTGGTTTTACCATTTATTTTGTTTGGCTTGGCCTTGTTAATAATGTGTTCTATAGAGCGCCGCAATGTTGATCCATTTATAGTTCTCAATATGCTTCTATGGGCTGTTTTTTTTGCGGTGATTTGGAGAGTTGTATATGTGGTTGGCATTGAAGGTTTGAGCTTAGACGGTATTAGATGGCAGATTCTAAGTCCTGGTATTCCATATCTGATAGGGTTCGGCATCACTGGAATTTATCTTAAGGAGCGTAAAACCCTTTCTTATTCAGCACTTTTGTTGGGTATCGGGATTGCCGCGTTATCTGTTACTCGATCTTATATTATCAGTTTACTATTTATTCTTGCGGGTTTATTGATAATTGAAGCACAAAAGCGTTCACTGCTTTCTGCCATAGTTTTGGCTGCAAAAATAGCTTTTGGTGGAACCTTAATCATCATGATAGGAGCAGTTGTGGTAAGTTATTTTCGGCCAGATACCATTTTTATATGGACAAGCCGGATGATGGGGCATACTAATACAAGCGGTATGGATTTGACATTGATTACCCGGCTTGCCGAACTTAAGGGGCAGTGGACGGCATTAACTCAAAGTGCAACAACCGTTTTAATTGGGAATGGAATTGGAGCTGATTATCAATGGGATCAGGATATTCTTGCGGCACTTCCTTTTGATATGGTGCGTAATCCAGAATGGTTTGCCGGCCATTCGACATGGAGTTACCCTTTTTTTTCGAGTGGTTTAATCTTTGGTCTTATTCCACCATTGATTATAATTTCCAGTGTGGGATACGGTTGTATGCTTGTAATGCAACGGTGTGCTGACGATCTGTCAGCTGGAGAAGTCATGTCATTTATTATCTCACTTGCATATCTTGGCCAGAGTTTTACATCAAACCTGTTTTCTGAAAGATATGGGGCATTGATATTGGGAGTGGTTGTCGGGAGTATGTTTATATACGGAAATAGAGAAAGAAAACGTATACCTTTATGATATCAATGGTGATTAGTCACCAATTCACTATAAAGATTATCTTAAAAAAGTGTCCAGTTAGACTAGCCAGTATAATTTTAAGGGAGAGGTAACAAAATTATGGGCATTGAAAAAAAAGGTGATCCAAGAATTTTGTCTTTGTTTTCTGGTGGTGAGCTATTTGTTGATCTTGGTTGTGGCAGTGGTTACATCCTTGACCAAATGGTTGAGCAGTATCAATCTTGTTTGGGGCTGGATTTTTCAGATGTCAGGTTATCTATGCGCCAGACAAAAACGACTCAATGGCAATATAGACAGGCAAACTTGAATGGAAGGTTTCCACTGGATGATGCGACTGTTGATGGTGTGCTAGCAAATCAGGTCATCGAGCACATAGATGATCCCAAGCATTTTTCGGCAGAAATTTTCAGAGTTCTTAGGGCTGGTGGTGAAGCTGTAGTAACAACGCCAAACATCAGATATATAAAACACCTCTATCGTCTTATTATACGAGGGTACGGGCCTCAGACTGCAGGTGGTAATACGTTGGATGGTGATTGGGATGATGGGCATATCCATTATTTTACTCATCGAGACTTGCATCAATTGTTCAATGCTCAGGGGTTTTCATTTGTAAAGTCAAGGGCCCTCATTGACATTAACAACGGTAACAGTATTCGCAGGCTACTTGATAAATACGGTGACAATAGTTGTGTTCGCGAATTTTTGTCGGGAAATATTCTTATTCACTTGGTTAAGTGATGAAAGAAACTGCGTGTATGTCTAATATTAAGGTCGTTTACTGGAATAATATACCGTCACCATATATGGTGGATAGATTTAATGCGTTAGTCACGATAACTCGGTTTGAATTTGAAGTATGGTTTAACCAAAAAAGTGATGCCGAGCGCAGTTGGAAAGTGGACGAAAAGGAATGGAAATTCAAATATAGGTACGTACCAAGCGTTTCTTTGTTTGGATATAGATTTCGTTTTCCGCTAATGCTGTTAGAGCGACAAAAACCAGCCGTCATAGTTATGCTTCACGCTGAACCGGTATTTATAGCCGGGTGGCTGATTGCTCGGATAAGAAGGATCAGAACTGGATTCAGAGTGCTATTGACACATGATCGATGGGTTAAGCGCCATTGGTTGAAGGAGTATATTAAGCGGTATATGTTTTCAAGGATCGATTTGATTGAGACACATGGCAAGGATGGTAAGTCTTATGCCATGAGGTATGGTGTTCCCAACAAAAAAGTTTTCATCACTACCCATACTGTTAATTTGGAGTATTACAATAGTATCAGCAGAAAAACTTCGTCCACTAGAGAGAGTTTTCGTTCTGACTTGGGACTTCTGGGTATCGCATATATTTATGTAGGCCGTCTTTGGTGGGGAAAAGGGGTAACATATTTGCTTGATGCGTTTCATGAGGTTCAAAAAAAAAGCATTCTGCCGGTTAGTCTTTTACTGGTAGGAGATGGAAAGGAAGAATCCATTTTACGGCAAAAATGTAAAGCATACGGGATTGAGAACGTGGTTTTTGCAGGGTTTCAGCAAAAAGAGATGATTCCGTATTACTATGCAGCGGCAGATGTTTTTGTATTTCCTACTCTTGGAGATCCCTATGGGCTGGTTGTCGATGAAGCCATGGCGTGTTCGCTTCCGATTGTGAGCACTACAGCGGCTGGTGAGATAAGGGATAGGGTTGATGATGGTGTGAATGGATTTCTAGTACCGCCGGAAAATTCTATGGCTCTAGCAAAGAGCATGCTGTCATTCGCTAGCTGCCCGGAACTTTGTCGACGCTTTGGGCTGGTTTCGCGGCGTAAAGTCGAGTCTCACTCCCCTGAACAGTGGGCAATGGATTTTGAAAAAGGAATTACCAATTTTATCTCTGCTTCTACCGGTATGAAATAGCACCCATGAGTTGTCACTCCAATATCTCTAATGGATCAAGATTAGTCATTATCGGGCCGTTTCCGCCACCTGTGCATGGTATGGCAATGATAAATTTAGCTATTTCACAGATGGTTTCTGAAAGAGGGGTGTACCCGATTGTAATTGATACATCCGCGGGAAAACCTATTGAGACTTTTTTATCTCGTTTTTCGCGCGTACCGCGGATCTTGCGGGGATGGTTTCGTCTTTTGTTACATGTTAAACATTATTCGGATGGGGCAGTTTATTTAAGTGTTTCCGGCGGTGTTGGCCAGATATACGAACTATTATTTATTTTGACCGCACGTGTATTCGGATGGAGAACGATCCTTCACCATCACAGTTACGCATACCTTGACCATTCAAGATTTCTTACCCGATGTCTTATTCGTACGGCAGGGATCAGTGGCACACATGTTGTTCTCTGTGAAGCAATGGGAGCGCAACTAAAAAAATGTTATCAGGGTGTTCACGATATAGCCGTGCTCTCTAATATCTCTTTTATTGAGAGACAATATTCGGGCACTGGGAGCGTGAAAACCGGACTGTGCAGAGTAGGATTCCTTAGTAATATTAGTGAAAGCAAAGGGATTATTGATTTCTTGGATGTTGCTGAAAAACTGGAAAACAGCCCTGCTGAATTAGAGTTTTTCATTGCCGGAGTTTTTGCAAATAAAGAAGTTGAAGAAAGGGTAATTGCCAGATTGAAAAACCTGAAAAAAACCAACTATCTTGGGCCTCTATATGGGGAAGAAAAAAGAGAGTTTTTTGGCACTATAGATATTCTGCTATTTCCCACTAAATATTTTAATGAAGCAGAGCCAGTGACGATCTATGAGGCGCTGTGCTCCGGCGTACCGGTTATTGCAAGGGGAAGGGGGTGTATCGCCTCTATATTGAACTCCGATTATGGATTGGTTATTGATCCACAAGGGGATTTTGTTTCGTTGGCTGTGAATAAGATATTAATCTGGTATGAAAGCCCTGATGTGTTTTCTGCGGCGTCGGAGGCGGCGTTAGAGTATGCGGAGAGGAAGAAGGAATCTCAGAAAGATCAGATGGAATCTCTATGTAGAACGCTTGCTGGAATAACTTAATGGTGTGATCTGTCATTTTTAATATCAAAAATAGGTTAAGAATTTGAATGCTCCTTATCCAGCATATAAAACAACATCCCGCCTCGTCAGGGCTGGGGGTTACATATATAAATTGAATTTTGGCGGATAGATATCAGAATGTCGAAAAAGAAACAGTTATTATTTTTGTCGCCTTTTTTTTACCCAGAGATGATTTCGACGGGAAGATATAATAGCTATCTCGTAAGGAGTCTGGTGTCACATGGTTGGGCTGTTAACGTGGTCGCGTCGCAACCACTTTATCCGAATTGGAAACCCTGGAAGAGCAGTGAAGCTATCAACGGAGTTAACATCTATCGGGCCGGACTCTATGTCCGATATCCGCGCTCTGCGGTTTTTAGGAGATTGGTACTAGAATTCTGGTTCGGCTGGCACGCGGCATGGAGCACGTTGCGGTTGCGGAATGAGGTTGATACTGTTGTTGCCGTTTTTCCCCCGAATTTTTTTATGCTGGTTATTGGGCTTGCTCTTGCAAAAAATACCAAAAAAATTGGCATAGTTCATGATCTTCAGGGGATTATGGCTGGATCTACAGAGAGCGCAGTTCGTCGAGTGATAGCCAAACTTGTGCGAGTTATAGAAAAAATGGCCTTTAACCGTTGTGGGAAGCTTATTTGCTTATCTGAATCCATGAGAGATGTGGTTGTTGAGACCTATGGGATCGATAAAAAAAAATGCCAGGTGCACTATCCATTTCCAACCATTGATGTGGAAGATCATACAGAGAAAGAGTTGCTGGATGTCCTGCCAGATGGCTATTTTCACATAGTTTATTCTGGGGCTCTGGGCGAAAAACAGAGACCTGAGTTAGTAATGGAACTTTTTGATGCCCTATCCTATAGAAGGGCTGATATTATGTGTCATCTATTTTCGGCTGGTCCTGTATTTGATGTTTTGGCGAAAAGGAAACAGCGGGCGGGAAATACCTCACGTGTCATATTCCATGATCTTGTACCGGAACATGTACTCAGTGAATTGTATGAGCGCTCAACCATGCAAATAATCCCGCAAGCCGAGGGAGTTTCCGCCGGAGCTTTCCCATCAAAATTGCCTAATTTGCTTAAGGCTGGTATACCTGTATTTGCAATATGTGATGAGGAAAGTGAGTTAGCGACTGTAGTGCGATCCTCGAATATTGGCCGGGCCGCGCATACGTGGGATATTCCATATCTTGTTGAAGAAATTATTGAGTTTCTTGATAAAGTGGCTGCACAACCACATGATATACATCGTCGCCAGGTGAATGACTATATGAAGGAACGATTTAGTCTGGAGCGCCTAGTTAGCGCTATTACCTTGGATTAGTGCGGTATATCGGTGTGTGGGATGTTGCGTAAAAGGTACGTATGCTCTTTGGTGGTTGAGTTCCATGTGCTCGTAGTTGAATGATTAGTAAAATACAAAAACTGGTTAGAATCTTAAAACGTCCGCTATATCTTCGTGCTTTATTGAGGGGGTGTGCTGCCGGTGTTGAACATGAAGCTGTTTTGGCCGCATTGTCTTGCCGTACCATAATAGATGTTGGTGCCAATCGGGGGCAGTTTTCGCTGGTTGCTCGCAAATCTTGTCCTGATGCAGTTATCTATTCATTTGAACCACTGGATGGTCCTGCTAAAGTTTTTCGTCGTATTTTCGAAGGCGATGGCGGAGTTGTCCTGCACCAATTTGCTATAGGGCCTCGCTGTGATACTGCTACTATTCACATTTCACGCCGAGATGATTCATCATCTTTACTGCCAATCAGTTCTGTACAAAGTTCATTATTTCCTGGCACGGAAGAGAGTGCTACAAAAGAGATTCAGGTTGCTCCACTGAGTGATATTCTTTCTGAAAATGATTTGAAATCTCCAGCGCTCCTAAAGCTAGATGTTCAGGGATTTGAACTTGCCGCCCTTCAAGGGTGTGAACGCTTGTTTTTCCTGATAGATCATATATATGTCGAATGCTCTTTTATAGAACTTTATACCGGGCAGGCTTTTGCATATGAAATCATTGAATTTCTTGGTGAACGGCGGTTTGGATTAGTCGGTGTTTATAACGTCACCCATGATCATGCTGGTCGGGCGATTCAGGCGGATTTTCTGTTTATGCGGTCGTGACCGGTGTTTATAAGTATTATTGTTTCATCAACCTACGCAGATTGATTTAACTCAGATTGTTCTCTGAACCCTGCTAGAATTTTTCTGGGAAGGTCCAGTTTCTGATTTTTCCAATCTGTCTAAGGTGGTTGAGGAGGGGGGAACACAAGGGCGGATTTGAAATATCAGAAGTCGACACAGGGTGTCGCTTGATTCAGTCATCTAAATAGTGATTTTACTATAGGTTCGAACACCGGTCCTGATTGTCGAACGCTTTGAGCGGATTTTTTGTTTTCTTACTCAGGAAGACCCTTGAGCAACACGGTCAGTATGGCAGAGAACTCAATGTCACACTGATGCTGCAGTTGGTCTGCTGTAAGTTGTAAAGTTGTTTTCTGGAATGAAGTGATGGATTGCTTCAATGCGATTGCGATTAGATTGCTGTTGTTGTCAACAGGCAGTAAAAGCACCTCGTTTTTAAAGCTGTTATTAAGAGCTGCCAGCGCCTGTTCCGTTGCGGGGTGTTGCTTGTCCCACAAATTAATTGTCAGGATGCCATTGTTGGCGAGCCGTGTACGACAGGCGGAAAAAAACCCGGGATTGGTTATCACTGTGGGTGCGTTTATGTCGATAATCAGCAAGTCATAATTCATGTGCTGTATGTCTGCATGTGATACAAAATGGCCAGCATCTGCGGTTGTGGTTTGTAAAAGACCATCATCTTTTGGTAGATAAAAAAAACGATGTGCCAACTTAACTACTTGTTCCCTCAACTCTACTGCGTCTAGTCGGCAGTTGGAAAAATGGTGGCGCATGAATTTGGGTATTGAGCCGCCACCCAAACCCAGGAACAGGGTGGAGCGGGGTTTGGGATTGAATAGTAATCCAGCCAGTAGAGCACGGGTATAGGAGAGTATCAGTTTTTTGGGCTCGGATATCTGCATGGCGCTTTGGCGTGCGGGAGTGCCAAAATGCAGCGTGCGTATGGTATGGCTCTGAACGATTTCAATTGTACCGTGGTCATCACGGCTTTGATGGATCAGTTCACCCCCAAATCTCATCCGTTTTTCTGGGCGATGGTTACCAGTGGCATGCGTTCATGCAGACGGGTTGGCTTCTGGCCGAGACGTTGTTCATAGATGGCGGTATAAGTCAGTACCCGTTTCACATATTTGCGTGTTTCATTGTACGGGATGCTGCCAATCCAGCGATCAGCGGCTACGGGGCTTTGCTCCGGCAACCAGCGGTTGACCCGGTGCGGGCCGGCGTTGTAGGCGGCGGTGGCCAGGACAGCATTCTGATTGAACTGTTGATATCTTCCGCTGAGATAGGTGATGCCGAGGCGTATATTGGTGTCCGGTTTTAGTACATCTCCCGGGATTCGAATTCGTGACTTGAGCTGTCTGGCTACCTGGCGGGCGGTAGTCGGCATCAGTTGCATCAGTCCAAGGGCGCCAGCATGAGAGCGGATATCTACCATAAAGGCGCTTTCCTGACGAATCAGTCCGTAGACCCAGGCGGGATCGATTCCGCTGTTGCGGGCTTCCTTGAAGATTTCATCCCGGTAGAGCAGGGGAAAGCGCATGGTCAGATCATCCATGTGGTCGGAACGACCCAAGGTGATGATGACACGGTCATGCCAGCCCCAGGAGTCGGCCAGTTTGGCGGCTTTGAGCAGATCATTTCCCTTGAGGTGGGGTAGCACCTGGCGCCACTCGCGTCGGGCCGGAATAATACGTCCCAGCTGATAGAGTTCGCCGGCACGCTGGATAGCAGGGATATTGGCTACCGCTTGCAGCTCTTTGGTTGAAAAATTGAGGAGGCGCTGTTCAAACTGGTAGGGTTGTCCCAGTTGATCCGCGGCCAGAAATCCATGATAGCTGCGGTTCTTCGCCAGTTCTCGATAAATAGAGGTGGCTTGCTCCTGTTTTCCCATGGCCTCCAAGGCGCGAGCGCGCCAATAACGCCACTCTTGATTTGCCTTCTCCTTATTACTGAGCTTGTCCAGCCATTTAAGTGTTTCTTTCCAGTTTCCTTGACGCAGGGCGAGGCGCACGCGCCACTCGCGCACCTCTTTTGTGCTGTAAATAGAACTGACCCTGGAGAGCCATTTCAGTCCCTCGGGATCATGTTTCCACGCAAGTCTCAGGCCAAGACTACGTGTTACTTCTGCTTTTTCTGCCGGGGTAAAGTTGAAGCGTCCTTGCAGGGTATTCCAGCTTGATATAGCCTGTTCAAATTCATTTCTGGACAGACGTTTAATGGCTTTGATCAGGATGCGGCGTGTGGCCTTCTTGTCATTGCCCAAGGTTCTTGTTTTTACCACCCGTTCAGGGTGGTGGTGGAGTTCTGCCAAATGTTTTATTCTGTTTTTCTCCGCGCTGGAGAGACTTCGTGCAAGATAATTGGCCAGGGAAATCTGTCCTTGCTCCAGGGCAAGGTAGGCGCGTTGGCGAATCAGTTTACGGTCTATTTTCCCCGTTTTTCGTCCAGCCTGAAAAACCGGTTCGCAGTTTGAGGGGCGTTTGCGGCCAGACAACCACAATTCGTCAATATTCTCCAGAGCCTTGGCTTGTTGTCCGGTTTTGAGCAGGGCAGTGCGATAGTAACATTGCTGCGTGATATTACCGCTGGGCAGGTAGTGAGCCAGATAATCCTTCCATCTCTTTTTTTGGGCCAGATGCTTCAGTAGTGCATCGCGCAGCATCGGCGCAAGAGGTGTATTGCCGTAGTTATAAAAAAATAGCGAAAGTTCGTCGCTCCGTGCTGAGGCAAGCCGTTGACGGAGATCCTTGTAGACAAGATAAGGATAGAGAGGATAGTTGTGCAGCTTGGGCAACAGGGCGTTGTACTGTGCGTACTGTTTTTCCTGCAACGCTTGTTCGGCCTGCAGAAACAGATTCCGCTGTTGTTCCAGGGTGCTGGCAGTTGTGGCCGATGCAGCCAGTGACAGGACTAGTCCCATCAGAATAGCTGCCGGAAAAGGTGTGCTGATTTTCACCCTGTAGACTCCCTTTAATCCCTTAATGCTCAATTATCGGTCTGAAGGCGAATTTCTTTAGGGTGCTCTAAAATTGCGCTTTTCCCGTAATGGCGGCAGAGGCGCCCTTTAGCAGGCTGTTGGTGAAACCCTTGGGAGACTCGTAAGAATAAATGCGATATGCCATTCCTCGTAAACGCTGTCTGCCCGTTAAGTATATGATAATAGGAATAGTATCATTACGATAGATTTTTTGTCAGGTGTATTTTGACCATTGAAACCCAATTGGCTGCTCTGGAGGCCAGGCTTTCCCACTGTATGCTGGTGGACCGTCGCCGTCTGTCCCGCCGTTTGCACACCCTGCGCAGGCGCCTGCGTGACAACAGGGGGCCTTCCGCTGATGAGGTGGCAGCTCTCGGCAAGGATATTGAGCGCTCCCGCGAGCGGGTTCGCCGCCGCCGGGCGGCGCTGCCGACACCGAACTATCCCGCTGAATTGCCGGTGGTTGAGCATCGCGCGGCAATCGCCGGGGCAATTGAAGAGCATCAGGTGATAGTCGTTGCCGGGGAGACCGGCTCCGGCAAAACTACTCAGTTGCCCAAGATCTGTCTGGAGCTGGGGCGCGGGGCGGCGGGCCTGATCGGGCACACCCAGCCGCGCCGCATTGCCGCCCGCAGTGTGGCGGCGCGTATCGCCAGTGAGCTTGGATGCGAGCCGGGTGGTACAGTGGGGTACAAGGTCCGGTTCAAGGATCGGGTCAGCCCGGACAGCTATATCAAACTGATGACCGACGGTATTCTGCTGGCCGAGATTCAGGGTGATCGCTACCTGGAGCAGTACGACACGCTGATTATCGATGAGGCCCACGAGCGCAGTCTGAATATCGATTTTCTGCTGGGCTATATCAAACAGCTGCTGCCCCGGCGCCGTGATCTCAAGGTGATCATCACCTCCGCCACCATCGATACCGAACGTTTCTCGCGCCATTTCGGTGATGCCCCGGTGATTGAGGTATCGGGGCGCACCTGGCCGGTGGAGATCCGCTACCGGCCGTTGCAGGGCGAGGATGAGGATGCCCGGGATCGGGATATGCAGCAGGCCATTCTCGATGCAGTGGACGAACTCTCCCGTATCGACCGGGGGGACATACTGGTGTTTCTGTCCGGCGAGCGGGAGATCCGCGATACCGCCGAGGCGCTGCGCAAGCACCATCCGCCCCATACCGAAATCCTGCCGCTCTACGCTCGCCTCTCCGCTGCCGAACAGAACCGGGTGTTCAGCAGCCACAAGGGACGGCGCATCGTGCTGGCCACCAATGTGGCCGAAACCTCACTGACGGTGCCCGGCATTCGCTATGTGATAGACACCGGGCTGGCCCGGATCAGCCGCTACAGCTACCGCAACAAGGTGCAGCGGCTGCCGGTGGAGAAGATCTCCCGGGCCAGTGCCAACCAGCGCAGCGGGCGTTGTGGCCGGGTGGCGGCCGGTGTCGCCATCCGGCTCTATTCGGAGCAGGATTTCAACAACCGTCCCGAATTTACCGAACCGGAGATCCTGCGCACCAACCTGGCTTCGGTTATCCTGAACATGGCGCTGCTGGGGCTGGGCGGGGTGGAACGTTTCCCCTTTGTGGAGGCGCCGGACAAGCGCCAGATCAACGATGGCTACCGGCTGCTGCAGGAGCTGGGGGCAGCGGATGGTGAACGGCGTATAACCCCGCTGGGACGCAAGCTGGCGCGCCTGCCTGTTGATCCGCGTATTAGCCGGATGATACTGGAGGCGGGGAAAACGGGGTGTCTGCGCGAAGTGCTGGTTATTGCCGCGGCGCTGACCATTCAGGACCCGCGCGAGCGGCCGCTGGATGCGCAACAACAGGCGGACGAGGCACACCGCCGGTTTCGTGACGAGCAATCGGATTTCCTCTCCCTGCTCAACCTCTGGCAGCACTACGAGGAGCAGCGCCGCCATCTGTCACAAAACAGGCTGCGCCGTGAATGCCGCAAGAGTTTTCTCTCTTTTGTGCGCCTGCGTGAGTGGCATGAGGTCCATAGCCAGCTGCTGACCCTGGCGAGGGAGATGGAGCTGCGCCCCAACCAGCAGCCCGCCGGATATGATGCCATCCACCGGGCTCTGCTGTCCGGCCTGCTGGGCAATATCGCGGTAAAGAGCGATGAGTCGCTCTACCAGGGGGCGCGCAACATCAAGTTGTCCATCTTCCCGGGCTCCGGGTTGTTCAAAAAACGCCCCAAATGGATCATGGCGGCGCAACTGATGGAGACCACCCGGCTCTACGCCCACACCGTGGCGCGTATCGATCCCGCCTGGGTGGAGCCGCTGGCCGGGGAGCTGCTCAGACGCAGCTACTCCGAACCACACTGGGAGAAAAAACCGGCCCAGGTGGCGGCCTGTGAGCAGGTGAGCCTGTACGGGCTGATTGTCCAGCCGCGCCGCCGCATCAACTACGGTCCCGTTGATGCGGACGAGGCGCGGAAAATATTCATCCATCAGGCACTGGTGCAGGGCGAATACCATACCCGCGCCCCTTTTTTCCGGCATAACCGCGAACTGGTGGAGGAGGTGGAGCAACTGGAGCACAAGTCCCGCCGCCACGATGTGCTGGTGGATGACGACACCCTGTTCGCCTTTTATGATGAACGCATCCCCGCCGGGATCTACTCCGGCGCCCGTTTCGAGCAGTGGCGCAAGCGGGTGGAACGGGGCAATCCCCGCCTGCTGTTTCTGACCCGTAACTACCTGATGCAGCACAGCGCGGCCCATATTTGCGGGGAGCGTTTTCCGGACAGCATTGTGGTAAATGGCCTGCAGTTACCAGTGAGTTATCACTTTGAGCCGGGACATGCCGATGATGGCGTTACTCTTGCTGTTCCAGTCGAGTTGCTCAACCAGCTTCAGCCGGAACGGTTCGAGTGGCTGGTGCCGGGACTGCTGGAGGAGAAAATCACCGCGCTGCTGCGGGGATTGCCCAAGGTGGTGCGGCGCAACTTCGTGCCGGTTCCCGATTATGCGCGCGCCTGCATCGAGGCTCTGGCGCCCGACGACAAACCGTTGCTGGAGGCGCTGTCGGCCCACCTGCGCAGAATCAGCGGCGAGACAATTCCCGCAGAAGCATGGTCGCCGCAGGATTTGCCGGATCACCTGCTGATGAATTTCCGCGTGACAGACAGCGAGGGAAAAACATTGGCGACGGGGCGTGATCTGGCCGGACTGCAGCAGTCGCTGGGCAGTCACGCCCGATCCAGTTTTGCCCGCCGTCCCCGCCTGGAGCTGGAGCGGGAGGGAATCACCCGCTGGGACTTTGGCAAGCTGCCCGAAATGGTAGAGTTCGAGCGAGCCGGGGTGCCGATGCGCGGTTATCCGGCGCTGGTGGATAATGAAGACTCTGTGGCAATCCGGGTATTCGACACCCGGCAGGTGGCGGATGAGGCGATGCGCGCCGGCCTGCGCAGACTGTTCATGCTGGGACTTGCTGACAAAATGAAATATCTGCGCAACAGGCTGCCGGTCAGCCAGACCCTGTGCATGCAATATGCCGCGATTGGGCGCTGCGATGAACTGAAACAGGATATCCTGACCGCAGTCACGGATCGGGTATTCATCGGAGAGGCTGCTCCGGTACGCGACCCGGCCGCGTTTGAACAGCGCCGTGAACAGGCGAAGGGGGAGCTGGTGAAGTGCGCCAACGAACTTTGCGAGCTGCTGGCCGGGATTCTGGCCGGGCACCATGCACTTTCCAAACAGCTCAAGCGGGCGGTTTCGCCCGCCTGGATCCACGCGGTGTCCGATCTCCGGGAACAACTATCCCACCTGATCTATCCCGGTTTCGTCACCCGCACCCACTGGCCGTGGCTGCAGCAGATGCCGCGTTATCTCTCTGCCATGAAGCTGCGCATGGACAAGCTGCAGGGCGGCGTGGATCGGGATCGCGAAAACCTGCGGCAGTTCCGGCCGCTGTGGGAAATCTATCTTGTTCGGCAGGAAAAGGCCTGTAAAAGCGGCCATCACGATGCCGCGCTGGAGGAGTACCGCTGGCTGCTGGAGGAGCTGCGCATCTCCCTGTTCGCCCAGCAGCTGGGAACCAGCCGGCCGGTTTCGATCAAGCGTTTATCTGGTTTTTTCTGATTTTTTTCCACTACGATAAATAAACCTGTCTGTTTCCCCTCAAGTTTGTTTTTCCTGCTGTCGATACGGTAACTGTGAATGGCATAACAGTGAACCGAGGCTGGAAAGATCATGTTTAGTTATGATGGTATGCGTCAGCATGTGCTGGCAGATGATGAGTTTGAAGTGCTGCAGCAGCTGGTTCTGGACAGCTCCGGTATTGTGCTTGCCGAATCAAGTCGCCGGTCGTTGCTGGACTATCTTTCGACACGTATGTATCAGCTTCAACTGGGTTGTTTTCAGGCATACAGGGAACGGTTGCAGCAAGACAGCACCGAACTGCTGCGGTTGATCAATGCTGCAACGCAGAGCTACACCACCTTTTGTCACGATAAACAGCATTTCAATTTTTTCACCAATACCCTATTGCCGGAGCTGGCCAAAAAGCCGGAACAGGAGCTGCGTATCTGGTCGGTAGGCTGCTCAACCGGAGAAGAACCGTTCTCCCTGGCGATGGTTGCCCAGGAGGTGTTACCGAATATTGATGAGTGGGATATTGCGGTCACGGCAACAGATCATGATTCGGAGGCGCTCTCCACCGCGATGAAGGGTATCTACCCGTTGTCACAGGTACGCCATCTGCCTGCCCGTCACCTGCTGCGCTGGTTTCGCTCGTTGCGTATCGGCAGTGAGGAGCATGTACAGATTTCACCAGTATTGCAGCAGATGGTTGCATTCCGGCGCCTCAATCTGCTTTCGGACTGGACTGCTCCTGAACCGCAGGATGCCATTTTCTGCCGCGATACCCTGATCTATTTTGATATGCCGAAACGGGCCTATCTGATTGATCGATTTGCTGACAGCCTGGCGCCCGGTGGCTATCTGTTTGTTGGGGAGTCCGATCGGGTTGAGGTGTACAGTGATCGTTTTGAAGCGCTGGGCAATGCTATTTTTCGGCGTTGCGACTGATTTCTGATCAAATTATTGCCCCTTGTTTTACGCCGCTTATGCGGCGTTTTTTTATCCTGTCTGGTATCATGCCCAAAAAGTTTCAGAACTGCCCTTATTATTAACCCGGCAACGATATAGATGGTGTTCAGGGCTTCAAGAATGGGCCGGATCAAGGCGCAGCTCGCCGGCAAGGGTGGCCCCCTTGGCAAGAGCTGCAACACCGAGGCGGCTCATTCTTGAAGCCCCTAACTGTATGAATAGAAAAGGATAGGCCGGTGTGTGGGCGCCTGCGGACTGCGTTGGTAAAACTTGCTGTAGGGGTGCTACAGCGGCGTTTTGCCGCCTTGCCGCAGGCGCCCACACACCGGCTGAACACCATCTATATTGTTGCCGGGTTAATAAAGCAGTTTCACCCTGGCTTTGGCAGCCAGTATTCGCCGTACCGAGTTGTTGACCTTTTTCCGCAGTTCCGGATCGGTCTGCATCCACGTTGCTATGGCCTGTTTCATCAATACCGCTTTCTTGGGATAGGTGATCATCAACAGATCATTGCCAGCGTCAAGCGTCATTCGTACCAGGCGCAGGAACTCCGTGTCTGGATAGTTGCGCCGCCTTGCCTTGTCAGGATTTATCCAGGAGCGTAACGCCACACCCCATAGGTCATCGGTGATTATCAGCTTGTCCGGGTAGATTTCCCGTGCCCAGGCTACCATGCCGGGTGATAGTACGGCGGGGTTGGTTGCCAGATTTTCGTACTGAATGCTTGACATCATCACACCGTCCACAAGTGGCGCAACCTTGCTGAAAGCCTCTGCGTTGGCGGTAATCTGTTTTTTCAGCGCATGACTGATGGCAATTTCATGATCTGAATGTGCCGCAACGTTATATCCGGGGAAATGCTTGGCTATGGTGAGTATTCCTTGTGAATGTAAGCCGTTGATCATGGCGCTGGTTCTGGAGACAATCGAATCGCTGTCTCTGCCGAAGGCGCGATGTTCGTAGCCAATCAGAGTCTGAATTCCCTGCTGGTTATGGCTGGGATCAAGTACCGGTGCAAGGTTGAGATGGATTCCGGCTTTTTTCAGCAGTTTGGCTACGCGCCGACTGTGGGTTTCAATTTTTTCGCTTGGCCATCGGCTCATGGTTTTTGCGGAGGGAATCTGCTCCCATCCGGGCAGATATTTCAGGCGGTTTACCTTTCCGCCCTCCTGATCGATGGTAACCAGCACACCGATCTTCGACTGCTGTTGTAACATTTGCAGGCGGGAAGAGAGCTGGTCCAGATCCTTGATCATGTTTTGCATTACCAGTATCCCACCAAAGCCGTGTTTGGCAACAAACTCGTTCGAGGAGAAATAAACCAGGATCAGTTGAGCGGCTTTTTCTTCATTGCTCATCGAGGCCAGCAGGGTGTCGATGGAAGATGTTGACGGAGCGGGGTTGGCCAGCGCCGCCGGAGAGGACACCAGTGTAAAAAACAGCAGTGATAGCAGGGTTTTAAATATCATTTCAGGGGAGAGATTGTCTGTCAGGTTGGTGCGAAATCTGTGATAATCGTCTGCCAATGGTACATCAACCGCCGGTATGTTTCTAACTGCAAGCTGGAGCGGGTATGTCAGATAGTTCAATAGGGACTGGATATCCAGCGATAGAGGTCAACTTCAGATAACGGAGGCGCGTGGAATGGCAACAGATACAAAAGAGCAGGAAACCCTGACTCCCAAATGGGATGTGGCACTGGAGGCGCTGGTAACGGAGGAGTTTGCTGAACGGGGTGTGGATATGCGAATTGCGGATTTTCAGCGGCTCGCCCGCGAATATGGTATTCGTTTTGATGACATTATCGACACGCTGTTCAGGATGTGTATCGAGGGGGTTTGGGGTTACCGCGACAGTGAAGGTCAGCAGCAGCCCATCACCCAGCAGGATTATGATCAACTGTTTGTTAACGGACGTACCAGGGAAAAGGATATGGAGGGGTATGATGGTGGCTGGTTTCCTCTGCAGAAATCTGCTGAATCCTAATTTATTACCTTGAAAGAGTACTAGGAGTCTATCGGATTTGGGAATAATAGCCACGAAGCCAGTAAAGGAAAACTTCAAATTTATGGCTTCGTGGCAAAATATTATTTTTGACTTCCGAACTCCTACCTCGCCACCCTCGCAGCATCCGTTCCATCCTGTGCAACCAGCAGGGGTTTCATCGTTTCAGGCAGTTTTTCCCGATAGCGCTGCATGAAATAGTCGATGGTTTCGATGCGGATTTTTATCGAACCCGCCGAACGGTTTTCATCGATATCCTTGAAGGCGAAAAGGGTGTTCCGCTCTGTTCGATAATCTGTTCGATCAGGTTGTAGAGCGGCGCATCATGGCCACACTTGAAGCTCGACAGCTCCATGCCGATCAGCAGCGGGTGGCGGGCGACATATTTGGCGGCCCAGATCTTGCGGTTGCTGTTTTCGCTGTATGAGTTTTTCCATACATCGCCGAT
>JAJRUX010000103.1 GCA_024277575.1 Gammaproteobacteria bacterium | reverse complement strand
TCCGGTCTGTGCGGTCAGGCACCCTCTGACTACCCGGAGATGGCCGAATACCTGGTGGAGCTGGGCATCGACTCCATGAGCCTGAACCCGGATACCGTGCTGATCACCACCCGGCATGTGCTGGAGGTGGAGCGGCGTCTGCGGGAGCCGATAGTATCCTGAGTTTTGCCCCGTCGGTGTGAACTCCCCGCTAACAATACAGAATGCGTTCTCTATTGTTAGCGGGGAGATGTTTGGATAATCGGGAATTTTCATCTGCTGTTTGGTAGAAAACAATGACGGTTTTTTACCGGGGCTATTCTTATGGACGATAACAATAAAGGCCCCAATTCTCTTTGTTTAAACCTCTTCCTGTAACCTGGGTTACAGAACCATTCAGGTAGCCGCGTTAGTATCGCTGATATCTTAAGATGATTTTCAACAGGTTGCATGGAGTAAGCTATGAATGTTAGACAGACTAAACTTTCAGCATGCTGTACGGGTGTTTTGTTGGCGTTGTTATTTGGCACTGTTCTGTTTGTCTCTCCTTCATTTGCTGATGTTCCGGCTGACAGTGATATTTTACGTTGGGTCGAGGCGGCGCTGCGCGATGATGAACGCGTTGATGTCTCTACCATTGATGTAACAATCAACAACGGCATCGTTACTTTATCGGGTGAAGTTACCAGCTTGGCAGAAAAAGCCTATGCAGCCAGGGATGCAAAAAAGGTCAGAGGCGTTTCGGGTGTAGTCAATGAGCTTCAGATAGTTCCGATTCATTACTATCCGGACAATGATATCTGCCATATGGTGCGGCGGCGTATATTGAACAGTGCACTTATCCACTCGGACAACATAAAAGTGGCTTGCAAAGAGGGAAGGGTGACGTTATCCGGAGAGGTTTCTTCCTGGTCGGAGAGGGATGCGGTCATGTTGCTTGCCTACGAAATCGGCGGTGTAAAAGATGTCGAAAACACTATTACTGTTACCGGCCAGCCTGAACTGAGTGATGAACAGATTAAAAACAATGTGGTTACATTGTTTGATCTGGATGTGTATCTGAGTGGTCTGCCGATTACCGTATCCGTAAGGGATGCTGTGGTGACGCTGGCTGGAACGGTGGAAAATGAGTATGAAAAAGATCGCGCCACCAGAAAGGCATTTCAGATCCAGACAAGAAAAGTGATCAACAATCTGCAAATCAAACCAGGTCAGAGTCGGGAGCAGCATAACAAAACCGTTCTCTCCGGAGAGAAGCTGAAAGAAGCGGTGGCTACCGTGCTTAACCTGGATGGGCGTATCAATGCCGGAGAGATTACCGTTACGGCAAACTATGGCCATATCGTACTGGGTGGAGCTGTGTCCAACGCCTATGAAAAGCGGCTTGCCGAGCAGGATGCAAAAGATGTTGTTGGTGTGGCGTGGGTATCCAATAATCTGGTGTTGCATACTCCCAAAAGGAGTGACCGGTTTATCCGGGATGATGTCAATTTCAATCTGAATACCGATTATCTGCTGGATGGTGTTGCCATTGTTACCCGGGTCAATCGTGGGGTTGTCACCTTGTCGGGCCAGGTTCATACCTGGTATCAAAAATCCCGTGCCGAAGAGATTGCCGAGAGAGTGAAGGGGGTAAAGCAGGTTATTAACCATCTGCGTGTATTCAGAGAAGGTTCAAAATCAGATCGGGAGTTGGCCAAGGAGATTAAAAACCGTCTGAAGTGGAATTGGAATACTTGGTGGGTGCGGGACAGGATTAACGTGGAGGTTGTAAATGGGGTTGCCATTTTGACCGGAGATGTCGATACCTGGTCCGAGCGGAAAGAGGCAGCTCGTGTTGCCTTCAAAACCAGAGGAATCTGGGAGGTGGATAACCGTCTTATGGTGAGTGGTTATTCCTACAAATGGGATAAATGGTACAAAAATGTTCCCGACAGATATGATCCCTACTTTGAACCGGATAAGGGTTCATACCGGGGTTTGTACAACGAACGGTGGTGGTAGGGGCCGGTTGTCTGTTTGCTGGGCGGGGGTGGGTTATTTCACCTCCGTTTTTGATCTTCGGTGAACTGTATAGCTTGGGTAGCAGCGAATGCAGCAATGGAATGTTCTACTATGCTTGGAAGTACAGGGTAAGGAGGTAGTTCAAGCCTGAAAAAAAATCTTCATAAAAAATGTGGGAAAATTGTAGTGGAAGGAGCGGTAATGAGGCCATCGGGCGGCGACTGGGTGCGTTGCCCTGTTTTTCAATATCTACAATTGAGGTCAAGGATATGGAACATCGCTGGGGAATAAGATGGTCACTGGGTGAAGAGATCAAGGTATGTAAAGAGGGAGATGTTCTTGGTCGGGCAAGAGCGGTGGATATGAATGTAAACGGCATGGGACTGGAATGTGACCTGGATCTGCATACTGGTCAGATTGTTGAGCTTGATCTGCCCGGTGGCGGATGTCAGGTTCGGTGTCTCGTACTCCTTCAAGGTAATAAATCGGAGTTCACGCAGGAGGCAATCGTTGTGGTCTGATGTTTCTTTGGCTGTCTAAAAATCAGGAGGTGTAGTGATGTCAGTCAATACAAAACGGATTTCAGTTCATATTTCAGAAGATCTGGATCATTCTCAACGTGAAGATCTAGTGGTGCGAATGGAGCATCAGCCAGGGATTGAGCTGGCATTGATCGATCCCGATGATCCCCATGGGTTGACAGTTGAGTACTGCCCTGACCGGTTCAGTGAAATTACCCTGCAGGACTTTCTTTCCCTGCATGGAGCCCATGCCAAAATTATTTCAATGTAAACCACGCGCTTTTCGGGCACGGTTGTGTCCCCTTTCTACTGTGTCAAGCACCGGGGAAATGAAAAATGAATACACTCTCTTTTGATGAAAGTCCCCTGCGTAGCTTCGGGCCATTCAGCCTGGTTATCGGGGGTTTGTTGATTGGGCTGGGAACGTTGGGTGTTTTTGCACCGGGGTTGATGTCGCTGGGTACGGTACTGTTTTTTTCGTGGCTGCTGATCTTTGCAGGTGTGCTCTGGGCCATCCACACTTACCGCTACGACTCGAGGAGTGTGATGGCCTGGCTGAAGCCGGTGCTGTTGCTCGCTGTTGGTGGGTTGATGCTGGTTTATCCGGTAACCGGAGTTGCGACGCTGGGACTGTTGCTGGCTATCTATCTGTTGATGGACTCGGTTAGCAGTTTTGCACTTGCCCAGTCGATTCATCCTGCAAAGGGATGGGGCTGGATGGCTTTCAACGGAGTTATTTCGGCTCTGCTGGCGGCGCTGTTTCTGGTCGGCTGGCCGGCTACCTCCATCTGGCTGGTGGGTGTGTATGTGAGTATCAGTCTGATCTTTGATGGTTGGGCTCTGGTTACCATTGGTTGGGTGTTGCGCAAGGGAATGAAAAATTGAACAACAAATTTGCCATCCGGTCGATCATGGCGCGGGAGATCCTTGATTCCCGCGGCAATCCCACTGTGGAGGTAGAGTGTGAACTTGTCGGTGGCAGATGGGCGCGTGCTGCGGTTCCTTCCGGCGCTTCTACCGGATCCCATGAAGCTGTGGAGTTGCGTGATGGCAACAGTAAACGCTATCGCGGTAAAGGTGTGTTGCAGGCGGTGGGTAATGTCAATGAGATTATTGCGCCGGAGCTGGTTGGACTGGATGTGCGGCAACAGACGGAAATTGATCGCATTCTGATCGAAGTGGATGGAACACCGAACAAATCCCGTCTGGGCGCAAATGCTATTCTGGGTGTTTCGCTGGTTGTGGCTCGTGTAGCCGCCGCTGCCAGTGGATTACGACTATACCGTTATCTGGGTGGTTCCGGAGCTACCCGTCTGCCGGTACCGCATATGAATATCCTTAATGGCGGCGTTCATACGCACTGGCAGGGGGCCGATTTTCAAGAATTCATGATTGCCCCGTATGGTGCTGACAGTTTTCACCAGGCGCTGGAGTGGGGCAGCGAGGTCTATCATCAGTTGCAGTCACTGCTGGAAGAAAAAGGTTTATCCGTTGGCGTTGGTGATGAGGGTGGCTTTGCCCCACAGGTATGTTCAAATGAAGAGCCTTTTGATCTGATTGTACGGGCGATAGAAAGGGCAGGGCTGAGACCGGGGACGGATGTGGGAATTGCCTGTGACCCTGCCTCCAGCGAGTTTTATAAAGAGGGCCAATACTACCTGCGCAGTGAAGAACGGCAGTTGGATTCGGCCGCAATGGTTACTTACTACACGAGGCTGGTTGATAGTTATCCATTGGTGCTGCTTGAAGATGGAATGGCGCAGGATGACTGGTCGGGCTGGCAGCTTCTCAATCGGACGCTGGGAGCTCGGATTGAGCTGGTAGGCGATGATGTTTTCTGCACCAACCCGAAGATTATCGCCCGCGGGATCGAAGAGAATATCGCCAATGCGGTACTTGTCAAACTGAACCAGATTGGCACGCTGACTGAGACTATTGCCGCAACCCGGCTGGCGCGTACCCATGGCTGGGGCGCTTTTGTCTCCCACCGTTCGGGAGAAACCACTGACAGTTTCATTGCTGATTTGACCGTGGCGCTGGATACCGGTCACCTGAAAAGCGGAGCGCCGGCGCGCGGTGAGCGGGTGGAGAAATACAATCAGCTGTTGCGTATCGAGCAGCATCTGGGCGCGGCAGCCGGCTATGCCGGTGTGGATGCCTATGTGCGCAGGCCTGCAGGGGTGGTTCCATGAGCCTGCTGTTTCTGGTTCGGCATGGTCAGTCCATCTGGAATCTGCAGAACCGGTTTACCGGGTGGGTGGATATCTCCCTCAGCCGTCAGGGGGTGATCGAGGCACAGCAGGCGGCCGCACTGCTGGCGGGTGAGCATTTCGATGTTGCCTTCACCTCCGCGCTGTTGCGCGCCCAGGATACCCTCTACGAAATTCTCAAGCAGAATCGATACTGCGAGCAGTATGTGCGGGTGCATGAAAAAAGCAGTGAGTGGTATGAACATTTCATTCCTGCGGAGGGGGATGCCAACGAGCTGTGCATCTATGTCTCGGAGAAGCTGAACGAGCGTTACTATGGTGATCTTCAGGGGCTCAACAAGGATTGGGCGCGCAACCATTTCGGGGAACAGCAGGTGCATCTATGGCGCCGCAGTTATGACGTTCCGCCACCCAATGGAGAGAGCCTGGAAATGACCGCGGAGCGAACCATTCCCTACTACCGCGAGAAGATTGTTCCTCACTTGCGTGGTGGTGAACGGGTGTTGATTTCCGCTCATGGCAACTCGCTGCGTTCCATCGTCATGCACATCGAGCAGATGACGCCCGAACAGATTGTTGCCTACGAACTGGAGACAGGCAGCCCCCATCTGTATGAATTCGATGATGACCTGCAGCCAATCCGCAAGCAGGTTTTCTCTGTTTCCGGCAAGGAAAAAGGTCATGGCTGACGACAAACCGCCAGTGACCAAAATTCCAGCCAGGGGACTCAGCTCCGAACAGGCGGAAAAACTTCTGCGCCAGTATGGCCCCAATGCACTGGAGGAGAAAAAACGCTCTGCGATTTTGCGTCTGCTGGGTTATTTCTGGGGCCCAATTCCGTGGATGATTGAGATTGCGGCCATTCTTTCTGCCCTGGTTCAGCACTGGGATGATTTTGCCATCATTGTTGCGCTGCTGGTGTTCAACGCCGGCGTCGGATTTTGGCAAGAGTACACCGCAGGCAATGCGGTGGAGGCGTTGAAGAAACAGCTGGCAATGAAGGCGCGCGTACTGCGCGATGGAAACTGGAGAGAGATCGATGCCAGGCTGCTGGTGCCTGGTGATGTGATCCGTATTCGCCTGGGTGATGTGATCCCGGCGGATGTGAAATTGATCGGTGGGGACTATCTGAGCGTGGACCAGTCGGCCCTTACCGGCGAATCCCTGCCTGTAATCCGCAAGATTGGCGACAGGGCGTTCTCCGGTACGGTGGTAAAACGGGGAGAGGTGGTGGCGGAGGTGAGTGCTACCGGTAGCCAGACCCGGTTTGGCAAAACTGCCGGGTTGGTGGCGCAGGCGAAAACCGTCTCCCATTTTCAGAAAGCGGTGTTGATGATCGGCGACTATCTGATCTACGTCAGCCTGGCGCTGGTGGTGTTTCTGGTGCTGTTTCAGCTGCACCGCAATGCGCCGTGGCTGGAGCTGATACAGTTTGCGCTGATTCTGACCGTTGCCTCTATCCCGGTGGCCATGCCGGCGGTTCTCTCCATGACCATGGCCGTCGGAGCGGCGGCGCTGTCGCGGCGCAAGGCCATCGTCACCCGGCTGGAGTCCATCGAGGAGATGGCCAGCATGGATGTCCTCTGCTCGGACAAGACCGGCACATTGACCCAAAACAAATTGACCCTGGGCAGGATTGAGGTGTTCAACAGCAGCCACGAGCAGGGGGTGTTGCTGGCTGCCGCACTCGCTTCCCGGGAGGAGGACAGGGATAGCATCGACGAGGCGATACTGGCAGGAATAAAAAACAAAAAACAGCTTCACACGTTCAAACAGGTTCATTTCACCCCTTTCGATCCGGTGCACAAACGCACCGAAGCCACCGTAAACGATCGGCATGGTCATACCTTTCAGGTTACCAAGGGGGCGCCGCAGGTGATCATGCGCATGTCCGCCCTGACCGAAGAGCAGCGGCGGCGGGCGCAACGGATGGTTGATGCCTTTGCTGCAGAGGGGTATCGGGCGCTGGGAGTGGCGCGCCGGGAGCAGGGTAAACAGCAGTGGCAGTTTCTCGGTATTATTTCGTTGTTCGATCCACCGCGGGAAGATTCAGCGCAGACCATAGCGCGTGCGAAGGCGTATGGCGTGAGCATGAAAATGGTGACGGGTGATAACCAGGCTATCGCCAGACAGATTGCCGGCAAACTGGGCCTCGGTACCAATATTTTTCCCGCCAGCGCCCTGGCTTTCAACAAGGGTGGCCGAAGTGATGGTGTCGATGGTGATCGGGTGGAGCAGGCGGACGGTTTTGCCGAGGTGTTTCCTGAACACAAGTTTGGCATCGTCAAGTTGTTGCAGGCGCGAAATCACATTACCGGCATGACCGGTGATGGTGTCAATGATGCTCCAGCGTTGAAACAGGCCGATGTGGGGATTGCCGTCAGCGGCGCCACGGATGCAGCGCGGGCGGCAGCTGATCTGGTTCTGACTGCTCCCGGACTGTCGGTGATCATCAGCGCCATCGAGGAGGCGCGGCGTATTTTTGAACGTATGAATGCCTACGCCATCTACCGCATCAGCGAGACCATTCGCATCATGTTTTTCGTGGTGCTGACCATGATATTTTTTGATTTCTACCCCATCACGGCGATCATGATCATCCTGCTGGCGTTCTTCAACGATGTTCCCATCATGGCCATCGCCTACGACCGCACCGGACTGGAGAAAAACCCGGTGCGCTGGGACATGCGTCAGGTGATCACCGTGGCCACCGCGATGGGCGTGGTGGGGGTAATCGGCAGCTTCGGGATGCTGCTGCTCGCCATGGACTGGCTCAATCTCGACGTGGCGCAGATCCAGACCTACATCTTTCTGAAGATGGCCGTGGCCGGTCATCTGGTGCTGTTCGTGGCGCGCACCAAGGGATACTTCTGGCGGCGTCCCTGGCCGGCTCCCATCATGATCTGGTCGGCGCTGATTACCAAGCTGGCGGCGACCGTTCTGGCGGCTTACGGCTTCGGTCTCATTACCCCAATCAGCTGGCCGGAGATTGTCCTGATCTGGGGATACTCTATTGTTTCAGCACTGGTAACTGATCTGGTTAAGGTGCAGGTCTATCGACATCTGCAACACCGTACGCCGAGGCATGAAAAATTTATTACCCGGGTGCAACAACCTTTGCACAGTGTCAGCCAGAAATAGATGGGGTATTGCTATGTTATCGAATGCCAGTTTGCCTGAGTCGCTCAAGCGTTGGATATTGTTGATGGTGTTGGCGGTCTGTCTGATACCTGGTTATGTTATGACGCAAACCGGGCAGCAGGGCTCACTGTCAGGTAATCAGGTTGTAGTCACTGGCTCTGTTGTGTTGACAAGTCTGATTGCCCAGTAGGCCGAAGAGTTTGCCGAACGCAATCCCGCTATCTCCATCACCATCGCTGATCCGGGCAGTGCTGTAGGTATCGAAGCACTGCTCAACGGCACTGCCGATGTTGTGCTGACCAATCAACGGCAGAAAAATCGTTTCTCTGAGTTTTGTGCGACGGTGATTTTCGTAATGATTTCCAGGCGCTGGCCGGTCCTGCTGCTGTTCAGGCAGCCTTGGCTGATAACCCCGCCGCTATTGGTTTTTCCAGCAGTACTCTGCGTTCGGCAGAAATTCGTGCGCTGGCTGTAGCCCGCCGGACCGGGGAAACGGTTTTTCTCCCGTCCATTGAAACCATTCAAAGTGGGCGATATCCTCTTACGCGTATTCTGGGCATCCTGATCAATACTCCTCCGGGCCGGGATGTCGCCGCGGCCGTACAGGCCTTAGCCGGTGCGAATGAGTTTTTCTCCACAGCTTTTACAAAAATAAGTGGCTTTTCTTCGGCATATTTTGTAATGACGGGATGCCGTCAGCTGGTGCGTGCAGCAATGGCAGTGATAGCTGAAACGCTGTTGTCGCCTGACAGGAATGCCAGTCAGATCATAGTGCCCGGTTGCACGGGGTTCAACTCCCAGCGAGCGCATTATTTCCCGCCACTCTGCTCCGTGTGGCCGGATCCGTTGAAAACCATACAGCATGTCGGCCGTGTAGTGAGCGACTTCGTGTGGTACGGTGGTAGCCAGGTTGTCATCAAAATATTTTGCAAATAGGTATGCATTGTAACGAATCGTACGCTGTCCTCGTTGGACATGATACATTCCCGCTGAACGTCCCGTCAGATCAAACTTGATGGTAATGGGTTCAAGCTTGATCCGGAAAATTTTTCCGGCATGCTCCAGACACTCCGATGTTGCATTGCGCACCTGCTGTTGCTGACCATCGTTGATAGGTTTGATGAGCATCTGTTTAGTTCTGTTTAGTAGTGAGGGGGGCGCTCTTCTGTTGTGCCGGCAGCGATTGGTGGCTGCTGCTCTTCGATGCTTTTTTTTATCAGAATGATCTCCTGTTGCAGTCTGTCCAGTTGCTGTTGCTGCTGGTTGATCATCTTGCTCAGTTGTTCGATGGTATCTTCCTGAAAGGCAACTTGTGTCTCCAGCTCCACTATGCGGGTTTGCAATTTTCTGGCTCCTGGTTATCGGGGTGAGACAAGTGACGGGGGAGTCCCAATGGCGAATCAATGTCGGTTAGAATTCCTGGATCGTCAACCTCCACAATGCGAACCTGTTTCCTGTTTTGTTGAATGATCCGGCGAGCACCCCTGTCGCCGCAAAGCTGGCTCAGTTGAGACTGGTATCCTTTCCCAAATCCTACCGGATGGCCCTGTTTTCCCAAGTGGGAGGGGACAGCGATTGTTTCTTTGTTTTTCATGACAGTGGCAACAGCCAGGATGGAAGATGTCTGAATGAAGGGCATATCGGCCAGCGCAATGATCCATCCCTTTGCAGTGGATGTTGTGCTGATCCCGCAAGCCAGACTGGAACCCATTCCCGAACCGGCATGTTCGTTGACCACGATACGAATTCCGGTAGCGGCCAGCTGATTGGTCAGTAACTGATCCCCCGGTCGAACAATGGCAATGGAGTTGGGCAGGACTGCGAGCAGATTTTGTGCGGCGGTGACGCCGATGGGGTTGCCATTGGGGAGTGGATGCAGCAGCTTATGGTTGCCAAATCGGGAGCTTTTTCCAGCCGCCAGCAGGATGCCTGTAATCATGATGGTTGAACCACGCTGGTGGGTAGCTGGATTCCATACCGTTCGGCCGTAAGTTCAGCCATGATTGCCACGGCAATTTCGGGTGGCGTACGACTGCCGATAGGCAGGCCAATGGGACCATGCAAGCGGCCTATTCCGGCTTCTGAAACACCGAGGGTAGCCAACCGCTTGCGCCTGCTGCTGTTTGTACGCCGGGATCCCAGTGCGCCGACATAAAATGCTTCTGAGTCCAGGGCGGTCATCAGGGCCATGTCATCGAGTTTGGGATCGTGGGTTAACGTTACGACTGCGCTGTATCTGTCACTGGCTAGCGCGGTCACGGCATCATCCGGCATCTGTGATTCGAGCTGGATGCCGGACATCTTCCAGGAGGAGAGATACTCCCGCCGGGGATCGCAAACGATGACCTGATAATCGAGAGTCTGTGCTATCTGCGCCACGTATTGGGAAAGCTGGCCAGCTCCGATAACAAGCAACCGCCAGACCGGACCGAACAATTTCTGTAAACTCTGTTCGTTCTGGTAAAGTGGAGGTGTACCTGGCTGTGGTGGTAGCAGGGCGACTCTGCCCGTTTTCATACATAACTGTCTTACGACCTGCTGACGGTTCTCGATCTGTTCCAGGATATGCTCCATTATCTCTATGTCGCCAAGTTTTTCCAGTACCAGCACCAAGCGCCCTCCGCAGGGTAAACCAAATTGTCGCGCCTCTTTAGTAGTCACACCGTAACTGATTGTTTCAGGGGAGGTGATTGCTTTTCCGTTACGGCAAATATTCATTACAAGATCATCTTCGATACACCCTCCGGATACGGAGCCTGCTATCTGGCCATCACTGGAAATTGCGGCGAGTGAACCAATGGGGCGTGGAGCGCTTCCCCAGGTTTGGACTACCGTAATGAGAATGACATCCTTACCCTGGCCCAGCCATGTTAGGGCTGAACGAATCACTTCTGTATCAGGACTGACTAATGGGTTCATATTGCAAAATAACTATAAAATCAAATCCGGACTATCTGCCGTGTACTATGGTTATTACCCGGCTAAAAAATTGGTTAGCCATTTCAAAGCAAACTTGATTATAATCGCAGGTTCGGCAATTTAAACTTATTACCATGAAATACTACTATTCGGATGGTTATTTTTTCTGTTCAAAATCAGCGCTGATCCCCTGCAACTTATGTGGATTAATGGTTGTATGTTAGCGTTTCGTCCAACATACCAAGACTCACAGGGATGAATCATAGTATGGATGACTGTTCCCGGGTAGAGGGGGTGGGGTTGGCGCTTGCCCGTAATGATCGGTATGTCTTTACCGATCTGAACTTTTCTCTGGAAGCCGGTCAGATACTACAGGTTGAGGGGCATAACGGTAGTGGCAAGACAACCATGCTGCGAATTCTTTGTGGATTGACGCTGCCCAGTGAGGGTGAAGTTCAGTGGCGTGGGGAAAATATTCGTAAGAACCTGGCGGAATACTATGCCCAGTTGGCCTATGTGGGACATGCCCCTGGCATCAAGGGTGAGCTGACACCCCTGGAAAATCTGGATTTGGCCGTGAGGATGGATCGCCGAAGAGAAGGTGCGGATGCAGAAAAGGTGCTGGAGCGACTACAACTTCCTGCGTTTTGTGATGATGTGCCGTGCCAGAGTCTGTCCGCAGGTCAGCGGCGGCGCGTTGCGCTGGGAAGGTTGTTGATGCTGGATGCCCGGTTATGGGTGCTGGATGAACCGTTCACGGCACTGGATCCTGCAGGTCGCAGATTGGTGGAGGAGCTTTTGTCCGAACATGCTCATGCGGGTGGGATGGCTGTTTTGACCACTCACCATGTGGTTAATCTTGACGGTTGCGTAGTGCGCCAATTGCAGTTGGGAACATGAGCGAAGCAAGCCTGGGTACAGCTTTTCTGTCGTTGTTAAGGCGTGACCTGATGCTGGCGTATCGTCATCGCGCGCAGATGCTGAATCCGCTGCTGTTTTTTGTCATTGTGGTCAGCCTGTTTCCGCTCGGACTGGATCCGGAACCCGAACTACTGCATACCATCGCTCCAGGCGTGATCTGGGTGGCTGCACTGTTGGCCGCGATGTTGTCACTGGACAATATGTTTCGCTCGGATTTTGATGATGGTTCGCTCGAGCAGCTGTTACTGACCCCTCACCCTCTCCCACTGCTGGTGCTGGCCAAAATCTTGGCTCACTGGTTGATAAGTGGCTTGCCGCTGCTGATACTGGCGCCAGTGCTGGGGATGCTGTTGAATCTTGGCAATGAAAGCCTGTTTCCATTGCTGGCTACCCTGGCATTGGGAACGCCGGTACTCAGCCTGATCGGATCCATTGGCGTAGCGCTGACGGTTGGGTTACGGGGAGGGGGGGTATTGTTGTCGTTGCTGATACTCCCCCTGTTTATCCCGGTACTCATTTTCGCTGCCAATGCCGTAGGTAACGCAGGTGCAGGATTGGATATCACGGGTCAGCTGGCTTTTCTTGGCTCTTTGCTGGCGCTGGCATCCGCCTTGGCTCCCTTGGCAACAGCGGCGGCATTACGTATTAGTTTGAATTGAGGATTAATAAACAGTGTCGATCATTCCAAACTGGCTTTACAGGCTCTCCTCACCAAAGAATTTCTACCGTTTTGCAGGGACTGCTTCAACCTGGTGTGGCTGGATTGCCCTGATACTGATAATAATCGGGTTGTATTACGGACTGATAAACTCTCCACCTGATTATCAGCAGGGGGACAGCGCCCGCATCATGTATATCCACGTTCCGGCGGCCTGGATGTCGATGTTTGTTTATATGGTGATGGCAGGTTCCGCTGCTGTGGGGATGATCTGGCGGATCAAGGCGTCATCGGCGTTTGCCAATGCCAGTGCGCCGGTTGGGGCGATGTTTACGGCGCTGGCGCTGGCAACCGGAATGCTGTGGGGAAAACCCATGTGGGGTACCTACTGGGTATGGGATGCACGATTGACTTCTGAGTTGATCCTGCTGTTTCTCTATTTGGGCTACATGGCGTTGCAGTCGGCAATTGAGGATCGCGATACTGCGGCGCGGGCAACGGCCATTCTGGCACTGGTAGGGGTAGTAAACATCCCGATTATTCACTACTCCGTGGAGTGGTGGAACACCCTGCACCAAGGGGCGACAGTCACCAAATTTGATAAACCATCCATCCATCTCAGTATGCTGATTCCGTTGTTGGTGATGGCGGTGGCGTTCAAGTTTTACTATCTGAGTAACGTTTTTCGCCGGGCACGCTGTGAACTACTGGAGCGTGAAAAGGACAAACTCTGGGTTCGTGAGTTGTTGGGAGAGAAGAGCAGTGACTGATTTTTTTCATATGGGCGGTTACGCCTTTTATGTATGTACATCCTATTCTCTGGCTGCAGTGTTGTTGCTGATTAGCTGGATTCAACCGCGGCTGCGTGAAAAACGCTTATTACGAGAAATTGCGCGCCGGCTGAGGAGAACTGAACGATGAGACCAAAACAGCGTAACCGATTGATTCTGGCAATTGTTATTGTATTGTTTGTTGGGGTTTCTGCCGCACTGGCGCTAACCGCGCTCAATAAAAACATCAATCTTTTTTATAGCCCAACAATGATCGTTAATGGTGAAGCACCACAGGATCGCATGTTCCGAGCTGGCGGTATGGTATCGGAAGGCAGTGTGCAGCGGGATCCCGACAGTCTGCAAATCTCTTTCAAACTCAATGACGAGGCCAATGAGATAACCGTGAAATATACCGGTATTCTGCCGGATCTGTTCCGTGAGGGGCAGGGAATTATTGTGCAAGGAAAACTGGGACCGGATCACACGGTTATGGCTACTGAGGTGTTAGCCAAACATGATGAGAATTACATGCCGCCCGAGGTGGAACATGCCTTGCAAACCGCAAAAGAAATGGGCGTAGCCAGCGCCGAAAAGGAATAACTTTATGCTTCCAGAACTAGGTAATTTCGCTTTAATCCTGGCCATGACGATTGCTTTGGCGCAGGGCGTTGTTCCGATGATAGGCGCTGCCCGGGGGATGCCGGGATGGATCGCTTTTGCCCGACCGGCAGCCTGGATCCAGTTCCTGTTTTTGCTAATCTCATTTGGTATTTTGACCCACGCCTTTATCAGCAATGATTTTTCGGTGGCTTATGTGGCAAACAATTCAAATTCTGCTTTGCCCCTGATCTATCGTATTTCTGCTGTATGGGGTGGGCATGAGGGATCACTGCTGTTATGGGTGGTGCTGATGGGTGCCTGGTCAGCTGCAGTAGCTCTGTTCAGTAAACGTCTTCCCCCGGAAATGGTTGCACGTGTACTTGCTGTAATGGGGCTGGTGGGCGTTGGATTTACCTCTTTTGTCGTGTTTACTTCCAATCCTTTCGATCGCTATTTTCCTGCCCCGATGGATGGCCGCGATCTCAATCCATTGCTGCAGGATTTTGGTTTGATACTCCACCCACCCATGCTCTACATGGGCTATGTCGGTTTCTCTGTGGCTTTTGCTTTTGCCATTGCGGCGCTGCTTGGCGGGAGACTTGATGCGGCTTGGGCGCGCTGGTCGCGCCCATGGACTATCATTGCCTGGATGTTCCTGACCCTTGGCATTGCTCTGGGTAGCTGGTGGGCCTATTACGAGCTTGGTTGGGGAGGCTGGTGGTTCTGGGATCCAGTGGAAAATGCCTCATTCCTGCCATGGCTGGTCGGGACGGCTCTGATGCACTCCCTGGCAGTATCTGAAAAACGCAGCACCTTCAAAAGCTGGACTGTGCTGCTGGCGATATTTTCGTTCTCTCTGTGTCTGCTGGGAACCTTCCTGGTGCGGTCCGGTGTGCTGACTTCGGTCCACGCCTTTGCCAGCGACCCGACCCGGGGTATTTATGTGCTCCTGTTGCTGGGAATTGTAGTTGGCGTTTCATTGGTGATTTATGCTTGGCGTGCGCCACAGGTAAAAAGCGCGGGAAACTTTGCGCTGCTTTCCCGCGAAACGTTCTTGCTTGGCAACAATGTACTACTGGTTGTGGCAACGGCCACTATTCTGTTGGGAACGCTCTATCCATTGCTTCTGGACGCATTGAACCTTGGCAAGATTTCTGTAGGCCCTCCCTATTTCAACGCGGTTTTTGTTCCATTGATGATCCCGCTGATAGTTGTATTGGGAATTGGTCCACTGAGCCGCTGGAAACAGGATGATTTTGGACGGTTGGCGAAAATATTGCGTTCTGCTTTGGTGGTAAGCCTGGTTCTTGGTGTGTTAATTCCCTGGATACTGTTTGGCAAACTTGATCTGATGGTGGTTTTGGGTGCTACCATCTCCATTTGGCTGGTGTGTTCCATCTTCTTGGACCTGTTCTATCGCAGCCGCAATAAATCCAATTTCTGGAAAGGTCTTATCAGCCAGCCGCTTAGTTTTTATGGCATGAGCCTGGCACACCTGGGAGTTGCGGTTACTGTTATCGGCATTACCTTCTCCAGCTATTACAGCCTTGAAAAAGATCTGCGCATGGCTCCAGGTGATCAGCTCGAACTGGGAGGTTACCTGTTCCATTTTGATGGTGTCAGGGAAAATCATGGGCCCAACTATACGGCGACAGAAGGGGTGGTAACTGTTACCAAAAATGGTGCGCCTGTATCCACGCTGCATACCCAGAAACGAAACTATACGGTGCAGCAGATGCCGATGACAGAGGCAGGTATCGATCCTGGTTTGTTCAGGGATCTTTATATTGCCATGGGAGAGCCGTTAGGTGATGGCGGATGGGCGATGCGGATCTACTACAAACCATTTGTTCGCTGGATCTGGTTGGGTGGGCTCTTTATGGCGTTTGGTGGCATTCTGGCCGCCTCAGATCGGCGCTACCGGCTGATGGCGAAACGTAAGGCCGGGCTGGATACAGATACTAAACTTGCAGCACAGGAGTCATAGATGGTGAAGGCACGTTTTCTTATTCCGCTGGTTCTTTTTCTGCTGCTGATTGGACTGTTTGTGGTTGGGTTGAAACTGGATCCCAGAGAGGTTCCTTCACCCTTGATTGACAAACCGGCACCGCAGTTTTCTCTTCCTGCACTCCAGGATGAAGAGAGAGTTATTGATACGGCAGAGCTGAAAAAACACAAGGTCAGTCTGTTTAATGTGTGGGCTACCTGGTGTGTGGCCTGCCGTCAGGAGCATCCATTTCTCATGGCGCTGGCGCGGGCCGGTGATGTGCCAATCTATGGTCTCAACTACAAGGATAAACGCCCCGATGCCATTCGCTGGTTGACCCGGTATGGTAATCCCTATGTTGCCAACGCCTTTGACGAGGATGGTCGGGTAGGTATCGAGTGGGGAGTATACGGTACT
>JAJRUX010000102.1 GCA_024277575.1 Gammaproteobacteria bacterium | reverse complement strand
GCACGGAGGGAGGATATCCGGCGCGCGGTTCTGCCCGGAGCGCCAGCGCAGCGGCTCTACTACCGGGCCGGCAAGAACGGCGTGGTGAGCATTCGCCTGCAGCCCACCACCGAGACCGGCGAGGTGCGTATCGAACTGCCATTCGTGGGCGGTGAACGCGGGATATTCAGGGCCAACCTGCAGGCCAGACCCCGGGACTGGATCCTGGTGGGGATCGCCGAGGGGACGGTGGGCTACAACACCCTCAGCGGCAAGGGCGAACCGCTGCAGCGCGAGGCTGGTGAAGAGCTCTACCACAACGGCCGGGTCGCCTTTTTCGCCAAGGGGCGCATCAAGGGCAAGTGGCTGCTCACCATGGCCTACGACAGCGCCAGACGCAGGTCTGCCTCGCGGCTGTTCGGCACCATCGAGCCGAACGCCTGGTACACAATCTACGGTGACGCCAGCCGCCAGGGCTATGAGGCCGCCAGCCGGGAGAAGCTCTACCTGAAACTGGAGCGCGACGATTTCCAGGCCATGTTCGGTGACTTCGACACCCTGCTCAACGACGCCGATCTGGCGCGCTACAGCCGCAGCCTGACCGGATTCAAGGCCCGCTTCCACGACCAGGAGTATGACATCGTCGTGTTCGGCAGCGAATCCAGCCAGGCGCTGGTGCGGGACGAGATCCGGGGTGAGGGCAGCACCGGACCCTATCGGCTCTCGCGCAGCGACATCGTGCGCAACTCGGAGCAGATCACCATCGAAGTGCGGGATCGCTTCCAGAGCGAGCGGATTCTGGAGCGGCGCACCCTGACCCGCTTCGTGGACTACGATATCGACTACGAACGCGGCCTGCTCAACCTGCGCGAGCCGGTGTTCAGCGTCGATGCCAATCTCGACCACATCTTCATCATTGCCCGGTACGAGTCACTGGATCCGGATGACAGCACCCTGACCTGGGGTGGCCGGGCAAAGATGGCCGCCACCAGGCAGACCACAGTGGGCATCACCCATGTCGATGAAGGGGTGACCGGCGGCACGTCACGGCTCAGCGGCGTCGATCTGGAGCACCGTTTCAGCGAAAACACCCGCCTGCGCATGGAGCTGGCGCAGACCCGCAAGCAGGACGGCAGCGGCAGCAGTGATGCGAGCGCCTGGCTGGCCGAAATCAAACACCGCGCCGGGCGCTGGGACGCCCGCGCCTGGCTGCGCCACAACGGCGAAGGGTTCGGGCTGAAACAGCGCAACCGCGGGGAGAGCGGCAAGCGCAAGATTGGGGCAGAGGGCGGCTACCGCCTCGGCAGCGGCGTCACCCTCAAGGGCAAGGCCTACCGTGACAGCAACCTGGTCACCGGAGCGGAGCGAAACCTGGCCGAACTGCGCAGCGAACTGCTGAAAAACAGCGCCACCCTCAAGCTGGGCGCCCGCTCGGTGCGGGATCGCACGGCGGATGGAGAGGAGCGCGCCTCGGATCAGATTCTCACCGGCATCGGCTACCGCACCCTCGGCAAGCGGCTCAACCTGCGCCTCGACAACGAGCACACCCTGGGCAGCGCCGAAAGCATCGACTTCCCCAACCGCACCCGGCTGGGCGTGGACTACCTGGTCGCCCGCGCCACCACCCTGTTCGCCGAGCAGGAGTGGACCGACGGCGCGTTGCGTGACGCAACCCACACCCGCCTGGGAGTGAAAGCCAGCCCCTGGAGCGGTTCCGAGGCGTTCACCACCCTCAGGCAGACCCGGCAGGACGGCGCCAGCGCCACCACCGCCAACGTCGGCCTGCGCCAGAAGTGGAAACTGAACGAGCGCTGGAGTCTCGATGCCGGGGCGGAGCAGGCGCGGGTGATCAGCGGCCGCGGCGCAGATCCCCTCAACCCGAACGTCCCCTTCGCCAATGGAGCCGCCAACGATTTCAGCGCCGCCTCCCTCGGCCTGACCTACACACCGGACGACTGGCTGTGGAACGGCCGGGTAGAGAAACGCGATTCCGACAAGGAGGATCGCTGGACCCTGGCCACCTCCGCCCAGACCACCCTGCGCGCCGACCTGAGCCTGCTCGCCTCCCTGCGGCTGCAGGAGAGCCGTGCCGCATCCGGCACGGAGAGGCGCAACGACAAACTGCACCTGGCACTGGCATGGCGGCCGGAAGGCAGCCGCTGGCTGGTGCTCAACCGCATGGAGCTGATCAGCGAACGGAATCGAGGTGATCTCGACAACACCAGCCAGCGCATCATCAACAACCTCAACACCCACTACCGGGCAACCGATCGCCTCCAGCTGGGCTTCCAGTACGGCGCAAAATACCTGATCGAAACCATCGACGGCAGCGACTACCGTGGCCGCGCCGATCTGCTGGGGCTGGAGAGCCGCTATGACATCACTCCGCGCTGGGACATCGGCCTGCACGGCAGCCTGCTGCAGGTGGCCGATGCCCGCCAGTACGACTACAGCAGCGGGGCTTCAGTGGGGCATGTTCTCGCCGACAACATCTGGATGAGCCTGGGGTACAACTTCAACGGATTTTACGACGAGGAGTTCTCCCGCAGCCGCTACACGATGGCGGGGCCGTTCATCAAATTCCGCATGAAGTTTGATCAGCAGTCGGTGCGGGAGCTGGTTGGCTGGGCGGGGCGATGAAAATGATGGTTCGCAGTGATGCCTAGCGGAAGACTGAAAAAGCATCTTTCATCTGGATTGCTGGCGGGAGTTTTATTACTGATTGCCGGTCAGGTCAGTGGCGCCACCATCACCCTTTCCGGCACGCTATTTAGTGACGAAGGCGTCACGCCCCTCTCTGGCCAGACGGTACGTCTGGTGATAGAAGGTGCCAGTGCGGGAACCGATATTACCGATGGTTCCGGAAACTATTCTATTTCCGCCACCGTTGCCACTGGTGACTGGTATATTCCACTGCTGGTTTACGTGGATGGCGGCTCTGTCGTTGGTACCACTGTTACAGTGATGGATTCAACACTCTCAACTGTCATTAATAATCTGGATATCTACGCCGACCATCTTATCACCCGTCAGGATGAAGGTGGATCGCCGTTGGACAATGGCGATATCAGTAATGCGGATGGGTATTATTCAGATCCCGATATTCTCTATTACGTGCCGGCTAGCGACCTCACGGTAACCGGTACAAATACAGAACTATATGTTCCTGCTGGCCACAGCTATGCTCCTGGTGGCAATGTCACCACCCCCCATATGAAAATCCTCGGCACCCTGACCGCCGGCAGCAACACCTTCACCGTCAGCGGTGATTGGGAGCATTCCTACGGTACCTTCAATTACGGCACGAGTACTGTGAATTTCACCGGTACGGGGACAATCCGCGTTGCCGGAACCTGGTGGACGAAGCCATTCTATAACGTAACCGCCGCGGCGGCAGGCCAGACGACGACCGTCGCCTACGGCAACGGAATCGGCGTTGCCAATGTGTTGACGCTGGGAAGCGGCACACTGGCAGGCGGGAACATCAATCTGAGCCTCGACAGTGGAACACCATTGGTCACGAGCGGAACGACCATAACCAACGCGCAAATCAAGTTCCACCCCAATAGCGGTGGACCCATAAACGTGGCGGCTGCGGCATACAATGATATCTGGCTGGCTGGCAATGCCGCCACCAATACCTTCAATCTGTCGGGTGACATGAGCTGCGCGACACTGAGAGTCTACGGCTCGGGGCCGGGCGATCACTCCATCTTCGATAGCGGAGGGCACGCCATCAGTTGCACCAATCTGGCCATCGGGCACTACACTAATACTGACCGTTACGGAACCCTTCGTCTCAATAGCTCAGCCGTTAATGTCTCCGCAGATGTAATCATATATGCGTCGGACAGCAGTGGAACGAATGAGATCGATGCCGGCAGTGCGACCATCGATGTGGGTGGTGATTGGACCAATGAGGGTGCTTTTATCTATGGCACCAGCACCATTAATTTTACTGGTAGCGGCACCGTTAGCATGGGCAGTGGTGCGTGGTGGGACAAACCTTTCTACAATGTAACCGCCGCAGCCGCAGGCCAGACGACCACCGTGTTGGCGGGACAGGGGATCGCTGTGCAAAATGATCTGATATTGGGCAGCGGGGTGTTGGCCGGAGGAGAGGTAATCCTGAACAAGGATAGTGGCACACCATTGATCACCAGCGCCGCCCTCAATAACTCCGACTTTATGTATAGCACCCAGACCAGTGGAATGGTTTATATTGCAGCGGCAAACTATCCCAATCTGCGTATCGCTGGTTGGGGCAGTGGCGTTCTCAATACATTCGAGCTGGCAGGCAATATCAGCTGCAACGCGCTTTCTGTGGCGGGTACTGATGCTGGTTCCGTAACGACCCTGTATACATCGGCGAGCAACTACTCGATCAGCTGCAATAGTCTGGATGTTGGTGCTGCCTGGGATCCCACCATTTATAACAGGCTGGTTTTCAACAGTTCGTCCGTGGATATTAACGGACCGGTGACAATTGAGCCATCTGACATCAATGGAGGTAATACGGTTGATGCGGGTAGTGCAATGATTAACGTCAACGGAAATTGGACCAATAATGACACCTTCACTGCCGGTACCTCCACGGTCATTCTGGACGGTAACGGCCAGACGGTGAACGGTTCCACAACCTTTCACAATCTTTCCAAGAGCGTAACCAGCGCCGACACCCTCTCTTTCGCAGCGGGAACCACGCAGACGGTTTCCGGTACGGCAACGCTGCAAGGTGCCAGTGGTCAGCTGCTCAGTCTGCGCTCCGCCACGCCGGGTACGCGCTGGAATCTCAATCTGGCCGCCGGTGCCACCAAGGCCATTTCATACATCGATGTGCAGGACTCCGATGCCTCCGGATCAGATAGCTCACTGATAGATATCAATCCGCCCTACTCTGTCGATAGTGGCAACAATGTGAGCTGGTTCGGCAGTGCAAATATTACTGTATTAAAGTCGAGTGAGGTCATATCCGATCCGGTCAATGGTACAACCAATCCCAAACGTATTCCCGGGGCGGTGGTGGAGTACACAATAAGAGTCACCAATACTGCCGGGGCACAGGCGACCAATGTTACGATTACCGACGATTTGAGTGCAGAGTCGGCCAGGGTGGTTTTTCTGCCGGACGGATATGGCGTGGCGGGTGAGGGGATTCTGGTTACTGCGCCGAATATCAACGGCGGCCTGGTGCAGCCTCTGACCAATGCCGTTGATTCGGATCAGGGTGACTATAGCGCATCCACCGTGACTGTAGGAGGTATTGTTCTCAATGCTGGTGAACAGGCCGTGATTACGTTCCGGGTAACTATCCAGTAGATGCAGGAACGATAGAGCACCAATGAAGCCCGTTTGATGATTTCTTGCACTCGTTGCCTTGCGGGGGCGGAGTGGAAATTAACCCGGTACCCCTGCTGTTGGGTGAAAATCTCAAGCGAACAAGGCAAACTGGAATCAATGATTAACCGACATTATTTGCCAGCGGTATTGAATGAAAGACAACGGAAAAAAAATCTTCCGTTCGCGCTGTTGATGGTGATTTTCCTGGTGATTGTTCTGATGCCAACCCGAGAGTCTTATGGGGCTATTTCGTATGTACAGAAAGCGGGAGAGTTTTCTCAATACAATGGAGGAGGGGTGCTTCCCGTTATTTATGTGTTGAACAATGTTTCGGCGGGAAACAGCATTATTGTGATGTTCGTCTGGGGCGGGTGGGGAAGCGGTGCAAATGCGATTTGCTCAGATACACAAGGTAACAGCTATAGCACTGATATTAACCTGTTTAATGCCAGTACATATATGTATACAACGATATGCTCTTCCCATAACGTTACACCTTTGACTACCAGCGATACCATTACCCTGTCTTTCACTGGTTCTACCTATGGGGTAGCGGCAACGGTTCATGAATTTTCCGGGTTGCTTTCAACACTTCCCGTTGATAACGCTATGGCCAGCACCGGAGGTTCTGTAACGCCATCGTCAGGTGATGTCGTAACAACACAGGCGGATGAGTTACTTATTGGGGCGATAGGTACGGCAGGATATCTGGCACATGCCTTTACGCCGGGCAGTGGCTATACTGCTTTGGCCCCTGTGGGCTATAGTGGTTATTTTAGTGGTTCAATCTGGCCTGAGTATAATATCGTATCAACGGTGGGTACTTACCGGGCTGATGGCACGCTGAACCCTTCAGCTGGCTGGACATCTGCAATCGTTACCTATAAAGCCGCCGCATCAACGACAAATATCACCCTCTCCGGTACTCTCTACAGCGACGAGGGAATCACTCCACTTTCCGGGCAAACCGTGCGCCTGCTGATAGATGGTGTCAGTGCAGGAACCAGTGTCACCGATGGTTCCGGAAACTACTCCATTACTGCGTCGGTCACTGCTGGTGATGACTACGTTCCTCTGCTGGTTTATGTTGATAACGGAACAGTCAACGCCACCACCGTTACAGTTATGGACCCCGTGAACTATCCGACTACAATTTCCGATCTGGCTCTTTACGCAGACCATCTGATTGTTCGTGATGATAACCAGGGTCAGACAAACAATATTGATATGAATGGTGCAAAGGGTTCGGTTAATGATGCCGATATTCTGTATTCCGTAGTGGGTAGTGATCTCACGGTAACCGGAACCAATACAGAACTCTATGTTGCCAGCGGGCATAACTATACCCCAGGCGGCAATGTCGCCACCGCGCACATGCAGATCGAGGGCACGCTGACTGGAGGTGGCAATACCTTTACCGTAAGTGGTAACTGGGAACATACCAATGGCACGTTCAACTACAATACCAGCACGGTTGATTTCACCGGGACAGGGACGATTTCGATTACAGGGGCCTGGTGGACAAAACCATTTTACAATGTAAATGCAGCAGCTGCCGGCGAAACCACGACCATTCTGGCGGGTGCCGGAATTGGCGTAGCCAACGTGTTGAGCTTGGGAAGCGGCACGCTGGCCGGCGGGAATATCAATCTGAGTCTCAACAGCGGAACACCCTTGGTCACGTCCGGGGCAACCATCACCAATTCCCAAATCAAGTTTCACCCGAATAATGGCGGTCCCATTAATGTGGCTGCTGCAGCATATAATAATATTTGGCTGGCGGGAAATGCTGCCACCAATACCTTCAACCTGATGGGTAATATGAGCTGTGCCACTCTTGCGGTTTATGGTTCGGGGGCAGGTGATAGCGCGGTTTTTGATACGGCCAATAGTGCCATCACGTGTAATAATCTGGTTATCGGTTCCACTAATCCGGATCGCTATGGAGCCCTGCAACTCAACAACTCTGTGGTGAATGTTTCCGGAAATGTGACGATATATGCTTCGGACACGAACGGAACGAACCAGATAGATGCCGGCAGCGCGACCATCAATGTGGGTGGTGACTGGTTCAACAGTGACACTTTTACCTATGGCACCAGCACGGTTAACTTCACGGGGAGTGGAGTGATAGATATTTCTGATGCTCCTTTGCGCTGGTGGGATGATTCAAAGGCGTTCTTTGATGTCAGTGCAGCGGCTGCGGGTCAGAGTACAGATAATGTGCGGGGGTTTGTGGTCAATAATGTTTTGACACTGGGAACAGGAACAGTCACAGGAGGAGAGGTTGTTCTTGCGAAAGACGGGGGTACGCCGCTGGTTACTTCCGGAGCGACACTATCCAATTACGCATTTAAATTTTCTCCCCGAACCAGCCCTGTAAATGTACCTTCCGCCAGTTATCCAAAGTTGTGGCTTTCATCTTCAGGGCCGAGTATTACGTTTACATTAATGGGGGATATCAGCTGTACCAGCCTGTGGTTAATGGGGAACTTTGGAAAGGAGTCGGTTCTGGATACGGCTAACCATTCGATCACCTGCGGTTTTGTGAGTGTCGGATTTGATTCGCTGCCCAGCAGATACGGAAAATTTGTACTGAACAGCTCGACGATTAATGTTGATGATTTGACCATTTATGCCTCTGATGCAGGCGGCGCCAATCAGATTGACGCAGGCAGTGCAACGATCAACGTCAACGGGAACTGGACCAACAATGACACTTTTACTGCCGGTACCTCCACAGTGATTCTGGGTGGTGCTAACCAGATACTGAATGGCTCCACCACTTTTTACAATTTGAGCAAAACGGTTACCAGCGCCGATATTCTCTCTTTTGCTGCAGGGAGTACACAGGGTGTTACGGGTGTGGCAACGCTGCAAGGTGTCAGTGGTCAGCTGCTCAGTCTGCGCTCCGCCACGCCGGGTACGCGCTGGAATCTCAATCTGGCCGCCGGTGCCACCAAGGCCATTTCATACGTCGATGTGCAGGACTCCGATGCCTCCGGCTCGGATAGCTCACTGATAGATATCAATCCGCCCTACTCTGTCGATAGTGGCAACAATGTGAGCTGGTTCGGCAACGCGAATATCACTGTGGTCAAGTCCAGCGCGGTCATTTCTGATCCGGTTAACGGCACTACAAACCCCAAGAGAATACCTGGTGCGATTATTGAATACAGTATTCTCGTTACCAACACCGCCGGGGCGCAGGCAACCGATTTGACAGTTACGGATGATTTGAGTGCAGAGACAGCCCGCTTGAGTTTTGAGGTGGACGGTTATGCTGTGGGCAAGGGTATTCAAGTGACTGCACCCAACATCAATGGTGGTGCAGCACTGAACCTGACCAATGCGTCTGATGGTGATCAGGGTGATTTTGGTGTGACAGCAGCCAACACGGTAACCGTGGGTGGTATGGTTCTCGATGCTGGTGAACAGGCTACGGTCAGGTTCCGGGTTACTATCCAGTAGGTACCGGATTGGCCCCTTCATTCCGAGGGGGAATAAGCAAGCAGTTTTGGAGCAACGTTATGAAACAGGATAGCCTCAGTAACGATGAAGAGTTAACGGCCCTCTGTTACCAGGAGGTGATTCCCGTCGAGTGGTAGCTGTTGAAACAACCTGCTGATGCGGCATCGCAGCAGCACTATGAGCATGACAATGCTGTTCTGCTTCAGGGGCTGCTGGTGGTGGATGAACAGCCTGTCATCGAACATGATGAGGAGCTTTCGTCACTGGGCCAGGAGCTACAGCGTATCGATCACAAATTGAATCTGGTTCTTGAGCTACTGAGTCAGACGCTGCGCAGCTGGCGAAATTTGCCGGCGCCGGTACCGGTCAGGCTGACCATTGACGGGGTGGAGTGGAGTTCGAGTCAGGAGTTGCCCATGGATGAACCGGTTCTGCTCAAGCTCTATCTCAGCCCGGTATTTCCCAATCCATTTGTTGCCACCGGCAAGGTGCAATCCTGTCGATCCAACGGAGAACATACATATGCTGTATTTGTCCGTTTTGATGAGCTTGGCGGGCAGGTTCAGGATGTGCTGGAAAAGGTGGTTTTCCGTCAGCATCGGCGAGAGATTGCCCGGGCGAGGCTCCGAAATTCGGGTGGAGAGCGGATTTTTTCGTGACAATATTTTGACATTGTAATAAGCGCGTGTTAGCCTTTGCTTCTGAACTCAACAGTTGATGCAGCGGAGGATTGGGGGATGCGTGCAACAACCACTGTTTTGCTGATTGAGCAAGACGCCAAACGCCAGAAAGAGCTCACAACCATTTTGACTTTCATGGACTGGAAGCCAGTGCTGATTTCGCCTGAAAATACGGATCGGGCATTATCAGCAATCGATAACCAGCCCAGTTTTATTATGCTGGGCCAGGCGGGGTCTGATGATGCACGTTCCGTCCTGGACGAAGTGCGAGCCAAGTTTCCTGAAATTCCCGTTTTGTTGCTTGAGCAGCAAGGGGAGTCGCCCTCTCTCGTATTGACTACCGATGAGCGCCACAACAGCTCTTTGAAATACCCTTTCCGGCAGACCGAGTTAACGGAAGCACTATACCGGGCTAAAAGTTCGGGAACGCGCTCTTTCCGTGAGTCCAGTGACAGTACGCTGGAGCTGTTCCGCAGTCTGGTTGGAAACAGTATTGGCGTTCGCAAGGTGCGCCAGCTTATTCAACAGGTTGCCGATTCAACCGCCAATGTGCTGATCCTGGGTGAGTCTGGAACCGGCAAGGAGGTGGTTGCGCGTAATCTGCATTATCATTCAGCGCGGCGCGGTCCCTTTGTTCCGGTCAACTGCGGCGCGATCCCGGCTGATCTGCTGGAGAGCGAGCTGTTTGGTCATGAAAAAGGTGCATTTACCGGCGCGATAAGTGCGCGCCAGGGGCGCTTCGAGATGGCTGAAGGTGGAACTCTGTTCCTGGATGAGATCGGTGACATGAGTCTTCCCATGCAGGTCAAGTTGTTGCGGGTGCTGCAGGAGCGGACCTTCGAGCGGGTTGGCAGCAACAAGAGTATTACCGCCAATGCACGCATTATCGCGGCAACCCATCGCAGCCTTGAAGAGCTGATCAAGGAGGGTAAGTTCCGGGAAGATCTCTACTACCGCCTGAACGTGTTTCCCATCGAGATGCCGCCCCTGCGTGAACGCACGGAAGATATCCCGATGTTGATTGATGAACTGATTACCCGTATCGAACATGAGAAACGTTCATCGGTTCGTTTTACGCCGGATGCAATCAATACCCTGTGTCGCTATGCATGGCCGGGTAATGTACGGGAGCTTTCCAATCTTATCGAGCGGCTGGCCATCATGTATCCCTGCGGGGTGGTGGACGTGGCTGATTTGCCGGTCAAGTTTCACTCCGGTACTGCTACCGCACATTCTGCTGAAGAGAACTCTCTGGTTCCCTCCGCCGACGCGGTACGTCTTCCCTTTGAGGGGTTTGATCTCAAACAGCATCTGAATAATCTTGAATATGCGCTGATTAAACAGGCTATGGAAGAGAGCAATGGTGTTGTGGCGCATGCCGCCAAGCGTCTCAACCTGCGCCGCACCACACTGGTGGAGAAACTGCGTAAATATGGTCTGCAGCGCCGTGATCGTGAGCCGGAAGAAGAGCACACCACCTCCCTTTGAACTGTAAAACCCACCGTCAACAAACTTCCGTTTTTTCGCTGAAAAAATGACGGTTTTCTGCCGCACTGTCTCCGAGACTTCCGGCGTGACAGATCCATAAACCTCATTCCCGTGTCTTTCCGTGGACTCGGGCATGACGGCACATTTTTTGCTCAATAACCTGCAGTACTTTTTCTCTGTCAGGAATTATGAAGCAACAGGCAAATAAAACTGCACGACCGACTGTTTTGTCCGGAGTCCCGCCAAAGGCATTTCCATACGATGCTGAACAGCTGGCGAGTCAAAAGGCGTTGCTCGGTGAGCCGTTGGTAATGACGCAGCGCAAATATGATCTGCAGCTTGCCGAAAAGGAGCGTCTCGCCGGCCGTCTGGAAAGTCTGCTGAAAGGGCTGCCCGCCGGGGTCGTGGTTCTGGACAGTGCCGGTTGCGTGCAGCAGGCAAATCCTGCCGCCGAGGCGCTGCTGGGAAGAGCGTTGGTCGGAACCCTGTGGCGGGATGTCATTGCCCACTCCTTTGCACCGGAGCCGCAAGCCGGATGTGATCTTCGGCTTGCCAGTGGCCGTCTGGTGAGTCTGTCTACCTGCCCGCTGGAGGATGAGCCGGGGCAGATTCTTCTGCTCACCGATGTCACCGAATCACGCGCCCTGCAGGAGAGAGCCAACCGGGATCAGCGCCTGATGTCGATGGGAAAGATGGTGGCTTCTCTGGCCCACCAGATCCGCACGCCGCTGTCATCCGCGCTGCTTTACGTCTCGCACATGAAGCACCCCGCGCTGGATGAGCAGAAACGGTTGCGGTTGGCGGACAAGATTCTCGATCGGATTCGCCATCTGGAGCAGTTGCTGAAAGATATGCTGCTGTTTGCCCACGGCGGCCTTGGTGGCGGTGAGCAACTGACCGCGACCTAGCTGCTGCTGGCCTTGCGGGATGCGGTGGATGTTCAGCTGCGGGCGCACAAAATTTTGTTGATTCTGGATGACAAAACCAGTGGAGAGGTGGTGCGCTGCAACCGGGAGTTGCTGTTAAGCGCGTTGCAGAACCTGGTTGCCAACGCCATCCAGGCGATGGGCGAGGGGGGGAGAATAATCCTCGGCGCTCGCCTGCAACATGAAGAGCAGCTGGTGATCTCCGTGGCCGACAACGGCCCGGGTATCGCCCCCGAGCTGCAGCAAAAGATATTTGAACCGTTCGTGACTACCCGCAGCAGTGGCACCGGCCTGGGTCTGGCGGTGGCGCGCGGGGTGGCACACGCCCATCAGGGCGATCTTGAGATGGAGTCGGTAGTGGGAAAAGGGACCGTTTTCAGTATGCGGTTACCCGTAATTAAACGTTCTGACTAATTGACAAAGTGGGGTTGGGGAATATGCCGGAATCATCCGTACTGGTGGTTGAAGATGACGAGAGCCTGCTGGAGGCGTTGTGCGATACGCTGGAGCTGGGCGGGTTCCAGGTCTTCAGCGCGACTGATGGCGCAGCGGCACTGGCGCTGCTGGAGCGCCAGCCGGTGGGGATGGTGGTCAGTGATGTCCAGATGGAACCGATGGATGGTCAGATACTGATGGGCCGGATCAAGAAAAAATATCCCGATCTCCCGGTGCTGCTGATGACCGCCTACGGAACCATCCAGAAGGCGGTGGCGGCAATGCGCGATGGTGCCGTGGACTATCTGGTCAAACCGTTCGAGGCGGAGGTGCTGGTCAACACGGTTGCCCGCTATCTTGGCGCCCATCCGGCAGAGGATATGGATCTGGTCGGGGATGATCGGCATACCCATGCCCTGCGGGAGCTCGCCCGCCGCGTGGCTGACAGCAGTGCGACGGTTTTGATTACCGGAGAAAGTGGCACCGGCAAGGAGGTGCTGGCCCGTTATCTCCACCGCCATTCACCACGGGCCGATCAACCCTTTGTTGCGGTCAACTGCGCCGCCATTCCCGAGAACATGTTGGAGGCAACCCTGTTCGGTTATGAAAAGGGGGCCTTTACCGGCGCCTACCAGGCGGCTCCCGGAAAATTTGAACAGGCCCAGGGTGGCACGCTGCTGCTGGATGAGATTTCGGAAATGGATTTTGGTCTTCAGGCAAAATTGCTGCGGGTGCTGCAGGAGCGCGAGGTGGAGCGGCTGGGCGGACGCAAAACCATCCGGCTGGATGTGCGCGTGCTGGCCACTTCAAATCGGGATATGAAACAGCAGGTTGCCGAGCACAAATTCCGGGAGGATCTGTTCTACCGTCTCAATGTTTTTCCGCTGCAGATAGCACCGCTGCGGGAGCGGCCGGATGACATCATTCCGTTGACGGAATATCTCCTGGAGCGCCATGCGCGTGACGCCGGACGGGCCATTCCCGTCTTGAGTGAAGGGGCGCGGAAACGGCTGCTCGACTACCGCTGGCCCGGCAACGTGCGTGAGCTGGACAATGTGATTCAGCGGGCGTTGATCCTTCAGGGAGGCGAAGAAATTCTGGCACAGGATCTGCATTTGGAACAGGCGGCAGAACAGAGCGTGACAACAGCGCCGCCTGCCGAAGTGGCGGATACGCTGACAGATGGCGTGAAATCACAAGAGTACAAGATAATAACCGATGCCTTGAAAGAGCCGGGAAGCAGCCGCAAGGCGGTTGCCGCGCGACTGGGAATAAGTGAACGAACCCTGCGCTACAAACTGGCAAAAATGCGCGACAGCGGCATCGAAATTCCGGCCTGAGCCGTTATCCGGTACGGCCTTCCCGAGGGGGGAAAGATGAGCGAAATAAATACAGATAATCTGCTGGCGCAGATGCGGGTCATGGCGGCCCGGGCACAGGGCGAAACCGCAACAGAGAAAACGGAATCAGCCGGTTTTGGCGGGTTGCTGAAACAGTCCATCGATCAGGTCAACGAGATGCAGCGGCAGTCCCGAATCGCCAAGGAGTCATTTCAGGCCGGAACCGGTGACATGAGTCTGGCAGAGGTGATGCTTGCTTCCGAAAAGGCGGGTATTGCATTCCAGGCGGTGCTGCAGGTGCGCAACAAGGTGATCCAGGCGTACCAGGATGTCATCAACATGCCGCTGTAAACATCGGCGCTACTGATACCAATTATCGGATACGAATCACGAAACTATGGAACTGGCAACATCACCCGGCATCTCAGGCTATTTCGAGGGCTTCAGGCGCTTGCCGCTGCCTAGGCAGATCGGTCTGATCGCGGCGGTCGCGGCAGTAATCGCGTTAACGGTGCTGGTGTTGCTATGGGCCCAGAAGCCGATCTATAAAGGGTTGTACAACAACCTTGAAATGCGTGATGCGGGTGAGGTTGTTCAGGCGCTGGAACAGCTGAATATCCCCTATAAACTGGATGAAAAAAACGGCACGATTATGGTGCCGGCCAGCAAGGTTCATGAAGCTCGTCTGCAACTGGCGGCTCAGGGGCTGCCCAGAAGTGGCGGGGTGGAGGGCTTTGAGCTGCTCGACAAGCAGCAGGGGTTCGGTGTCAGCCGGTTTATGGAGTCAACCCGCTACCAGCGCGCTATCGAGGGTGAACTGGCGCGCTCCATCTCGACTATCGAGAATGTGCGCAGTGCCCGGGTTCATCTGGCGATTCCCAAACAGTCTGTTTTTATCCGTGATCGTGACAAGCCCACAGCCTCGGTGGTAGTCAATGTTTATCGCGGACAGATGCCAACGGAAAGACAGGTCCAGGCCATCGTGCATCTGGTTGCGTCCAGTGTTCCCGGTCTGGCGGCGGAACGGGTTACCGTGGTGGATCAGACCGGGCAGCTGCTGACCAACAAGGACAAGGCAACCGAACTGGATTTGAGCAATCAGCAGTTCGCCTACACCCGCCGTATCGAGCAGAGCTATATCTCCCGCATTGAAGCCATTCTTGCTCCCATTCTGGGCAACAAGGGGGTCAAGGCCCAGGTCTCCGCGGAGCTGGATTTCACCCGCACCGAGCGCACCCGGGAGAGCTACAATCCCGACGTTACCGTTATCCGCAGTGAGCAGAAGTCGGATGAGCGGGTCTATGACGGGGCTGAGGTTGGTATTCCCGGCGCCCTTGCCAATGAGCCGCCGGGGGCAGGGCTGGCTCCCGAGGTTGTCAATCCGGCAGACGGGCAGGCTGGCGTCATGCCGCTGCGCAGCAAGCATGATTCGACCATCAACTACGAGGTGGATAAAACCATCAGCCATATCCGCAATCCGGTTGGCGTGGTGCGCCGTCTGTCGGTTGCCGTGGTGGTGGATGACCGGTTGAGCACCAGTGAAGAGGGTGAGCTGGTGCGCACTCCCCGCAGTGAGGAGGAGATGGCTCGCCTGACCGCTTTGGTGAAAGAGGCGGTGGGTTTCAACCCCGGGCGGGATGACAGCGTCAACGTCATCAACGCCTCATTCGTTGCCGAGCCGGAACAGCAGGAAGAGGCCCAGCCGTTGTGGCAACAGCCGTGGGTGCTTGATATCAGCAAGCAGGTGATAGGTGGATTACTGGCGCTGATTCTGATTTTTGCGGTACTGCGGCCAATGCTGCGCAGTCTGACCCGGATTCCTGCTCCGCAGCGGGAATCCAGTGATGAATCCCTGGATGAGGTTGAACTTCAGCAGCAGGTCATGCAGCAAGAGATGCAGCGGGAGATGAAAGCTGCCAGTCATGAAGACAATCTGAAAAATGCCAAGGAGATAGCAAAACAGGATCCCAAGCGGGTGGTGCAGGTAGTGCGCTCCTGGCTGGAAGAGGAACAGCCGGATGGCTGAAGAGTTCCAGAAAGAGCTGCCGGAAAAAAAGCCCCTGACCGGTGTTGAGCGGGCGGCGATTCTGCTGCTCTCCATCGGTGAGGAGGATGCCGCCGAGGTAATGAAACACCTCGGGCCACGGGAGGTTCAGAAACTCGGGGCAACCATGGCCCGGCTGGGCAGTGTGACCCGCAGCCAGGTCGAGGATGTGCTGAACTCCTTTACCGAGCTGGTGGAGAGCCAGACATCGCTGGGGCTGGAGGCGGAAGACTACATTCGCTCTGTCCTGGTCAAGGCGCTCGGAGAAGACAAGGCGGACAGCCTGGTTGACCGGATCATGCTGGGCAAGAGCTCCAAGGGGATCGATTCACTGCGCTGGATGGAGCCACGCGCCATCGCCGAGATGATCCGGCTGGAGCATCCGCAGATTATCTCCATCGTTCTCTCCTTTCTGGAGTCGGATCAGGCGGCCGAGGTGCTGGCCGCGCTGCCGGAGAACACCCGTACCGACATCATGTTGCGCATCGCCACGCTGGAGGGCGTACAGCCCAATGCGCTGGCGGAACTGGATGAGATCCTGGAGCGGCAGTTCTCCGGAGGCAATGCGGGCAGCCTCAAATCCTCGACTGTTGGTGGCATCAAGAAAGCGGCCGACATACTTAACTTTGTCGATACCTCGATTGAGAGCGGCATCCTGGAAAATATCACCGATGTGGATGCCGATCTGTCCCAGTCCATACAGGATCTGATGTTTGTATTCGACAACTTGATGGATGTGGATGACCGTGGCATCCAGGCCCTGCTGCGCGAAGTACAGTCTGACTCGCTGATTACTGCGCTCAAGGGCGCCGATGACGAACTCAAGGAGAAATTCTTCAGGAACATGTCCAGGCGCGCCGCCGAGATGATGCGCGATGATCTGGAATCGAAAGGGCCGGTACGTCTCAGTGATGTTGAAGCGGCGCAAAAAGAGGTGCTTGCAGTTGCCAGGCGGATGGCGGACTCCGGCGAGATCAGTCTGGGTGGTGGAGGTGAAGAGTTTGTTTGAGTTGACCGCAAATAATGGCTGCTAGCATTATCAAGGATAAAGCTCCCCCCATCCGTCGCTGGGTACTGCCCACGATGGAAAAGGAGCTGTCTGCCGACGGGAACAGCAACGCTGCAGAACCTGAACTGCCGGTTACAGCGGATAGCCAACAGCAGCTTGAACCTGCGCCCGCGCGTGACATGGATCAGGAGATCATCGCCGCCCGGGAGGAGGGTTACAAGGCAGGATACAAGGCCGGGAGTGACGCCGGTTTTCAGAAAGGTCTGGAGCAGGGGATCAGCGAAGGGCTGCAACAGGGAAGGGCGCGTGCGGAACAGAGCGAATCCCTGATCGAAATCGAGCGCCAGCAGCTGCAGGCGAGAGCGCAGCATCTGGAACAGTTGC
>JAJRUX010000101.1 GCA_024277575.1 Gammaproteobacteria bacterium | reverse complement strand
TGGCATCAGGAGCCGCAACCCGTTACGGAGTTTACCGTGCAGAAGAGGTCTACCGTAATCCGGATAACAAAAAAGAGATCCTGGGCCATGAAGTTGTCAAGGTGGCAGATGCCGTGCTGGACAGGGCCGGAGATCCGGCTACGCTGCTGATAACCAGCATCCGGCGGGAAATACGCGCCGGAGATCGTCTCCTGCCGGTAGACGATGACATGGCCTCAAACCACTATTATTTCCCCCGTGCGCCGCGCCCCGGAACAAAAGGCCGTATAATATCGGTTTTTGACGGCGTATCCATGGTGGGACAGTATCAGGGCGTAGTGCTGGATCTGGGACGGCAACAGGGTATCGAGACGGGCCATGTACTTGCCGTTTACCAGGCAAACGGGAAAATGAAAGATCCGGTTACAGGGGAGAAAGTAGAGCTGCCCGATGAGCATGCCGGCACGCTACTGGTATTCCGCACCTTTGACAGGGTCAGCTATGCCCTGTTGATGAAATCCGCCCGTCCGGTTCACGTTCTGGATACCGTGCGCACACCGTGACCACCCATGCCGCCGTAGAAAAAGACAAGTTTTTTTACTGGCTGGCATTGTGGCGGGCACCGGGGGTCGGAGCACGGCTGTTTGCCCGGCTTCTGGAACAGTTTGATACGCCGGCCACTGTCTTCGCCGCCACTCACGAGCAGCTGCGAACCGCCGGGATTACCCGGCCAGCGACACTGGATTATCTGCGTACTCCCAACATGGCAGCAGTCGAACAGGATCTTGCCTGGCTGGAACAACCGGATCACCACCTGCTGACCATTGATTCAGCGGATTACCCCCCCCTGCTACGCGAACTTCCCGATCCTCCTCCACTTCTGTTCGTACATGGCGAACCCGGCCTGCTCAGCCATCCCCAGCTGGCGATGGTTGGCAGCCGCAACGCCTCCCCTTCCGGCAGTGAAACCGCATTTGATTTTGCCCGCCATCTTTCAGACTGCGGGCTGGTTATCACCAGCGGACTGGCGCAGGGCATCGACGCCGCCTGCCACCGGGGAGCCCTGGCTGGAAGCGGCCTGACCATCGCCGTAATCGGCACCGGGATGGATCGCGTCTACCCGGCCCGGCATCGGGAGCTGGCTCACGAAATAGCGGACAAAGGAGCACTGGTATCCGAATTTCCCATCGGCACCCCCCCCGCCCGAGCCAATTTCCCCCGCCGCAACCGCATCATCAGCGGCCTCAGCCTGGGAACCCTGGTGGTTGAAGCGGCAATCCATAGCGGCTCCCTGATTACCGCCCGGCAGGCATCAGAGCAGGGACGGGAGGTTTTCGCCATTCCCGGCTCCATCCACAACCCGCTGGCAAGGGGCTGCCACCGCCTGATACGCGAGGGTGCGAAACTGGTTGAAACAGCCGGCGATATCCTGGATGAGCTGGCAGGAATCATGCCGCTGGCCGTGGAAAACGCTCAACAGGCGGAACATCCCGCCAGCCAGCCGGTCAAACTTGACAGCGAATACATCCAGCTGCTCGATACCATGGGTCATGATCCTGTGACCGTTGACACAATAGTTGAACGGAGTGGATTGACGACAGAAGAAGTTTCCTCCATGCTGTTGGTACTGGAATTGCAAGACCATGTAGCATCTATGCCGGGTGGTTTATACAGTCGGGTCGACAAGAGGACATGCCCATGAAAGAAACCGTACTCGATGTACTGATGTATCTGTTTGAGAATTACATCTATGAAGAGGTGGAGATCGAGCCGGATGAAGATACACTCCGTACCGAACTGAGCGCCGCCGGTTTTCAGAACGGTGAAATCGACAAGGCGCTGGGCTGGCTGGAGGGGCTGGCGAACATTCAGGACAACCTGACCGAATCCCCGCTTTGCAGCCACTCAATCCGCCTTTACACCAACGACGAGTGCGAAAAACTGGATCGGGAAGCACGTGGTTTCCTGCTGTTTCTCGAACAGGTAGCCGTGCTGGATCAGGTCAGCCGTGAAATGGTCATTGACCGGGTCATGGCCCTGGAGGCAGGTGATATCGATCTGGATCATCTCAAATGGGTGGTGCTGATGGTACTATTCAACATGCCCGGCCAGGAAGCGGCCTTTGCATGGATGGAAGATATGGTATTTAATGAAATGCCAGTCGAACTGCACTGAGCAAGGCGTTGAACCGGCTTCGTGACTTCAGGCGCGAACCCCGGGTTTAAATGACATATGTAACCCCCACTGCCCGCGACAGCGGGCTTTTTTTGAATTATGGCTAAAAATCTCGTTATTGTAGAATCGCCGGCCAAGGCGAAAACCATCAAGAAATACCTGGGCAAGGAGTTTGAAGTCCTCGCCTCCTACGGGCATGTACGCGATCTGCTGCCCAAGGAGGGAGCGGTTGATCCAGCCAATGACTTCGCCATGAAGTACCGGGTTATCGATAAAAATGCCCGGCATGTGGATGCAATTGCCAAGGCGCTCAAAAAGGCCGATGCCCTCTACCTTGCCACTGACCCGGATCGCGAAGGCGAGGCTATTTCATGGCATCTTTACGAGCTTCTCAAGAAGAAAAAACTGCTCAAGGACAAGCAGGTAGGACGTGTAGTCTTCCATGAGATTACCAAACGCGCAATCAACGAAGCCATCCAGCATCCGCGTGAACTGTCCACCGATCTGATCAACGCCCAGCAGGCGCGCCGGGCACTGGACTACCTGG
>JAJRUX010000100.1 GCA_024277575.1 Gammaproteobacteria bacterium | reverse complement strand
GTAATACCGAACCCTGGGTAATACCTTGACGGAGTATAACAGCTCCGTCAAGGTATTACCGATGGTGTACTATTCTACCCTTATGCAAATATCACCCATGGCAAGAGATACCTGCTCATCATGGTATATTTCGCAAGGCACAACGACACGCGACCGCCAGGGATGGCGAAGGCTCGCGGGAGGCAGGATGCCGGGAGCGACGAATAGTCATTCTATTCCAGGGCGTTGCAAAGCTTGCCGCTCCATGCTCACGCCCCTCGCCTGCGTCCATACAGGCGACGCCGCCATGCGCCGCCGCAAGCGTGCAATTCGCCTCATAGCGTGGCTCACCCGGCAGGTGAATTGTCAAGTCAATGTCTTTGGCAAGCATATCAATAACCTGGTTTCAGAATGGAGCGGTCAACTGCGGATTCCAGGTTCAAGATACCTCTCCTTTTGGCCCACTCATCCGGCACAGCAGGAGAGCTGGTCCACATCCCGGGTGAAGGTCTGGGCGCACAGCTTGAGCCCCTCGACCATAGTCAGGTAGGGAAACAGCTGCTCCGCCAGCTCCTGTATCGTCATCCGGTTGCGGATGGCGACCGCTGCCGTCTGAATCATCTCACCGGCCTCGGGCGCCACGATCCGGGCACCGATCAGGCGCCCGCTCTCCCGCTCCGCCACCAGCCCGATGAAACCCCGGGTGTCGAAGTTTGCCAGCGCACGTGGCACGTTCTCCAGACCAAGTGTTCTCGATTCGGCATCGATGCCCTGCGCAGCAGCCTGCTGTTCGCTCAGGCCGACCGTGGCCACTGCCGGATCGGTGAATACCACGGCGGGCATGGTGGCGAGATCGAGCGCGGCATCTCCACCGGTCATATTGATGGCGGAATGGCTGCCAGCGGCTGCGGCGACATAGACGTACTGCGGCAGATTGGTGCAGTCACCGGCTGCGTAGATCTCTCCCTGTGAGGTGCGCAGGTGATCATCGACGATGATGGCACCATCATGCCCGGTCTCGATGCCAACCCTGTCGAGGTGCAGCCGTTCGGTGTTCGGATGGCGCCCGGTGGCGATCAGCAGCCGGTCACAGCGGATCCCGCCGGCCTTCGTTGACAGGATGAATTCACTGCCATCGTGTTCCACCAAGTCGGGCAGGGTATGCAGCAGGATCTGCGCACCCTCATCCTCGAACACTTTGATCAGGAGCTCGCCGATGGCGGGATCTTCCCGCGACAGCAACCGGCTGCGCGCCAGGACGGTCACTCTGCTTCCCAGGCGCAGAAAGGCCTGGGCCAGCTCCAGCGCCACCACGGACGCGCCAATCACCACCAGATGCCCGGGAATTTGCCCTGCAACCAGCGCTTCGGTAGAGGTCCAGTATGGGGTATCATCCAACCCCGGAATATCCGGGATGGCGGGTCTGGCGCCGGTCGCCACCAGGATGCGATCCGCCACCAGCTTCTGCTCCGAACCGTCGTCGTGGCGCACTTCCAGTGTGTTACGGTTCGCAAAACGGGCCCAGCCGCGAACCAGAGTTATGCCGGGGTTGCTCTCCAGAATGGTCTCATATTTTGCCCGGCGCAGCTGCGCAACACGGATCTGCTGCTGCCGGACCAGCGCGGCCCGATCGATGCGGGGCCGGTGCAGCGCAATCCCCTCGAAGGGGTGGCGGGCCTGCTGGTACGCAATATGCGCCCCGCGGATCATGATCTTGGAGGGGACACAGCCGATGTTTACACAGGTTCCGCCAAGTAGCCCGCCCCCTTCCACGAGGGTGACCCGTGCCCCCTCCTCCACTGCCTTGATGGCGGCAGCGAAGGCGGCCGAACCGCTGCCGATGATTGCAATCTTCACGTCACCAAAACCTCCGCCCGGCGGGAGGGATAGCCAGCTTCTGTAGTCGCCTGTACCAGAGCCTCCACGTTGGTCTTCGAGGGATCGAAGACCACCTTTGCCAGCCCCTCTCCGTTGTCCCCGGCCATTACCCTGGCTTCGACAACGCCCGGTATGTTTTCCAGCGCCATGCGCACGGTGGTGGTGCACAGGTTGCAGGTCATATTCTCTACCTGCAGGGTAACAGTTTGCCGCGGTGAATGATGATCGGCCGACGCTGCCGGAATCTGAAACAGTACACCAACGACAAGCCACCCCGACAGCAGTGCAGAGATGCTTTTGCGAATCATGAGGCTGTTCTCCTTGTGGGTATCAATTGAGCAACAGTGGCCCATACCATGGAAAGGCGCTCAATAGCCCGAGCACCACCGACACCCCCCAGAACAGGGTACGCTGGTTGCGGCGCACGGCGGGATTGGCGCAGAGTTCGTCCCCGCTGCACTTTTCCGGCACCAGATAGAGCTTGCGAAACGCCAGCCAGAGGAAGAGCAGGGTCACCCCGATGAACAACGGGCGGTACGGTTCGAACGCGGTGAGGTTGGCAATCCACGCACCACCCACACCGAGCAACAGCAACAGCAGCGGCCCGACGCAGCACAACGATGCGCCGACTGCTGCCAGGGCAGCCGCAGCCAGCGAGCGGTTCCCGATAGACATGGTTCTGTTCTCCTGCAATCTCCCGGCAACAGCATAGACTCCGTACCATGGTACGGAGTCAAGCCCGGGATCGAAAAGCGCCGTTGACCGTTCGGCTCACGGGAGAAAGAGACACCCCAACGCTGCACGGAAAGTTCAGTGGCGCTTCAGGAAACGCTGCTGCCGCATTGCGGGGAGCCTCATCCGGTTGTGCAGCAGCTCCGGCGGAGACCAGACCCAGGTTCCCTAGCGCGGAGACATCCTGCAGCTCCGCGGGCCGGGAGAACCAAAATGAACCGATTACCAGCACAACAGCCAGTGGCGTCATCAGGTAGGCGGCAGGCACAAAGCGGTCACCCGATCCGAAGATCCCCCCTACCCGTTCAGCGCCCCACTGCCATCGAGTCCGGGCGGATTGCAGCTCACCCGCCAGTGCGCGATTCCGACACGCACGCAGTTGCACCAACGTATCAGCGTCCAGATTGTTGGCACTCTCATCCAGCGCCTCCTCCCGGTTGCCGGTGGTGATATAAGCCATGCGATAGGCGCGCCGTTCAACGGAAGCGAGGAAGTTGTTCATCTGTATTGTGATCGCATAACTGCTGCTACTGGTATTAACGAATCACGCTCGTTTTGGTTGACATCAAAAAAGAAAATAATTTCCCAAACGAAAAAAGGCATGTCACTTCCGTGACATGCCTTTTTTTGGAGAATATTGGTTCAGGAACAGGAGGTTAAAAGACGTATTGGGTCTGCAAAAACAGTTCGTCCTGATCCTTGCCATCCACACCATTCAGGTTTTTCCCCTGGCGATAGGTCAGCTGCACCTTGATGTCATGCTTGTGCAGGAACCAGTTAACCCCCACCGAGTTGCGCGCCCAGACTTCGGCATACCCATCGGCATCCATCGACTGGATCCCGGCAACCAACTCCAGTCTGGACGGAATCACCATGTAACCACCCTCCAGTGCCATCTGGGTCAAAGCAGTCTCACCATCCTTGAAAATACCACCACTGTAGACACCATCCACCGTACTGGCATTGATCAGGTTGTACTGTGCATCTACTGAAAAACCGGCGTTACGGTAGGCAGCGCTTATCTCGACTCCGTTAGCAGTATCGACATCGGCTTTGCTGCCACCGGCGTGATTACCCGCCGTATCGGTATAAGTATTATTGTCGTCATCGTTGCTCCAGGCGAAGGCGCCCAAGCCGATGGTCAGTCTCCGCTCACCCTTGAAATCACCCTGAGACAACGGCAGATAACCAAACAGATGGTAGTCCACCCGACCACCAACCGCCCAGCCCTCGTTCCAGTCTTCATTGTTATTGACCGGAGTGTCAAAATCGAGTTTTTTGTCATCGGGATCGAGATTCATGCCACCAGCAGAGAGTATATAACTGATCTTCTTGTCCACCCCATAGCCGTTAAACCTGACACCCAGCAGATACTCCGCTACACCATAGTTGTGATCCCCTACAAAGGTGCGCTCCACCAGCTGCTGCTTCTTGGAGGAAGTCATGATCTCGCGAGAATAGCCCGTTTTTATATTCCCAATGTAGAGCTTTCCATTGGAGAAACCCTGGTACTGCATGTAGGCTTCCTTGACCGTCAGCTCATTGTGATCCAGGCCTTTGCCCATATCCCACTGCAACTTTCCCTTCCAGTCCTTGTGCAAACTTCCTTCCACATAGGGCCGAAAGCGGCGAAGAAACAAACTGTCTGTATCATCTCCGCCATCTGGAGATACTTGATGGTACTGAATCTGAATTCTCCCACCAAGTTTGACATACTGCTCATCCTGTTTGTAAACAGTAACCCCGGCAGCGTTAACGCTGCTAAAAACAACGGCCGACACGGCAGCCAAGCTCCATTTCACAGTTCGATTAACCATTATTAATTTTTCCTCACATAGGCTGAAAGACCAGCAGATTAACAATTAATTATTACAGAAATATGACCAGGATGGATACTTTATTTGCAGAAAACAATCAGATACCAAAACGTAATCACCATAAAAAATACCACTCTTTCCCCAAGGCGCTGATGAAACGCAACGTTCAATCAATAATTGCTGTCTGTACAAAACGTTAAAGCATAGTTTATTCAAATATATATCTTCAGGTTACTGTTGTTTATCGAACGGTACAGGGCTGAGTGGACGTCCCACATTAAAGTCATAAAATCAAAAGGTTATCAAAATCCACTACTGGCAGATACAACATGGTCAAGCGTTGTATAGAAACAACAGGAAGTGGCTTGATTCATGCAAAATCACCACTTGTAACGGTACACCGGTAGCTTGACTGTTGCTATATTGGCATTCGCGTAAAAACTGAAAAGACAGCGGCCAATTACACTTTATGTTTTTATGCATTGGGCTTAGCAAAACATCTCGATTTATCACTCTCAAAAAAGGGGAATATAAATGTTTAAACAACCAGCTAGAAAATCATCAGCATTACTGGGCAGCTTGGGGCTGGCGTCGGCAGTGGTATTGCTTTCTTCTGTGAATATTGGCACAGCCGAAGCTGCTGTGGCTATCGATGCTGACGGCAAGGTGAAGGTATTTGGTGACATGCGCTTCCGCGCAGAGGCTGATAACAGCACGAAACAGGATGGAACCGATCGAGATCGTAATCGTTTGCGCCTGCGCGCGCGTATCGGCGCATCCTTTTCCCCCAATGATGCGTGGTCCGGAAAAATTCGTTTGGCAACCAGCAGCAGCCAGGGTTCACCCTATGAAACCATGGAGACCGTTGGTAACACTGCAGACAATATTGGTTTTGACACCGCTTATATCGCCTATACCGGTGTAGAAAACTTGACCTTGGTCATGGGTAAAACCCCACTCAATTTCTGGCAAACAGCCGAAGTCTGGTGGGATCAGGATGATAACCCTGAAGCACTGGCAGCAGTTTATCAAGCGGGTCCAGTCACTTTGAATGGCGCATATGCAATCATTAAGGAAGGAAAATGGGATGACGACTGGAGCGCCGTTCTTTATCAGGCTGTTTTGAACAACAGCTTTGCCAATGGCATGAAATACACCCTGGCTGCCGGTGGTGCATCGCTGGCTGCGGAAAATCCCGATGGTTCAGATGCCTTCAACTCGATGAGTCACTGGATCGTTGGTGGACAGCTCAAAGGCAGCGGCTGGCGGGCAGCATTTGATTACATCCAGGGCGATGCCGACGATGAAAACACTGCTTACGTTGTCCATGGACGCTACCAGATAACAGATACCATCGGTTTGCGCGCCTACATTTATCATGTGGAGACCTATGCTACTTTGGGAGATGGCCTGTTTACCCAGGATAATTTCCCATCCGCTGAAGCATCCGCCGACAACTTTGATGGCTATCGCCTGCAACTGGATTATAAAATAGCAAACAATACATACATGGATCTACGTTATTACGACACCGAGATCATCACTAAAGGGATAGATGGCCAGGATTCCGAGCGCTCTCGTGTTCAACTCAATCTCAATGTGAAATTCTAGGAGCCTGTCGGGTTTGGGTAATCGTAGCGAGCGGGTGGGAGAGTGAGTCAAAATGTTCCCGGGTTTGAGGCAAATAGTGGGACTATTTAACGAAAAACCGGGGATATTTTGGCCGCCCTCCCATCAGCGCAGCAAATTACTCCCAAATCCGACAGAGTACTAGCCAATACCATTACTAATTTGAAAGCAGAAAATTCCAGGCGGTGCCAGTGGCACCGCTTTTTTTCCTATAAACAGGGCTGCCTCCAGTTTTTCCTGCACACCCAACAGAAATATTTGAACATCTGGGAATCAATTACGGAAAAAACCGCTCTATGGTAGTAAGGAACTTGAACAGATTAAGGATTGACAGGTGCGATTCATCCGGTCACACAACAAGTTTGAGCAGATTTTTCATGCCCACAGCAGTGATCTCTGGCGTTTCGCCTACTTCTTGGGCAGCTCCCGTTGTGAAGCTGAAGAGGTACTGCAGCAAACTTGGTTGCGTGCTTGGGAGAGCTTTCACTCCCTGAAAAAGACAAACAGGGCCCGCGCATGGCTGTTCACTATACTACACCGTGAATTCCTGAAAATACGCAGCCGCCCGTTCAGCGGCGAATAGCTGGATACAGTGGAAGAATTGCCGGATCGCAAGCAGGACAGTCCAGGACTGCAGATCGATCTGGAGCGGGCGATCCACGAACTGCCGGAAATATTCCGCATCCCCCTGGTGATGCAAGTGGCCGGCGGCCTGTCCATCAATGAAATTGCAGAGATTCTGGACATTCCACGCGGCACCGCGCTGTCCCGGATCGCAAGAGCCAGAAAACGTCTCATCGCCGCCCACCCACAAACCACCTGGACGGTGTACAACAACGAGCAGAAGATATCATGAACTGCGATTACTACCGGGAACAACTGCTGGCAGATCCACTTCACCGTTCGGCCGAGCTGGAGCAGCATCTGGATCAATGTGCGGAGTGCCGGCAATACAGTGTTCAAGTGGATGCATTTGAAACCGAGTTGCGCGGTTCAATACAACGCCCGGTTGAACCGATCCCGTTTCCCGATATCTCCTCCACTTCCGCCTGGCCTCGCCGCTGGATGACAAAAGGCGCTATTGCCGCCATGTTGCTGTTGACGCTTGCACTGGTAATGAAGCCGGATTCCACTCAGCATGAAGCCCTGGCCATCACCTCGGACATTCTCCATCACATGGCGGATGAACCGCAGGCATTTGCCAGCGCCGAGGTTATCGATCCCGGCAAGCTGCTGGCGGTGATGGGGGCAAAGCTGGAAGTGATGAAAGGGTGGTACCCCACCTATGCCAACCCCTGCAAGATCCGGGGAGCCGCCGGTTTACATATTGTTTATCGCAGGGGAAAAGAGGTAGCAACCGTCATTCTGCTACCCGGAAAACTCCCTGTGGATGATTCCCATGTAGCAGCCCGCTACTCCAATGGGATGACGGTGGTCGTAATACCATCGTCACCGACAGAACCCGACCAGCTGCTGGCGGGTCTGGACCCTGTGTTGTATCCGTTGTAACTTTTAAAACTGTTAGGAGATAAATCCGTTATGAAATCAAATGCTATAAGGAAATCTGTGTGGATCGTAATGCTGACCATCCTGTTGGCAGCACCTGCCTTTGCCGGTGGGTGGGACAAAGAGAAAGGCCAGGACACCGTCACTCTCAAGGGGGAACTCATCTGCGTTGGCTGCAGCCTGAAAAAACTGTCCGGAGCCAATGCGCAGTGCAACCTCTTTGGCGGCCATGATGTGGGATTCAAACTTGCGGATGGAACCTTCTGGAACTTTGTCAATAACGCCACCGGACATGATGTCATCCGTGCCCATGGAGCGGTTATCGGCAAAACAGCTTCAGTGACCGGCTGGATCTATCCCAACGCCCACATGATTGAAATCGAATCCATTTCGGTCGATGGCGTATCCCCGGAACAGATCGCAAAAGCCGCCTGGGAAGAGGATCAAAAAGTCGCCAAACAGCTGACCGAACGCAAGGTGGGACAACCCCCTGTACCAATGGGAAAACACGATCACGGTCACAAGCACTAATGGCTGAACGAGTTTGGAACCGGAAAGTATCTCCGGTTCCAACCAGCCCCTTACCGTTTTCTGCAGTACGCTACTGCTCCTACCCGAAACGAACAACCAACTTGGAGAACTACGATGAAGCGATCCAGACTGTGGAATCTGTTTTTATTGATCCTGCTGGCCGCATGGCTCGGCACACCCCAGGCTGTTACCGCCAGCAAGGTAGGAAACAAGGCTCCGGATTTTTCGGCAACCACACTCGACGGCGATAAGGTAGCACTGACAGACTATCTGGGTAAAAAACCGGTTTACCTGGTATTTTGGGCCACCTGGTGCCCCAATTGCCTGAAGGAGATCCCGGAGATCAACGCACTGAACTCAAAATTTGGTGACCGTCTGGCTATTTTGGCCATCAATGTTGGCATCAATGACTCTGCCGATGCGGCACAAAAATATAGAGAAGAACATGACATGCAATATCCTGTCGTGTTCGATGACGGCAGCACTATCAGCTCCAGCTATGGCATCGTGGGAACACCCACTCAAATACTTATCGGTACCGATGGAATTGTCCGCTACCGCGGATCCAAAACTCCTGCCGTCACTGACGTCGAAAAACACTGGGAAGAACTTTCCGGAAAGTAGCAGGTTTGCTCTGTATATCCAAAGTAACAAACTGCCCCTTTTCTGGTTTTTCAAGAGGACTTTAAAAAAGGCTGATGGATAAAATACCCATCAGCCTTTTTTTACTTATTACCGCTACTGATTGATCAGAATTTGACCTGACCCCACAGCCATACTTTATCGGTATCTGACGCCCATCCGGTAGCGCTATCATCCTTGCTATAACTGGCATATTTCAGCCCCGCGCTATAGTTCTTGGTAAACTTCTTCGCCGCCAGCAGGTTGATCTCTGTGCCAAGATCGTCACCACCATCATCCGTAGTATAGGTATGGTAGACGGCTAGCAATTTGACTCCCATCGGCTTGCCCCCAACGGAGAAATAGTTGTCTACCAAGCCCTTTTGTGGCGTGACGAGAAATTTATCGCCCCAACCGTTAAACGCATGCTTGGTCGCCAGTGGTGTCTGGAAACCATATTTGCCGTCATTGCTACCCAGATTTTCCTGACCGATCTTGGCGGTAACACCCATGAAGCTGCCGCCCAGCTCGATTTTCGTGTAAGTATTATCTACCGCATCAGTGCTGTCAGCATATTCACTCTGGCTGGCAAATTCGAGGGCATAGAGCAAATTGAATGTATCACTCAAAGCCTGCTTGCCACCAAAGCGCAGGCCCAACGTCTGACTATCTACCAAAGCATTCTTGTTGGCAGCTGTTGTATCAGCAGCGCCACCATCGTTCAACAAATCCAGCAGATAGGCATAACCGGTGATCTTGCCGAAAGAGAACCCGTTATAGCTGACATTGATCAGGTGTGACTGGGAAGCGGCGTCTCCGCCAACAATGGTGTAGGCTCGGGTGACATACCCATAAATGACGGTAGTATCCGGCAGTGAGGTATTAGCAACGACCAGCGCATCATAGACCTGCTCAGTCTGGCGCCACCCAACGTTGCCGATAAAACGATCGTTATCCAGCTTGACGCGCTGACGCCCCACCTTGACAGCCGTATCAGCTATCCCTGAATAGCTCACCCATGCCTGGTTGATGCGGCTTAGCTCCGGATCAGCCACCACAGGATAGGTGGTTTTTAATATCCCTTTTGCATCAGTCGCCTTGTAATCATGATCACCAAAAGCAGAAGTATTCGTCATCTCTGCAAAAGCCTTGAAACCTTCGTAGTCCCCGGTCAAATAACCAAGCCGCGTGCGAAGGGTCAGGGCGTTGGCATCGTCGTTAACCCCATCCTGACTAACATTCTCCATTCGCAGCCGCATGTCAACCGATGCCTTACCTCCCGTCAGAGCTTCAGTAAAGTTGTGACCCACCTCTGCCTGTGCCGCCAGTGGCACCAGCAGAAAACCGGCGCTTGCCAGTGCTAAAGCATGTATGTTTTTTACCATTTTCCTACTCCTGATATATGTTACTCGGTATCCAATTTATAACTGCAAGCCAACGCGACTTCAGCCATGTGCAGAGGATACTGTAGTATAGGAAAAGCCAGCCTTGATATGTGTCAATTAAAGTACAGTGGTTGCCAAAGCTGTTGTCAATATACCACAAACAGGATGGCGCATTGCTCCATTATTCCACCATCAATCCCAGATTCTGCTCTTCCAGTTTCCTGATTTGATCCCGCAGTTGCGCTGCTTGCTCAAACTCCAGGTTCTGGGCATGTAGAAACATCTGCCGCTCCAGCTGTTTGACTTTTTTGGCCAGCTGCTCCCCTGACAGCGCTGCATATTCCGCTACCCCGTCGGCCACTTTGGCAAACTGGCCGGGTAAGCCGGGTGCTCCAGGGTAGGCGTTCTCCATAATGTCATGTATTTTTTTGTTGATTCCCCTAGGCGTTATGCCGTGCTGCCTGTTGAAAGCGATCTGTTTGCTGCGCCGCCGTTCGGTTTCATCAATCGCGCGGCGCATGGAGCAGGTGATTTTATCTGCGTAGAGAATGGCCCTGCCGTTGAGGTTGCGTGCGGCGCGACCGATGGTCTGAATCAGGGAGCGATCGGAGCGCAGGAATCCCTCCTTGTCGGCATCGAGGATGGCGACGAGGGAGACCTCGGGCATGTCCAGCCCTTCACGCAGCAGGTTGATCCCTACCAGCACGTCGAATTCACCGAGGCGCAGATCGCGGATGATCTCCACCCGCTCGACGGTATCGATATCCGAGTGCATGTAACGAACCTTCACGCCATGCTCGGCCAGGTAGTCGGTGAGATCCTCGGCCATCCGCTTGGTCAGGGTAGTCACCAGCACCCGCTCCTGAATCTCTACCCGCTTGTGGATTTCAGACAGCAGATCATCCACCTGGGTGGTGGCGGGACGAACCTCAATCTCCGGATCAAGTAGTCCGGTCGGCCGCACCACCTGCTCCACCACCTGGCCGGAGTGCTCTTTTTCATAATTTCCCGGCGTGGCGGAGACAAAAATGGCTTGCGGCATCAAACGCTCGAACTCCTCGAAGCGCAGCGGGCGATTGTCCAGCGCCGAAGGCAGACGGAAGCCGTACTCCACCAGATTCTCCTTGCGTGAACGATCACCCTTGTACATCCCCCCAATCTGGGGAATGGTCACATGACCCTCATCGATAATCATCAGCGAGTCCGGCGGCAGATACTCCATCAGAGTGGGCGGCGGCTCCCCGGCACCGCGCCCGGACAGATAGCGGGAGTAGTTTTCAATACCGGAGCAGTAGCCCAGTTCGTTCATCATTTCGATATCGAAGCGGGTGCGCTGCTCCAGACGTTGCGCCTCGACCAGCTTGTTCGACGAGTAGAGCTGCTCGAGGCGCTCCTTCAGCTCCACCTTGATCTGCTCGATGGCGTCCAGAATGGTCTGGCGCGGGGTCACGTAGTGGGACTTGGGATAGATGGTAATGCGCGGCACCTTGCGCAGCACTTCGCCGGTGAGCGGATCGAACCAGCAGAGCGACTCCACCTCGTCATCGAATAGTTCGATCCTTACCGCTTCACGCTCAGACTCTGCCGGGAAAACATCGATCACCTCTCCACGCACACGATAGGTAGCACGCCGCAGCTCCACATCGTTGCGGGTGTATTGCAGCTCTGCCAGGCGGCGCAGGATCCGGCGTTGATCCACCAGCTCCCCCCGCGACAGGTGCAACATCATGCTCAGATAGGATTGTGGATCACCCAGGCCATAAATGGCCGATACGGTTGCGACGATGATGGTATCGCGCCGCTCCAGGATCGCCTTGGTGGCAGAGAGACGCATCTGCTCGATGTGCTCGTTGATGGAGGCGTCCTTCTCGATGAAAGTATCCGAAGCGGGAACATAGGCCTCCGGCTGATAGTAGTCGTAGTAGGAGACGAAATATTCCACCGCATTGTGCGGGAAAAACTCCTTGAATTCGCCATAGAGCTGCGCCGCCAGTGTCTTGTTGTGCGCCATGATGATGGTGGGCCGCTGCAGCTGCTGGATGACATTGGCAATGGTGAAGGTCTTGCCGCTGCCGGTAACGCCGAGCAGGGTCTGCCCCGCCAGCCCGGATTTCAGCCCGGCGACCAGTTTCCGGATCGCTTCCGGCTGATCGCCGGCAGGCTTGAAAGGTGCTTTCAGTTCAAACGATCGTGTCATTGGGGTTTTTGTCCGAGGTTATCTTCGAGTATATTACACCAATCTGATTAAACATCCGCGTTACAGGAGTCCGGCTTGGAGATAAAACTTTCTGATCGTGTCAAAGCGGTCAAACCTTCCGCCACACTGGTTGTTACCGCCCGGGCCAGGGAACTGAAAGCGGCGGGTAGGGATATCATCGCCCTGGGAGTCGGAGAGCCGGATTTCGATACCCCGGAGCATGTCAAGCAGGCCGCTGTCCAGGCCATTCATGATGGCTTTACCAAGTACACCGCGGTGGATGGCATCGCCAGTCTGAAGCAGGCAATTATTGACAAATTCAGAAAAGACAACGGCCTGGATTATACGCCGGAGCAGATCCTGGTCTCCTGTGGCGGCAAGCAGAGCTTTTACAATCTGGCCCAGGCGCTGCTCAACCCTGGCGATGAGGTGATTATTCCCACACCCTATTGGGTCTCCTACCCGGATATGGCGCTGCTGGCCGGGGGCAGGCCGGTATTTGTTGAAACGGGTTTGTCACAGGGGTTCAAGATCGCACCGGAGCAGCTTCAGGCGGCGATCACTCCACGCACCCGCCTGCTGGTCATCAACAGCCCCTCCAACCCGACCGGGGTTGCCTATACCCGCGCCGAGCTGGCCGCACTGGGCGAAATACTGGCACAGCATCCCGATATTGTTATTGCCAGCGATGATATGTATGAGCATATCCTGTGGGCTGATGAACCGTTCGCCAATATTCTCAACGCCTGTCCGGATCTGTATCCGCGCACCATCGTACTCAACGGCGTCTCGAAGGCCTACGCCATGACTGGCTGGCGCATCGGGTATGCTGGTGGTCCGGCTCCATTGATTGCCGCGATGAAAAAAATCCAGTCACAAAGCACCTCCAATCCCGCATCCATTTCACAGGTTGCGGCCCAGGCGGCACTGGAAGGGGATCAAACGTGCATCGACGCAATGGTCAAGGCCTTCAGGGAACGCCACGACTTTGTCGTAACGGCACTGAACCACATCGGCGGCTTTCAATGCCTGCCCTCCCAGGGCGCCTTCTACGCCTTTCCCCGGATACAGGATGCCATTAACAGCCTGGCGACAGTGGAGGATGACGTTCAGTTTTCCGAATACCTGCTGGAGAAGACCGGCGTGGCTGTGGTGCCGGGTTCGGCATTTGGCGCGCCGGGCTATATCCGGCTCTCTTTTGCAACCGGCATGGAACAGCTCCAGCAGGCGATGGAGCGATTGGATCGATTATTCGGCTGAACAGCTACTCAGAACCGCACCGCCCGGTTGTGAGAGCGGGCTTTTGCCCATACTAAACATTCAACAACGGCATGCCGATACCATAACGAGAGGCTGCTGAGAGCGTTTGAATCTTGCCTTCCTGCCTGTGTTTTGGCAGGCATTTTATATCTCCTCTTGCCTGAAACAGCTCCAGCCGCCAACCAGTTATCCCGGTGGAGCCATACAAATGAGTCGTAACAAATCATTGCCAGACCGACAGACGGGCCTTACCCTGATCGAGCTAATCATCACCGTCGCCGTATTCATCGTGGTCGCCTCGACAGCCGGGCCGGCAATGCAGAATGTGTTGCGTGACAACCGCACTGTTGCGCAGGTCAACGGCCTGCTGGGGGATTTGAATTTTACCCGCAGTGAAGCCATCAAGCGTGGAACGAACGTGACCATCTGCCAGAGTGACGATCAGATCTCATGCAGTAACGACAAGGATGCCTGGCATAAAGGCTGGGTTGTAGTGGATGCTGCTGGAAATCTGTTACGGGTTCACGGAGCACTTCGTGGCGGAACCACGCTTAGTTACTCGCGTGGCAACCTCTCTTACAAGGGCGACGGGACATCCACCGGGCTGGCCAACGGCCGATTCAACTTTTGCAGTTCCGCCGGCGCCGGCAGCAAGGGCCGCTCCCTTGTGGTCGGCCCCACTGGTCGTGTGCGAAAAGAGAATATTACCTGCAGTTGACCATTTCAAAGGCGATCGTTTATTATACGCGGCCTGTCATTCCCCTGTAGCTCAGTTGGTAGAGCAACGGACTGTTAATCCGTTTGTCACTGGTTCGAGTCCAGTCGGGGGAGCCATATCGAAAGGGTTGTGCGATAATCGCACAACCCTTTTTTTGTCTCCGGGAAACATATCATGAAACAGATCAAGATTGGCCAACTGATGGAGACCAGCGGAGTCAAATTCGGTACCAGCGGCGCCCGCGGGCTGGTGGAGAGCATGACCGATGAAGTCTGTTACAGCTACACTGCCGCCTTCCTGCAACACCTGGAGCAGAACGGGGAACTGAACAGGGGCTCTGCCGTTGCCATCGCCGGGGATCTGCGCCCCAGCACCGCACGAATTCTGACCGCCTGTGCAGCCGCCATCGCTGACTTGGGCTACCAGCCAATCAACTGCGGCAGAATCGCCTCCCCCGCCATTGCCTGTTACGGGTTGGAACAGATGATTCCCTCGCTGATGGTCACCGGCAGCCATATTCCCGACGACCGCAACGGAATCAAGTTCAACAAGGCCGGTGGTGAGATCCTCAAGGAGGATGAACACAGAATCAGGCACCAAGAAATAACTCTGCCTACCGGAAAATTCACCACAGACGGCCGTCTGTCCGCCCCCCCTGCTCTCCCCCCGCAGCAGCCGGATGCCAACGACAACTACCGACAGCGCTATCTGGATTTTTTTCCGCAAGACTGCCTTGAGGGAGTCCGAGTCGGGCTTTATGAGCACTCCAGTGTGGTTCGCGATGCCATGCACGATGTTCTTTCAGCACTGGGGGCCAGCGTTACCCGGCTGGGCAGAACAGATACCTTCACCCCGGTGGATACTGAAGCCATCCGCCCGGAAGATATTGAACTGGCCCGGCAGTGGGCCAAAGAACATGATTTCGACTGTATTGTATCCGCAGACGGAGACGGCGACCGGCCGCTGATCAGCGATGAGGGAGGCAACTGGCTGCGCGGTGACATTGCCGGTATTCTGTGCGCCCGCTACCTCGGCGCCCGAACAGTCGCCACACCGGTGAGCAGCAACAGTGCCGTGGAAAAATCCGGTTACTTCAGCCGGGTGATTCGCACCCGCATCGGCTCCCCTTACGTCATTGCAGCCATGAACGAGGCGCTCACCTCCGATACCGGCCCGGTGGTAGGCTACGAGGCAAACGGCGGCTTTCTGACCGGATCCGACATTCAACAGGAAAACCGCATCCTCAAGGCACTGCCAACACGGGACGCCATCATCGCCATCCTGGGCGTGATACTGCTCGCCCGGCGGGAGAACAGCACCATTGCCGGCCTGCTGGAACAGCTGCCACAACGATTCACAGCCAGTGACCGGATCAAGGCGTTTCCCACAGAGCTGAGCCGCTCCCGGCTGGCCTGGCTATACCCCGACAATGATGAAGAGCTGGCACGCAACAGGATCGAGACACTGTTCAGTGCCCATTTCGGCAAAGTGGCCAGTATCAATAACACCGACGGGCTGCGTATTACCTTTGAACATGGCGGGGTGGTTCATCTGCGTCCGTCCGGTAATGCACCGGAATTGCGCTGCTACAATGAAGCAGACTCCCAACAGCAGGTGGAGGCCATGCAGAAAACCTGCATGGCCATTCTGGGTGAGTGGAAAAAAGATTAGCGGGTATCAGCCAACCGAGGCGACCGGCATATCGCAGCCCGATACATTGCGCAGATACTCCCTGAACGCATCGCTCAGCTCGGGATGATCCAGTGCGAACTCCACCGTAGCCTGCAGATAACCCAGCTTGCTGCCACAGTCGTAACGCTCCCCGGTAAACCGGTAGGAGAGCACCTGCTCATGATTGAGCAGCGCCGCAATGGCATCGGTAAGCTGAATCTCGCCACCTGCGCCCTTCTCAACCTTCTCCAGCAGATCAAACAACGCAGGAGACAGGATATAACGGCCAACCACCGCCAGATTTGACGGCGCTTTTTCAGGCTTCGGTTTTTCCACAATCGCATCGATACGGCTGATACGCTCATCCAGTGAAGTAGTGGACACGATACCGTATTTGTCGGTTTCAGAAGTCGGGATCTCCTCCACACCCAGTATGCTGCCGCCATGATAGGAGAACGCCTTGACCATTTCACTCAGGCAGCCCTGTCCATCGCTCTTAATCAGATCGTCAGCAAGAATAACGGCAAATGGTTCCTGACCAACCAGCGGTTTTGCGCACAAAACAGCATGCCCCAATCCAAGCGCTTCAGCCTGGCGAACATAGAGACAGACCACCCCTTTTGGCACAATATCCTGAACTGTTTTCAGCAACTCATATTTTCCATCCAGCTCCAGTTTGGATTCCAGTTCATAGTTTTTGTCAAAGTGATCCTCGATGGCACGCTTGCTGCTGCTGGTAACAAAAATAAGCTCTTCGATTCCAGCAGCAACCGCTTCTTCTACAGCATACTGGATGAGCGGTTTGTCTACGACGGGCAACATCTCCTTGGGGTTTGCCTTGGTGGCGGGCAGAAACCGGGTACCCAGACCTGCGACCGGAAATACGGCCTTTTTTACCTTTCTCATATTGCAATTACCTAGTTTGGAAGAAGAGAAAACGGATTATGTTTTGGTGAATGATAACTAACTAATTGATCCGCTTTCAAGAGCCCGACGCCAACCGGTGTGCCCAGCGCGTGGTTTCCGGCAGGCGAAAACGGGTCAGACAGGCCATGACATAGCGCAAAGCGGTATCCAGTGTCACACAGTAACCGGGAGAGATGTAGAGCGGCCTGACCCCAGTACGGCTGCGCAGCACGGCACCGATAACTTCATCCTTGTCATGCAGCGGCACCCAGATGCCACGGTCATCCGGAACTTCATCATGACGACCAACCAGGCGGCTCTTCGCAACCCCGATAGAGGGAATACCGGTAAGCACGCCCAAGTGGCTGGCAATACCAAAGCGCCGGGGATGGGCAATACCCTGTCCGTCGCAGAGCAGCAGATCCGGCAACTGCTCCAGCTTGTCCAGTGCATCCAGTACCACCGGGACTTCACGGAAGGAGAGCAGGCCGGGAACGTAGGGAAAACGGGTCGGCTGCCGAGCAACAGCGTACTCCCGCAACTCAAGATCGGGGAACCCCAATACCGCAACTGCAGCACGGGCAATGGTGTTGCGCTGCTCAAATCCCACATCAACCCCGGCCACCCGGCACACCTCTCCCGGACAATCCTCCAGACGAACCAGTTGCCGTAATTGCTGCTGTATGGCAATGGCTTCCCGCGGCGTCACATCCCACGGATGCGTATGTTGCAATCTCATCGAGACAGGTTCTGCTGCGCCTGTTCTGCAATCTCAGCCATGCTCATGGAGCGCATGCCATATTGCTCCCGGAGCTGGCGGAAATGGTGCAGAATCTGGTGCAGAAAAACGATATTCCCGTCGATATCATCGCCAAAATTATGCGGATGCCACCACAAATGGTAGATAAGGTCATTTTCCGCCGCATGACTCATCTCTTTTTTTATCCGTCGCAATCGCAACGGCTCAAGCAGTTTCAAGCGGGGTGAAACCGAACGCAACAGACGACTCGCAGGCACATTAAATGGCAGCTTTTCTCCCAATACCTTTGCGGGATGACCGTTAAAACCCGATAGGTTGAAATAAGCATCCATCAATCGGGCCAGCCGCTTCAGCTTAGGTTCACCGCTGGTAGTGGACGCCCGATACATCCAGTTCTGCTGATTTCCCCGATAGGCGACAATACCCAACTCCCGACAGACAGAGAGATATTCTTCATTAAACTGATTTCTGGGAAAAACCAGACTACGCAGCTCAATCCCCTCTCTGTGCGCAACCTTGCGCGCTGCCTCAAGATCAGCGCGAAATGCCTCGGCTGTCTGCCCTTTTTCAAGGCAGTAATAGTGGGAGAAGGTGTGGGTCGCCATCTCCTGCCCCGAAGTTGCCGCAATCTGTTTAACAAGAGAGGGGGCGTAGTGCAGCGGGTCTTCCTTTTCGCTGTTTCCCGTGTTGGCGATTGTCGGATAGGGAGACAACGAGCCCTCCTCATAGGCGGGCAAAAGCTCAGGTAGATTCTCCAGCAGCTCATCCCGACCTGAATGGAACAGAAAGCCAACCGTAGCCCAGGTAGCATGAATACCATACTCAGAAAACAGAGCGAGAATTTCAGGAACGGCGCGCCGCGCACCAAGCAGAGTTTCCCGGCAAGCCTCTTTGGTCAGAATATCCCGCAGACCCCAGAACAGTTCGAAATCCAGAGAGAGGGTAAAAATCCCTTTATCATCAACATGGTTAAGATTCGACACACAATCACCTCTTTCAGCAATCGGGGAAACACGTTATATTTGCGGCAGAATGGACACATCCCGTTCATCCCGGATACCTATCCGCAGGGAAAAGGATCGGATTTTTTTT
>JAJRUX010000099.1 GCA_024277575.1 Gammaproteobacteria bacterium | reverse complement strand
TAAAACCCGGCCAGTGATTCACCAGCCGGGTTTTACTAAGACAAACAATAGTATGGTTGGCATGACGTTATGCGGTGAGTACGCAGAATGATTAAGCTGGACGCTTTAACCTGGCAGGCTGTTGGACGGGGCGAATGGCTGGGTAACAAGTCTGCCGAGCGTGCGCCGGCCAAGGTAATGGAGTAGTTGTGGCGATACAATCTGGAATAACCGTAGATGGCATTCGGAGATATCATCCTGAAACAGAAATTGGAAAAAAGCATATGAGTTTACTTCCTGGCTCGTTGAATAATGGGATGATATCCGTGATCTCGGCGGTGGTAGTTATGCCTGGCTTCAGAGGTCAGGTTATACTTCACTCAACATACTATTAACCCGGCAACAATATAGATCGTGTTCAGCCGGCGAGCTGCGCCTTGATCCGGGCCATTCTTGAAGCCCTGAACACAATCTATATTGTTGCCGGGTTAATAAGACAAACGATAGTAATTTGGAGCATGGCGATGAACACCCGAAAAGACCAGAAAAGATACACGGGAATTGACAAGGACCTGAACGGCGGCATGACCGATACCGGCAAAATAATCCGCGACGCCTGGGTCTTTGGAATCATCCCCGAAACCGAAACCTGTGAAGGTTGGCTAGCCGCCGGTATACAGTCATTGTGGGAAAAAACCAGTGCCGAGTGGGAAAAATACGGCTTCCTGGTCAGCAACCTGCCGGAAGATCTTCGACAACGCTTTTATCGCATCCAGTTCGATGCGGTAAAACGCGCCAAGGCTGCGGGTTGGGATCCGGAAAAAGAGGTCGACGAGGATAGTTGATTCTCAAAATAACCAAGGGTGGAAATAACTATAAAATAATGCCAATAATCGATTGTGATCTCTCTGTTTTTAACTGGGAAACAACCGGGTGACACACCCGGTTGTTTCCCAGAACAGAAAAAAGAAAACAGACTGAACAACCGATTGCCAACTGTCTATTCCAAATGTGGATACTCCTTCCTCTTGCGGGATAGGAAGGAGTCACCATCTTAAGTGGGGAAAAAATCAATGGGATAAGTAACAGTAACCGTATCAACCGACTTGCGCCCGAAGTTGAACATCTTGATGCGCCGCACCAGTTTTGTTTCCAGTGATTTGTTGTTGAGTTCGCTGGAGACCACTTTGATGGCGGTTACTTTTCCTGACGGTGCAATAGTTATTTTCAGCACCAGTTTGCCTTGCAGATCGGGATCGCGGCGCAGAGCACGATTATATATGGCGAAGATGGCGCCTTTGTTTTTATCGAACACCATCTGAATCTCACCCATGCCGCGACCGGCACTGCGCTTGCGGGTTTTCTTTTTCTCCGCGTTCTGCTCGGCACGTTTGGCCAGTTTGCTTCGTTCACGCTGTTTCAGACTGGTGCTACCCACTTCACGGTTGAGGCTTCCTGTCTTGACCCCGCCGCTGCCCTTGCCGGCGTTGGCGGTCACAATACTGGCATCAACAGCCGGAGCAACTGCCTTTGTTGCACTGTTCTTTTTGGTCACCCGCCGGGTAAGCAGTTCGCTCGCCGCTGACGTATCCATCAGGTCGGAGAACTCATCACTCATCGCCAGCAGACCTGAGCTTTTTGCCTTCTCGCGCGCCTTGGCCTCTCGATCAGTAGCGGGTTTTTTAACCTTGGGAGGCGTGCGCTTGATCACAACCGGCTCGGGCTTTGGTCTTGGTTTCACCTCGGGTGCAGGTTCTGCTACCGGTTTCGGCTTGGGCTTTGGTTTTGGTTTTGGTTTGACCGCTTCGACCTTTGGCGGTGGAGGTGGCGGCTTTTTTTCCAAAATCAGTTTGGCCAGACGCGGTGGAATGACTTCATGTTTTTCGCGCTCTATTTCCGGCAGTTTGACAAACGGGACAATGCCCCCTAACAGTGCAGCGACAATGAGGGAGACGCCAACGATTTTCCAGAAACGCCGCTCCTCCTCCCGATCCTCAAGCAGAACCAGCCGGGGTGTATAGTAACCGCTGCTCATTTTTGCGCGGCCACCCGGGTTACACTTTTCTGGGAGACAGCCAGGGCGATGCTGCGATAGTCGGTTTCGGTGCAGGTAGCCATGATTTTTTTCAGCAGCTTGTAGGGGATAGTCTTGTCACCCATGATGGTGATATGTCGCCCTTCACCCTCTTTTACCGCTGCCAGTTTTTTCTTAGCCTGAAAATTCAGCTCATCGGCCAGTGCCTTGATGGTTGGTTGTGGATCAGAAAGGATATCGCTGACCGCTGCCACCTTGCGCCCCTGCACCAGCAGATCTTTCGATGTGACCATGAGGGTCAGTGTCTCCTCCGGTTTTTTCTCTGCGCTGGAGATGGGAAGTTTGACATCTTTGGTACCGGGAAGCTGCACAGCGGTAGATGAGTTCACCAGCAGGAAGAATACCAGGATGGTGAAGATATCCATCAGCGACACCAGGTTGAGGCCAGGCTGCTTACGCCGCTTGTGGTGCCTCGCCATCCGTTTTGCCCGCCGTGACATTTTCATTTTGTGCTGCCACCTGTGGCTGCAGGCGCAGCATCACCGATGGAGATGACCGGAAACAGCTCAACCGTATCCACCGCCAGCCCGGCAGTTACCACGGTGCTGCGCACCTTGTCCATAACGGTAATCAGCGCCTGATAATCCACATCCGGTTCCAGCAGCAGGGTAACGTTCTCAATCGTCGGGAATCGGGTTTTCAACTCGATCAACCGATCACTGAACGGTTTCCAGTCGGTTTTTTCACCCCCGTAGGGAAAAGTTTCAAACAGGCCGGAGGATTTGTCCCGCAGCTCCAGCATGTTACTGCGTACAGTAATCTCCAGCTGCAGTTCGGGACGCTCCTTGCTGGCCTGACCGCCCTCTGCGGGGATATTGATCTCGAGGATCGCCATCCGCGAAAACACGGCGGTAATCAACAGAAAGGGAACCAGAATCACCATCAGGTTCATGAATGAGGTGATGTTGAGTTCTTCGGCCTCGTGGTGCGAGCGCCGGCGCATCAGTCTCATGGATCAGCCCGCCTTTGGTCTGGCCGCTCCATTGTTGGCGGACTGATTACCGGCCCGGTTGCGGGTGGCGCCCAGCATCAGCATGTTCAGGCTTTTGACGGAGGCCATCTCCAGGTTGTCCACCAGCGCGGCAGTCTTGGTCTGCAACTGGGTGTGCATCAGCAGCAGGGGAATGGCGGCAATCAGGCCGAATGCGGTAGTATTCATTGCCACCGAGATGCTGGCCGACAGCAGGTTGGCCTTCTCTGCCGGATCGGCATTGGCCACGGCGGTAAATGCCTGGATGAGCCCGATGATGGTACCAAGCAGCCCCAGCAGGGTGGCGATGTTGGCAAAGGTGGCCAGATAGTGGGTGCGTTTTTCCAGCGCGGGGATCACTTCCATCAGCCCCTCTTCCATTGCCGTTTCAATATCATCGCGGCGGGTGGAGGTAAATACCCGGTTGAAGCCGTAGTTGAGCACCTTGCCCAGCGCACTGTCGCTCTTTTCGGTCGCGGCAACCACTCCCTTGTAGTCTTTTGCCTGTACCAGCGGTACCACCTGGCTCCAGGTCTTGCGCACGTCAGCCTGCACCCGGGTCAGGTAGAAGTAGCGCTCGATACCGATAGCGATCCCGACGGCGAGGATAAACAGGATCGGGTACATGAACAGACCACCGGTCTGAAAAAATCCAATGATGGTGCTTACTGTTTCCATAAAACAAACCTCAGTTTCACTTGGCAGACGCGGCTGCATCTGTACTGAAATAGACCGAACCGTAGCGCTTTTCGCGTTCGAGCAGGCCGGGATCGACTGGCTCGAGCACATAGTCCGCCAGGCTGTGCAGGATCAGTCCCTGATCCAGATTGTTCAGTTTTGGGCGCTGCCACGGTACAATATAGAGCACCTTGGGCAGCCCTGAATCACCCGTGACTGTGGTGCCTTTCATCTCCAGAGTTTGCTCGGCCACTGCACCGCCGACCAGTGCCAGTCCCGAGAACATTAAAAACATTTTTTTCATAATCGGCCATTACCTCGATTTATTTAGCTCTTTGTTCAGTTGCGATATCCATCGTTTGACCTTTTTATCCTTGTTTCCGGTCAGATCGAGATAGCGCTGATAATGTCTTATGGCAAGGTCGTTGTTTTGCAGATAGAGGTCAAACAGAACGCCAAGATTATAGTGTGCCCGGGCGTACTCCGGATTCTGCTGAAGAGCCATCTGGTAGATATTCCGGGCATCTTCGAAACGCCCCTGGTTACGGTAGACAATACCCAGTTGGTTACGCGCCGCATTCATTTTCCCGTTCTGTTTCAGTGCCTGCTGGCAGGCATTCTCCGCCTCGGGAAACCGGGCGGTTTTGCTATAGATGATGCACAGGTTGAGCCAGGGTCCTGCGAACTGCGGATACTCCCGGGTCAGCGCCAGCATCTGCGGCTCGGCACTCTCCAGCTGCTCCTGTTTCATCGCCTCCAGCGCATAGTGATACTTCACCTGATAATCCGATGACCGGGGTTGAGATGTGCCGTGCTCTACCGGGGGCGGCGTGGCACAACCGGCCAGTATCACCACGCCCAGCAGAGCTGTTTTATTGAAGTGCTTCAATATAGGCATCCTGTTTCTCCGGGCGTGAGTAGCGGGCGGGGAATATCTCGGCCAGACGATCAAGACTCTTCTGGATCCACTCATCGTACAGTCCATCGGTAATCCTGACACGGTTGCTGCGATAGAACTCCAGCGCCTTCTCCTCGAATGGGAACGCCTGCTCTTCCAGCAGAATATCGTACTGCTCCAGCTCCTCTTCATTGAGGCCGCGGGGGCGCTCCGATTTCATCAGCGCCCTGGAAAAACCGTAATAGATTTCGCCGATCTGGTAACCCGCCCGGGTAATGGTGGCAGCATCGCCGTAACCGGCAACCAGTGCGTAGGCATCAATCGCCTCCTTGAGCAGTTTTTTCTTTTTACGCAGACTTTTCTTGAGCGGGATGGTCAGCTGAACCGCCTGATAGTCGCGGTATTTTGCATCGGCTATCTCGATGGCGGCGGTCATCGCCAGATAACGGGAACGCTCATTGGAAACGGGCGCTTTTTTATCCACATCGATGATCTGTTTGCGCCAATAGTCACGCTGCTTGTCATCACCCGTTTTGCTGTAGAGCGCCACCAGTTTCTGACGCGCCTCCATCGCCACATCAAACGGCGCCGGGTACTCCTTGACATACTGTTTGTAAAGTTTGGCGGCTTGATCAAGGTGGTTATTGCTGTCGTACAACTCGGCTGCTTTCCACAACGCCGCGCTTCTTTTTTCAGCATCCGATTCCACGACGGCAAGACGTTCAAACTCCCGCGCGGCCTTGACCGGCTCGTTGCTGCTCGTGTAGGCAATCGCCAGTTTGCGGGTAACCTCATGCCGCAGTTTGTGGCCCGGCTGCTCTTCGCGGAAACGCTCCAGCACTTCGATCGCCGCCGGCCAGTTTTTCATCGAGATCAGTCCCGCAGCGGCGTCGTACTCCGCAGTTGCCACAATGGAGGAGGCGGGAACCTCTTTCCTTACCCGCAAAAAATGCTCCACAGCAGCGGAAATATTCCCCACGTTTTGTGCCGCTTCACCCTGCCGGTAGATGGACAACGCCATGCGTCTGTTGATCTCCCGGCGCTCATTCTTGGCAACCCTGCCGGATTGCAGCAGGGTGCGGTAGGTCTGTTCCGCCGAGAGATATTTTTGCGTTTCAAACTGGCTGTGGCCGATGATCAACAGTGCTTTCTGTTTCTGTTGCAAATCACCCTGAGTGACAACCCGCTGCGCCAGCGTGATGGCTTCCGGGTACTCACTCCGCCGGTAGCTTCCCTCGGCCAGATGCAACAGCACATCCGAGGCGCGTCCATCGGCAGGAAACAGTTTCGCAAAGTTCAGCGCAGTTTCATAACTCTGCCTGCGCCACTGCTCCCGCTCTTGGCGAGGCCCGCTTACCGCCTGCTGGAATGTCAGCAGAACGGCGGCGTATCCTGCATCGGCACGTCTGGCAAACTGCGGATATTTTTTTACCACAGCATTGAACTCCGCTATTGCCTCGCGATACTGCTCCGCCTCTTCCAGGATCTCGGCGTAGAGATAGTTCAATTGTGCTGCATCCTTTTCATTCGGGTAGTTTTTCAGGTAATTCCGATACCAGTTGGCAGCCTGCAGATAGTCACTTCTGTTGCCACTTTCCCGCGCCTTGATGTGATAGTGCTCCGCGAGCAGCCGGGTATTCTCTTTCAGTGCCGCCCGGACATCGCTAAACTGCTCCGGCTTGTGGCTGGTCCAGAATGGGGTATGGAGCCCGTATTCATTTATCAGTCGCTCCTGGGCAGCCACATAACTCTTTTCAAACCCCTGCTGTTGCCAGGTATCGACAATTTTAAGCAGGTAACGCGGCGCATATTGTGAATTCGGATATTGCTCTGTATAGGTGGACCAGGTCTGTACCGCATCGCTGAACCGTTCCTGTGCCAGATAGTAATCTGCCAGTGACTGATAGGTTGTTTCGATGTAGCGGTGATACCGGTTACGGCCAAAAAATTCGTCGACACTGACCGGACCTTTCATGTTGACGAAGCACATGTTGATGGCGCGCTGCGCATCGGCATACAGCTCCTGATTGGCCTTGCCCTTGAAGTCCGCAGCGCTGTCGTAGTGATCCAGCACCGCAAAAAAATCATCCAGCGCCTGCCGGTAGCGACCCAGTTTGAACAGAGACCAGCCCCGCTTATACAGGGCGTGATAGTAGTAGGCGTTATCTTTTTTGCTGTTCAGTATGCTGTCATAGGTGCTGGCCGCCTGCCGGTAATTTTGCTGGATGAACATCCCTTCCGCTACCCGGAAGCGGGCCTCCGCAACGTAGCTGGAGTTGGGGTACCGGCGAATGAGTTTTTGCAGCGCGTCCAGCGCCTTGGCTGTCTCTCCCTGCTGCTCGTAGGCGCGAGCCAGTTTGTACAGCACATCTTCGTTGCCGGCATCCTGCGGATTTTTTTCCAGTTCGGCAAGATAGGCCGCCACGCCAGAAACCTTGGCTGCCGGCATAATCTCCTCAGCCTCTTCACCCAGCTCCAGCTCCAGATCGGCAATCCGCCCAATGATATGTTTGCGCGCCTCGGGACTGACTTCAGGGGCCTCCTTGAGATAGGCATGATAGGCGACCAGCGCCTCGCTGGCATCAACCCCGCCACGCTGCTGCCGCCCGTACAGTTCGGCAAGTCCGTAGCGGGCCTGGTTGAGATAGTGGTTAATGCGGCGGCGCCGTTCAGTAAGCTGTTCATCGGCCTGTTTGCGCAGCATTTTCACGATACGAATATAAAGATCATCCAGCGCCACCTGCTGCCGGGGTACATCAGCCATCAACGAAACAGAACCCGCCAACTGTTTTTTCCACTCGTCCAGCCGTACACGCAGTCTGTTGATATCTTCAAAATCCCCCAGCAACCGGTGAGAAAGCGGCGCCAGCAGCATCTAGGGAAGATAGGCTGTCAACGGATTTTTCGCAGCGCTGTCTCTTCGCATGGTCAGAAAGCTGTTGTCCAGCTCTCCACGATCCAGTTGCTGGAGCAGACTGTCCAGCCGGTTGCGCTCGTTTTCAAAAAAACCAACCACACTGCGGTATTGACTGATGGCGCGCAGCACGTTCCCCTCACGCTCCAGCACATAAGGCAGCGCCAGCTTCGCTTCCTGTACCACCAGGTGACGGGGATCTTTTTTGCCAAGCTCTTCCAGGATCTCTCTAGCCCGTTCCAGCTCATTGGTGTCGATAGCAATCCAGGCCTGACCCAGCAGTGATTTGTTTGCATACAACCCCTTGCCGGAAACAGTTTGCAGCATCTCCAGCGCATCGCGGTACCCTTTTTTATTGGGGGTGGTGAAACCGTGCATGGAGACCTTGCCGTAAGCGGTGTTGGAGCCGGAGTACTCCTCGTAGAGCAGAATATAGCCAAACACCGTGTTCAACCGGTCAGCGAACAGGGGATCGGCCTCGACATCGATACCGATACGCTTTTTGATACTGCTGAGACCGGAGATCCCGCCTGGCCAAGAACCAATCTTGATGCTGCCCATGCCGATATTGATGCGGGCAAAAGGATAGAGTTTTGAGGTCGGGTGAATGCTCCATAGCGAAGAGGAGGAGCCGGCAAGGTTGTCCAGCTGGTAGAGAGCAACCCCCATCATCAGCAGGCGTTCGTATTCCAGCTCCCTGGGTAATTGGCGAACTCCCACCCGTTCGAATGCCGCCACGGCTTCTGCGTAGTGCTGGCGCTCATAATAGGCTTTACCCAGCGAGAACCAATTTATGGCGCGTTGTTGAGGGGTTTGGGCGACCGCCGGTGCCGTGTACAGCTCCTTTGCCTCATCAAACAAGCCCCAGGAGGCGTAAAGCTGTGCCGCCAACGCAGTCCATTTTTCCTGCCCGGCAGGAATTTCACCACTTGCGAGCCCAGCCCTAAAACGACTTATGGCATTGAAACCATCCCCGTTATACTGGTAATAAAGCAGCTCCCGGTTGAGCAGATCGGTACGCTGTTCGGAGGTAGCGCCGGACTGCACGGGAAGCCCTCCGGCCACCAGCATGATCATCAGGTAAAGCAGCCAGCGTTGGCCCATCAATCCACTACCCGCATATCAATCGCCGGCGCTTGGCGAAAAGTGGAGTTGCCAAGATGTAGCTCCACCATGCTGTGCCGCCCCGGCTCTTGGTCAAGACTCCACTGCTCTCGATACTCTGCCCGCTTCCCGTCTTTTCCGGTACCGACAAAAATGGCTTCCAGACGATGTTTTCCCTGCATCAGGGTTCCGTTGTGAACGGGAGCCGCTCCACCCTGTTTCAACGCCTGCCGCTGAGTGCTGTAGAAAGAGAGTTCGGAAACTGTTTTCCCATCCAGTTTCAAGATCATTTTCTCCAGCCGGAAAGAGACACCTTCGTCAATACTGACATACACTGATACGGTTTCCAGTCCGGACTGACTCCCGCTGCCACTCAGTTGGCGGATTTTTTCATCCAGTCCAAGCATCTCACGCTTTACCTGTTGCAGCACCAAATCAAGCTCACGCGGCGCTTCAGTAGCCGCGTACACCACACCACCCACTGCACACGAGCACAAAAAAACAATGAACAACACGGTGTTTTTCAGATCGCAAACCATAACTGATTATTCTAACATCTTGATGGGGTATCAGACATATTCCAATGTAGCCATATTATTAACCCGGCGGCAATATAGCCTATTGGACTGGATTTGATTTTCTGAGAGAAATAAAACGAACTGCCACAGATCAGCGTTCTGCGCCCTGATCCCTTGCCATTTTCTGACTCATCCTGGCCCGCTTCTCCATCTTGTCCGGATCCCAGTCCGGATCAGCTTCCGGCCATCCCTGAATATGCCGCATCACCAGACCAGCCAGCGCTTCAGTATGATCTGCCCTTAGATTGAGCGCGGGAATATACTCGTAACTACCACCGCCAGCTTCAATAAAGTAGCGGCGGTTTTCATGTCCAATCTCCTCCAGCGTCTCCAGACAGTCAGCAGAAAATCCAGGACAGATGACATCAACCGATTTCAGCCCTTCGGCTCCCCATGTTTTCAGCGTTTCATCGGTGTACGGGGTAACCCATTTGGAAAGTCCAAACCGGGACTGGAACGCTACCTGCCAGGCACTCTCATCCAGTTCCAGCCGCTCTGCCACCAAGCGTGCCGTGGTGTGGCATTGACAGGGATAGGGATCGCCTCTGAGCCAGCCCCGACGAGGAATCCCGTGAAATGAAAAAAGCAACTTCTCCGGCCGTCTCCCACGCCGCGCCCAATGCTCGGAAATGCTGTTTGCCAATGCCTCGATATAGGCTGCATCGTGGTGATAGCCGGAAATAAAACGCAGCTCGGGAATCCAGCGCAATCGAGTCAGACAAGCAGCTATGGCATCGAAAGTCGAGGCAGTGGTAGTCGCCGAGTACTGAGGATAAAGGGGAAACACCAAAACACGCCGACAGCCGGCCGAGCGAAGCTCGTCCAGACCATCCCGAATGGAAGGCCGTCCGTAGCGCATGGCGGCTACCACCTTGATCGGTCCCTGCAGGCGTTCGGACAACAACCGCTGCAGTATATCCCGCTGCTCCAGAGTGGTTTCAAGCAGTGGCGATCCCGTTTCGGTCCAGACCGTTTTATAGGCCTGTGCGGAACGCTGCGGCCGGGTTCTCAATATCCGGCCATGCAGGATCAACCACCATAGTGGACGCGGCAACTCCACAATACGGGGGTCCCACAAAAATTCAGCCAGATAGCGTTTTAAGGCGGCAGGTGTTGGAGCATCCGGAGTTCCCAGATTGGATAACAGCACCCCAACCTGCTCATCAACGCCATGGGTATAATCAGGTTCGGCGCGATATCTGCTCATCGTGGTTGAATCGGATGCAGGACTGGTCGATAGGGTTGAGCACGTTGGCAAACAGTTATAAAAAAGGCGCGGATTCAACCGCGCCCTTTGCTGTCATTTTTGTAACCTGAATCCGTGAGTTCAGGGCAGATGAAGCGTGCGACGGCTTGATTCGTATCGCGTAATGAAAAATAGAGGGAATAGCAGGGACTATTGCAGAGATTTTTCATATAGCGAGACGGGTCAATGAGCTGTGCGATTCGCCGTCATGAACTCACGGATTCAGGTGTAACACACTAACTGCTGACACCAACATTCACCCGCTCGCGCAGCTCCTTGCCCGCTTTGAAATGAGGTACATATTTACCGGAAAGTGAAACCGCCTCCCCCGTTTTGGGGTTGCGGCCGACTCTGGGCGGACGGTAGTGCAACGAAAAACTACCAAAACCGCGCACTTCAATCCGCTCACCATTTGCAAGGGACTGCGCCATGCAATCAAGGATGGTCTTGACCGCCAGCTCCACATCCTTCTCCGGCAACTGAGCATGCATCCGCTCTGCCAGCCGTTCGATAAGTTCTGATTTCGTCATAACATCGCCCCGTTGATAATTGAATATTCAAAAGCCTGCCGGGCCCAGGGTTAGCTATTGCGCCAGCGCCACGCCCACTGTAATCACCCGAACCCGTCAGACTGCAGGATCCCGCTATTTTTCCAGCTGTTCCTTGAGGAGATCGCCCAGGCTGGTGGTGGCCTCTCCGGCTGAGCGGCTGTAATCCCGAATTGCTTCGGCTTCCTCTGCAGCTTCCTTGGCCTTGATGGAAAGACTGATACTGCGATTCTTGCGATCAAAGCCGATGATCCGGACTTCAACCTCATCACCGGCATTAAGCACACTACGTGCATCTTCCACCCGATCCCGAGACAGCTCGGATGCTCGCAGGTAACCCTCGACACCATCACCCAGGTCGATAACGGCACCTTTGGCATCGACCTCTGTTACCTTGCCGTTAACAATGGTTCCCTTGGGATGCTCACCGATATAGCTGGATACCGGATCCTGATCCAACTGCTTGATACCCAGTGAGATACGCTCGCGCTCCGGATCCACTGCCAGCACAACAGCTTCAACCTCGTCGCCCTTTTTGAACTGGCGTACCACCTCTTCGGAGTTATCGCTCCAAGAGATATCCGACAGGTGAACCAAGCCGTCGATACCGCCCTCAAGGCCAATAAAGATCCCGAAATCGGTAATTGACTTGATCGCACCGGAGATCTTTTCACCCTTGTTATGAGTCGCGGCAAATGTCTCCCAGGGATTGGACTGGCACTGCTTCATGCCCAGCGAAATGCGGCGGCGCTCTTCGTCAATATCAAGCACCATTACCTCAACCTCATCACCCAGCTGCAGTACTTTGGAAGGGTGAATGTTCTTGTTGGTCCAGTCCATCTCGGAGACGTGTACCAGACCCTCGACCCCGTCTTCAATCTCTACAAACGCACCATAGTCAGCCATGTTGGTAACCTTGCCAAACAGGCGGGTACCGATGGGATAACGGCGGGAAATGGCCACCCACGGATCCTCTCCCAGCTGTTTCAGGCCGAGAGAAACGCGCTGGCGCTCCTTGTCGAACTTGAGAATCTTGACCTGGATTTCGTCACCCACATTGACCACTTCAGTCGGATGCTTGACGCGCTTCCAGGCCATGTCGGTGATATGCAGCAGGCCGTCGATGCCGCCCAGATCCACGAATGAGCCATAGTCGGTCAGGTTCTTGACGATACCCTTGACGGTCATGCCCTCTTCCAGGCTCTCCAGCAGCGCGTCGCGCTCTTCGCTGTACTCGGACTCCACCACGGCGCGGCGGGAAACCACGACGTTGTTGCGCTTGCGATCCAGCTTGATGACCTTGAACTCCAGATCCTTGCCTTCCAGATAGGCGGTGTCGCGCACCGGCCGCACATCAACCAGGGAACCCGGAAGGAAGGCGCGGATTTCGCCCACATCGACGATAAATCCACCCTTGACCTTGTCAACGATACGGCCGGTAACGATCTCGTCGTTTTCAACCGCCCGTTCCAGCTTGCCCCAGGCTTCGGCAAGCTTGGCTTTTTCGCGCGACAAGCGGGTTTCGCCAGAACCATCCTCTACAGCATCAAGGGCGACATCAATCTCGTCGCCAACCTGAACCACAGGCTCGCCAGCCTCATTGTAAAACTGCTCGATGGGAATGACCCCTTCGGATTTAAGACCGGCATTGACTACCACAAAAGAGGGGCCAACCTCCATCACCGTCCCCTTGACAATCGACCCGGGACGCATCTGGGTGTTCTGTAGACTCTGTTCAAACAATTCTGCAAAGCTTTCGCTCATCGCTATCTGTTCCCTGCCAGCAGTGCTGCTGACCAATGTTATTGCCGCGCCGATCCAAAACAGAACCTGCACGGGTTGATTAATAAAATTATCCGGGCCGGTTTTCCGCGAAAAAAGCCCGAACGGTTAATGTCAAATCAATCGCCCAGCCGTTGATTGCAAACGGCCATCACCCCTTCCACCGCCTGTTCAATGGACAGTTCGGTGGTATCGATGATTACCGCATCCCCGGCCGGCTTCAGCGGCGCAACGCTGCGTTCGGTATCACGCTTGTCCCGCTCCCTGATCTCCTT
>JAJRUX010000007.1 GCA_024277575.1 Gammaproteobacteria bacterium | reverse complement strand
CTGTTAGGGGCTTCAGGCATGGGCCGGCACGGCGTTGCAACACTTGGCAAGGGAACAACCCTTGCCTGCGTGCTGCGCCTTGTTCCAGCCCATGCCTGAAGCCCTGAATGCGATCTATATTGTTGCCGGGTTAATAACCCACAATCAGCGTAAAATACTTCGCTGGGAGTGTTCCAGAAAATTAACCAGCACCGCAACCTCCTTGTAGTCCTGCCCCAGTATCTTGAGTTTTGCAACCGCCTCCTCCAGGGTCAATCCAGAACGAAAAAGGGTCTTGTAGGCTCGCCGCAAGACCCGAATAGTTTCAGGGCTGAAACCACGGCGTTTCAAACCCTCACTGTTCAAGCCCCTCGGGGTTGCAGGATTACCACTTGCCATCACATAGGGCGGGAGATCCTTGCTCAAGGTACTACCCATGCCACTAAAACTGTGCGCACCAATGGAGCAGAACTGATGTACCAGCGTGAACCCGCCCAGCACGGCAAAATCATCCACCTTCACGTGCCCGGCCAGCGAGGCATTATTTGCAAAAACCGTATTGTTGGCAATGAGGCAGTCATGGGCAATATGCACATAAGCCATAATCCAGTTGTCATCCCCGATGCGTGTAACGCCACCACCCTGCTCTGTACCCCGGTTGATAGTACAGTACTCACGGATTACGTTGCGATCACCTATCTCCAGCCGCGTCTGTTCCCCGGCGTATTTTTTATCCTGCGGATCATCACCGATGGAGGAAAACGAATAAAACCGGTTTTCTTTTCCAATAACGGTTGGCCCCTTGATCACGACATGTGAACCGATGGTTGTCCCGGCACCAATCTCTACCCTTTCACCGATAATGGTATATGCCCCGACGCTGACTCCCGACGCCAGCTTGGCCGAAGGGTCGACCACGGCACGGGGATCAATACTCATACAACATTCCGCTCCGCACAAAGAATTTCACCGCTGGCAACCGTTTTTCCATCAACCGACGCCTTCCCCTTGAATTTCCATACCCCGCGTAGTTTCTTTATCAACTCCACTTCCAGAACCAGTTGATCACCCGGAATAACCGGCTGCTTGAAACGGATATTATCGGTACCAACAAAATAATACAGTGACTCTTCGGTAGGTTTGGTTTTGGTTGTCACGAAAGCCAGAATACCGGTCGCCTGTGCCAACGCTTCCAGAATAAGAACGCCCGGCATTACAGCGCGATGGGGAAAGTGGCCGTTAAAATAAGGCTCATTGTAGGAAACATTCTTGATTCCCTTGAGATACTTTCCCGACTCTATTTCCAGCACTTTATCTACCAACAAAAAGGGGTAACGATGAGGGAGATGCTCCAGTATCTGATAGATATCCATGCTTTCCAAGGTTCAATCCTCCTGCTTGCTGATAATCGTACCGAGTTTCTGCTCAATTGACTTGAGCCGGTTTGCCATCTCATCCAGACGGCGTAAATACACCAGACGCCGGTTCCACAGGCGATTTTGCTCTACCGGAATCCCCGATGAATAAACACCGGGCTCACTGATTGACTTGATAACCAGAGACATTGCCGTAATGGTCACATCATCAGTTATTTCCAGGTGACCTGCAATTCCCGCTCCCCCTGCTATGGCGCAACGACGCCCCACCCGGGTACTGCCGGAAATACCTGAACAGCCAGCCATCGCTGTGTGTTCTCCAATATACACGTTATGGGCAATCTGGATCTGGTTATCCAGCTTGACGCCATCCTCAATGATCGTGTCATCCAGCGCACCTCGATCAATGGTCGTATTGGCCCCTATCTCTATATCATTACCTATCACCACCCCACCCAGCTGCGGAACCTTTAACCACTGCCCGCGCTCATTGGCAAAGCCGAACCCGTCACTGCCGATAACCACTCCGGGGTGGATAGTATTACGGCACCCGATATGAACGCCGTGACAGATGGAAATATTGCCAACCAACAGACAATCCGCACCCACGGTAGAGTTTTCGCCGATAAAACAGCCGGGGCCAATCCGGGTATTGGCACCAACAGCAACCCCGGCCTCTATTGAACAGTTCGGGCCGATCCAGGCAGTTTCATGAATAGTGGCATCTGCACTGACACAAGCGGCAGGATGAATACCACACTGCTGTGTCGGAACAGGTACAAAAAGTGCGGCAATGCGCGCGTAGGAAATATAGGGTTTGGCGGTTACCAGCGCGTTCACCGGACAGTGGGGCAACTCTGACTCATTCAGAATAACAGCCGCAGCCCGGGTCTGCTGCAACTGCTGCTGATATCGCGGGTTGGCGAGAAAGCTGATTTGCCGCGGGGATGCATTGGCAAGTGTTGCCACACCCTCAATGCGGATGCTGTCGTCACCAACTACCCGCCCATCAACAAGCCTGGCCAGTTCGCCTAATGTATAGGCCGCCATCTATCCATATCCGACTTAATGAGGGATAAATACATCAGAAATTGACGTTATTTTGCGGAGCTGTCTTTATCAAGGCGCTCCAGTATCTGCTTGGTAATATCGATACTATCCGTGGCATAAATAACGTTTTCACCCAGAATCAGGTCAAAACCTTTCTCCTTGGCTAGATCATCGATTATTCTGGATATGACGCGCTGCAGTTTGCCAAACTCCTCATTACGGCGGATATTCAGATCTTCCCGAAATTCATCCTGCGAACGTTTCAACTCGCGCTTCATGGCCAGCAGATCGCGCTCTGCCTTGCGTCGCTCCGATTCACTCATTACGGCGCTGTCACGCATCAAGCGTTCTTCTTTCTCCTTGATTTTTTTCTGGCTTTCCAAAAGCTTGCGCTCACGAGGCGCAAACTCGCTCTCAAGTTTTTTGCTCGAGCTTCGCGCCTGTGGCGCCTCCTGCAGAACCCGTGCGGTGTTTACAACACCAACTTTGAGTTCCGCCGCCTCGGCTACCGACAACCCAAACAAAAACCAGATAAGAAACAGTAATGCAATTTTGCTAATCTTGTTCAAAAAAATACCTGCTTCAATTTAGTAACTCATCCCGATAGTAAACTGTAACGGATCCAGATCATCATCTGACTCATAGTACAGCGGTTTCGCATAGCTCAATTTTAGTACGCCCACGGGGGTAAGCCAAACCAGACCAACACCATACGATGAACGAAGCTTACCGGCATCAAAGGCATCAAAATCCGTGTAGACATTACCAACATCCGCAAACAGCGCCAGCCGCAGGCTATCATTGTCTGCACTCGGCGGAAACAGGAACTCAACCCCTCCTACTGTCTCAACGGTACCCCCCAGCGACCTGCTACTTGTCCCTGCGGCAGAACGAGGGCCCAGCGAGTTTGCCTGGAAACCGCGAACCGACTGACTACCGCCGGTATAGAAATACTCAAAGGGGGGGGGGCCACCGAGATCACCCAGTCCATCGCCATAGTTTACTTCACCACGTAGCAGAATGGTGGATTTCTTGCCCACCGGGATATAGCGTTTGTGATTCAGTTCAATTTTGTAATACTCCAGCGTACTGCCAGGTATCGCCACCTGCAGGTTGAGCTTGTTGCGTACGCCTTCGGTCGGAAACAGGCTGCGATTGCGGGTATCGTATATCCAGCCCAGGCTCGCATTGAACACATCATATTTGTCGCCGTTTTCGTTAATGAAGTCCTGGAACTCCTGAGGAGTATTGTCCGTGGTTTTCAAATAAGTATGTTCATAGTCGAGACCAAAACGGAATGTATTGTTCTCATTTAATGGAAGCCCGTAGTTCACCCCACCACCATACACATCGGTAAGATAGCGGGCAACATTGGCATTACCGGCATTGGTCTCCCGGTAAAAGGCTCGAAATCCACGGCTGATACCATCCTTGGTATAGTAAGGGTTGGTATAGGAAAAACTGTATATGGTGTTAACTCTGCTGTTATTGATAGTAAGGCTGTTGGAGGTTCCCGTGCCCAGAAAGTTATTTTGAGTGATACTGGCGTTGACCAGGGCGCCCTGGGCCTGGGAGTAGCCAATCCCCGCGCTGAATGAACCAGACGGCTGCTCCGTCACGCTGACATTGACATCCACCTGATCGGGAGTACCTGGCACAGCCGGGGTCTCGATATTCACCTGCCCGAAATAGCCCAGACGATTCAGCCGCCGCCGCGACAAGTTGAGTTTTTCAATCGCCAGCAAACCGCCTTCCATCTGACGCATCTCGCGGCGAACCACATCATCTCGGGTCTTTGTATTTCCCGATATATTAATCCGGCGAACATAGACCCGTTTGCCCGGGTCAACAAAAAAGCGCAATGAAACCTGCCGCTTGCCATGATCATAATCCGGAATGGCATTCACGTTGGCGAAGGCATATCCCTCAGCAGAGATCCGCTCAGTGATACTGTTGACCGCTTGGGTCACTTTACTGCGAGAAAATGTCTCACCAGGCTGAAGTTTAACCAGTTCACGCAGCTGCCGCTCGTCAACAACCAGTTTCCCCCCCAGCGCAATCTCTCCAACGGTAAATTTGTCGCCTTCCCTGATGTTAATGGTAATGTAGACATGACGCTTATCCGGCGTAATAGAGACCTGGGTCGAGGTAATGCTGAAATCAATATAGCCGCGATCCATATAATAGGAACGCAGTGTTTCCAGATCACCCGCCAGCCGTTGCTTCGAGTATTTGTCACTACTGGAGAAGAAGGAGAAGGGACCGGTCGGCCCCAACTGGAAATCATCCAGCAGCTCTTTCTCGCTGAACGCCCGATTACCCACGATATTGATGGCTCGTATCTTTGCCACCTCGCCCTCAGAAACATCAATACTGACTGCAACCCGGTTGCGCTCCAGGGATTTCACTGTTGATTTGACATGAACGGCATACTTGCCGTTGTTGTAATACTGACGCACCAGCTCCTGTTCAACCTTGTCCAGCATGGAACGATCAAACACCCGCCCCTCCGCAAGGCCAATCTGTTTCAGACTCTTCTTGATATCCTCCGTGCTGATATCCTTGTTACCGGACAACTTTATCTCGGCTATGGAAGGACGCTCCTGAACACGCACCAGCAGGATATCACCCCGCCGCGCCAGCTTTACATCTTTGAAGAATCCGGTTTTAAACAACTCCCGAAGCACCTGTTCGGCTAGATGTTCATCCAGACGATCACCAACTTTTATCGGCAGATAGTTGTATACGGTACCGGTGGTAATGCGCTGTAACCCTTCCACCTGGATATCCTTTACCACAAACGGCTCAAACGCCCACGCGCCACCCGCATACAACCAGATCAGAGCAAGGCACAGAATTCGTCTCATACTTTATCCATTATTGTGATATGTTGATGTCACGGCAACCTGTCAGTTCAGCTGGCAATTATTATTTGAGCAAGCGCATTATGTCGTTATAAAACGCCAACGCCATCAACGAGACCAACATGGCGATACCTAGCCGCTGTCCCAACATCTGCGCCTGTTCTGAAACAGGGCTTCCCTTAACGATTTCAATTAAATAATACAGTAGATGACCACCATCCAGCAGCGGTACCGGGAACAGATTAATCACCCCCAGGCTGATGCTGATAATGGCCAGAAAACCGATAAACTGAACCAGACCGACAGTGGCGGTATATCCTGCATATTGTGCAATGGTAATTGGGCCGCTGACATTCTCTAGCGATGCTTGGCCAACGATCATTTTACCCAGCATGCGAACTGTCATGGCGCTCATCTCCCAGGTTTTTCCAACCGCCTCGGCAATTCCCCGCAAAGGGGAATACTGCAACTCGGCACGGTATTTCTCTGGTACCGCTTCCGGAGGAGCCACCCCGGCACCAATCCTGCCTATCTCTCCCTGATCAGTGCTGACAGGCTCCGGAGTCACGGACAGATCAATCTGCCGGCCATCGCGCTCAACCGTCAAGACCAGACTCTCTCCCGGATGTGCCTGAACAGACTCCACCAGTTCACTCCAGCTTTTGATGGTTTTACCGTTCACAAACAGTACCCGATCACGCGGTTCGAGTCCCGCACGCTCGGCTGCACTCCCCTTGACCACCTGGTCGATAACCGGCTCTATGGAGGGTCTGAGCGGATTGATTCCCACCTCCTTTGCCAGGTCCGGCGAGCCGGATTTTTCGCCGATTGCCGGAAGGGACAATGTCAAATGACGCTCCAGCCCCTGACTGTCACGCACCAGCAGCGATACACTCTCTTTCTTGACCGCCCTGTACAGCAAAGCCTGCATAAGGCTTCCCCAGGTTGGAGTGGCATCTCCATCCACCGAGACAATCTGATCGCCATGACGCAAACCAGCAGTGGCTGCGGGAGAATCCGGCTCCACCTCATCGACAACCGCTTTGATTCCCTCAACGCCCAGCACAAAAACCAGCCAGTAAGCCAGAATGGCAAATATGAAATTGAACAGCGGTCCGGCAGCAACGATAGCAATGCGGCTGCCTACCGGTTGACGATTGAACGTGTAAGGCAGCTCATGCTCGGGAACATCCCCCTCCCGCTCATCCAGCATCTTCACATAACCGCCCAGCGGCACTGCCCCGACCACATATTCGGTAGCGTCCGGGTTCTTCTGCCACTTCCATATGGGTTTACCAAAACCAATGGAAAAACGCAGTACCTTGACACCGAGCTTGCGGGCCACCCAGAAATGGCCAAACTCATGGACAGCGACCAGGATTCCAATCGCAACGAGGAACGAGAGCAGAGAGATCAGAAAACCATTCATGCCCTGCTCTGACCTTCCTTGCGGTTGATAAGTTGCATGGCTTGTTCACGGGCCGCAGTATCATCATCGAGTATGGCAGTCAGGGTATCTGCCGGACTGGATGACACGTGGCCCAATGTCGCCTCAATCACATCGGGAATGGCGCCAAAACCCAACCGCCGATCCAAAAATGCCTGCACTGCGACCTCGTTGGCCGCGTTAAGGATGGCCGGACAGGTACCACCCGCCTCTATCGCCTCATACGCCAGCCGAAGACAGGGGAAACGGGAAAAATCCGGCGCCTCGAAATCGAGCCGGGCAACAGCAAACAGATCCAGCGCCTGCACACCAGAATCGATACGCTCCGGCCAGGCCAGCGCATGGGCGATGGGAGTGCGCATATCCGGGTTCCCGAGCTGCGCCAGTACCGACCCATCCGTGTACTGAACCATGGAGTGAATGACGCTCTGCGGATGCAGCACGACCTGTATCTGCTCAGGCTTGGCATCAAACAGCCAACAGGCCTCAATCACCTCCAGCCCCTTGTTCATCATCGTGGCAGAATCCACAGAGATCTTGCGTCCCATCACCCAGTTAGGATGAGAACAGGCCTGCTCCGGAGTGATATCGGCAAACTGTTTCAGCGGCGTGGCTCGAAAAGGTCCACCAGAGGCGGTCAACAAAATCCTGCTGACACCGGTGCCAGCCAGTCCGTTACCTGCATCCGCCGGCATACACTGATAGATCGCATTGTGTTCGCTATCCACAGGCAACAGTTCGGCACCACTTTCACGGACGGTATCCATAAAGATACGCCCGGACATCACCAGCGCTTCCTTGTTTGCCAGCAATACACGCTTCCCTGCACTGGCGGCCGCCAGCGTGGGTTCGAGACCGGCAGCACCGACAATAGCGGCCATCACATAATCAACCTGTGGCAAAGTAGCAACCTGTTTGAGGCCATCCAGACCGGACAGCACCTCCACCCCGATACCAACCTGTTTCAAGCGTTCGTGCAGCCGTTGAGCACTGTCATCATCCACCATTACGGCATACTCCGGGCGATACTCGATGCACTGTTCAAACAGGCGTTCAACCTGGCGATTAGCAGTGAGTGCTATCGGACGAAAACGCGCCCCATGGCGCTTTATCACCTCCAGGGTACTGGTGCCAATAGAACCGGTAGCACCCAGCACCGCTATTCCGATCATAGACACACCCCCAGGGTACCCAATGCAAAAACAGGAGCTGCCGCGGTAAGACTGTCAATTCGATCCAGCACACCACCATGCCCGGGCAAAAGATTACCACTGTCTTTCACACCCGCATCACGCTTGAACATGCTCTCAACAAGATCGCCAAGAACAGAGAATATTATCGTGACAATACAAATGGCAATGAAATATAGCTGATGTTCCACATGAATGGAAAGCAGGCTGGTAAAAAGTACCGCCACCAGTACAGCGGTTGCTAACCCACCCCATAATCCCTGCCAGCTCTTGCCCGGGCTAACCTGGGGTGCCAACTTATCTTTACCCCACTTCCTCCCGGCAAAATAGGCCCCGCTATCAGCCCCCCAGATCAACAGCATCAGCAGCAGAATCAGCCGTGGTCCCTGCTCTCCATGACCGTGCAGCGCAACCAGCGCCGCCCATGCCGGAATCAATACCAGGAACCCAATTGCCCCGCGTCGCCAGACAGCAGTTGTCCACGCGACCGTGCTGGCCGGATAACGAATCACCCAGGTTGCCGCTACCAACCACCAAGCCAGAGCCGCAACAAGCAACAAAACCAGACCCTGCTGCTGTTGCAGCAAGAACCAGACAAGCAGCAGAGAAAAGACAACCAGAGCAACATACGCCTGTTGCGTCTGACGGGACGGCAGACCGGCCAGTCTTGCCCACTCCCCTGCAGCAAGCCCAACCACAGCTGCCAACATCAGGGCAAATAGAGCGGTGGGCAGAAACAGCACAGCAACAATGACCAGCGGTGCCAAAACAAGCGCCGTAATGATACGCTGCCTCAATGGAGATTTTTTATCTGCCGACATATTCTGAAATTCCGCTACAGCAACACCTGGATGGCAGATCTGCAAGCAGCTTCACCCTGAAACAGAGGGGCAATGGCAGACCGGTTTCAGCGTACACCAGAAAGGATTCTCATGCACGGCAATACAGGACGGCGTGGCACTAACCCGTTCACAACGACGTCTATCGCTCCACCTGCTCGCTGGTGCGCCCAAAACGCCGTTGCCGGGACGCAAATGATCGAAGCGCTTCAGCAAAGCTCCGCTTCCCGAAATCAGGCCAAAGAGTATCCGTGAAATAAAACTCCGTGTAAGCCAGCTGCCAGAGAAGAAAATTACTGATACGCTGCTCTCCTCCCGTGCGAATGAAAAGATCCGGCTCAGGAAGATCGGAAAGAGCCAAACTGGACTGCAACAGATTCTCGGTAATCTCATCTGCCTTGAGTTCGCCGCGCTCGATAGAGTGTCCCAGCTCGCGTACCGCTTGGGCAATATCCCAGCGTCCACCGTAGTTGGCCGCTATAGTAAAGGTCAAGGCAGTGTTGGCCGCAGTGTACCGCTCCGCCTCGGCAATTCTGTTTTGCAACTTCATCGGGAATCTGCTCCTATCACCGACGATGCGCATCCGGACATTATGCTGATGAAGTTTTTTAACCTCTCTCTCCAGAGCACTGAGAAAAAGCTCCATCAACAATCCCACCTCTTTCTGAGGTCGACGCCAGTTTTCCGTGCTGAAGGCAAAAACAGTGAGTGCTTCGACACCGCTTTCGATACACCGCTCGACGACCCGGCGTACTGACTTCACACCCGCCCGATGCCCCGCGATACGTGGTAAACGGCGCTGCTTCGCCCAGCGCCCATTTCCATCCATAATAATAGCTACGTGCCGGGGAACAGCCGGGCTTTGACGGGCAGCGATTTGATCAGATTCAGGCATTAATATTTGCTAAATTCAGCATAGGGGGTTGTTCTGTAAGGTGTATGTGGCTTGCGACTCTAGATGGTCATCAGATCCTTTTCCTTGGCTTCCAGCAGTTTCTCCACCTGTTCAACATGGATATCGGTCAGCTTCTGGATCGCTTCCTGGGCTCGGCGCTCTTCGTCTTCGCTAATCTCTTTCTCCTTGAGCAGCGTTTTCAGGTTGTGAATGGCATCACGCCGGATGTTGCGAATGGCAACCCGGGCCTTTTCTCCCTCCTGACGCACCAGTTTGATCATGTCCTTGCGCCGCTCTTCGGTCAGAGCCGGTAGCGGAACGCGGATAACCGTCCCGGCAGTCGCCGGATTCAAGCCCAGATCGGAGGTCATGATCGCCTTCTCGATCGGAGCCACCATATTTTTTTCCCAAGGGGTGACGCTCAGCATGCGGGCGTCCTCCACCTTAATTGTTGCAACCTGACTTAACGGCATCTCACTCCCATAATAATCTACCGTGATATGATCCAGCAGGCTGGTATGAGCCCGGCCGGTTCGCAGTTTGCTCAGTTCGCCTTTCAGCGCCTCAATGCTCTTCACCATTCGGACTTCAGCATCTTGCCGGATTTCATTGATCATCAGCTCTCTCCACCTTCGATTAGCGTTCCCTCATCTTCCCCCCGGAGTATGCGCATCAGCGCACCCGGCCTGTTCATGTTAAATACACGCAAGGGCAGATTCTGTTCGCGGCACAGCACAAACGCCGTGGTATCCATGACGTTCAGCTGTTGCTCCAGTACTTCATCGTAGGTCAGACGGGAGTAACGGACAGCATCCGGATCCTTCACCGGATCCGCAGAATAAACACCATCCACCTTGGTCGCCTTCAACACCAGCTCAGCATCGATCTCGATACCACGCAGACTGGCGGCAGAATCAGTGGTGAAAAAAGGATTTCCGGTACCTGCGGCAAAGAGTACCACCCTACCCTGCTGCAGATGCTGGACAGCCCGGCGTCGCTCCAGTGTCTCACACAGTTCGGGCATAGCCAGCGCCGACATGACGCGCGCTGAAATACCTTCCCGCTCCAGCACGTCCTGCATAGCCAGCGCATTCATTACCGTGGCCAGCATCCCCATCTGATCCGCCGTGGTTTTGTGCAAACCCACCGGAGCCAAAGCAATACCCCGAAAGATATTGCCACCACCAATCACCAGCCCTACCTGAACACCTGCTGCAACGACCTCCCCTATCTCCAGGGCCACGCGCCGGATAACATCGGGTTCGATACCAAAACTGGCCTCCCCCATCAATGCCTCTCCGCTCAGTTTCAGCAGAATGCGGCGATAGACAAGATCACTGTTTGCAGCAGAGATGCTCATAGCGTTATTTTCAGTTTCCTTTAACTTGGGCCATAACCTCTTCGGCAAAGTTTTCGTTCTTCTTCTCGATACCTTCACCCACTTCAAGGCGGACAAACCGCACTACTTTTGCCTTTTCCCGGTTCAACAGTTTTTCAATGGTCTCATCAGGATTTTTGACAAACGGCTGACCCAGCAGCGTAATCTCTTTCAAAAATTTGTTGACCCTGCCGCTAATCATTTTCTCGATAATCTCGGCAGGCTTACCGCTCTCCTCCGCCTGCGCCCTGAAGATCGCCTTCTCTTTCTCAATCAGCTCGGGATCCACCTGTTCGGCACTGACACAAACCGGCTTGCTCGCGGCAACATGCATGGCAATATCCTTGGCCAGCTCGGCACTGCCACCTTCCAGATCAACCAGAACGCCGATACGGTTCCCGTGCAGGTACTGCCCCGGTACACCGGAAATATCAAGAAGCTCAAAACGGCGCACGGTGATATTCTCGCCAATCTTGGCAACCAGCCCCTTGCGAACCTCTTCCACGCTGTCATCATCCAGAGGCGCAGCCAACAGGTTATCCAGATCTGAAGGCTGGTTTTCCAGAACAAGCTGCGCAACAGCCTCTGCAAAGCGGGTGAAATTATCATCACTGGCAACAAAATCTGTTTCGCAGTTGACCTCAACCATCGCCGCTTTTTTACCATCGGCGCTGGTCCGGATTACCACACGACCTTCCGCTGCAGTGCGACCGGCCTTTTTATCAGCCTTGGCCTGCCCACTCTTGCGCAAAAACTCAATAGCGGCTTCGATATCTCCACCCGTCTCTACCAGGGCTTTTTTGCACTCCATCATCCCTGCGCCGGTGCGCTCGCGCAGCTCTTTAACCATTGATGCTGTAATTGACATGCTTTACCTCAGATGTTTCTGTTTTCAACGATACAAACCGAACCGGTTTTGAAATTGTGACTGCGCCGGAAAATAGCTTTAGCAAATATTTGAGAGCTGCCGTCAGCTGAAGGTAACAGGAGTTACCAGACAGCTCCGGGCGCCCTCCGGGGAACGACAGTCAGTCTACGACAAACGGTTATCCCGCCCGTCCACCGTCAAGTTCATCCTGCCATTTTTTCAGTGCTTCCCATTCCCCCTTGGCCGCATAGTCAGCCTGCTTGGGCCAGGTGGTGGGATCGGCGCGGTTATACTGGGTACCCGCAGCAACCAGCATCTCCTTGATCGCTTCCGCATCCATGACGGCAAGCTTGGAAAAAGAGGTTACGCCATTGTTGACTAGAATTTCGGAAATCTTGGGACCTATCCCTTCGATTTTGGTGAGGTCATCCGCCTCAACAGCAGCCGGTTCCACTTCCTTCTTTACTACCATTTTTTCCTTTGGCGCAACAGTTTTTTTCTTGGCGGCAGGCTTCGGGGCAGGAGCAGCGGTGCTCTCCTCTTCACCATTACCAGCATCCACTTCAACAAATTCATCTGTGCTGGCTCCCGCACCAGCCACAGGCGCAACAGATGCCCGGGCGGTCAGGATGGCATCGGCTACACAGCGGGTATAGAGTTGGATGGCGCGAATGGCATCATCATTGCCAGGAACAACATAGTCCACTCCATCCGGAGCATAGTTGGTATCCACGATCCCCACCACAGGGATGCCCAGAGTGGTCGCCTCACGTACAGCAATTTTTTCATGACCGACGTCGATAACGAACAGGGCGTCAGGCAACCCCTTCATCTCCTTTATTCCACCCAGACTGCGATCCAGTTTCTCCAGCTCGCGGGTCAACATCAACGCCTCTTTCTTGCTCAGACGCTCAAACGTGCCATCCTGTTTCATCGCCTCCAGATCTTTCAGCCGTTTGATGGACTGCCGGACTGTTTTATAGTTGGTGAGCATACCCCCCAACCAGCGGTGGTTGACGTAAGGCATGCCGCAACGTTCGGCCTGTTCTTTAATAGCACTCTGCGCCGCACGTTTGGTACCAACAAACAGAATAGTACCCTTCCTGGCGGCCAGGCTACCCAGATAATTGAGCGCGTCCTGAAACAGAGGCAAGCTCTTTTCCAGATTGATGATATGGATTTTATTGCGGGCACCGAAGATATAGGGCGCCATTTTGGGATTCCAGTAACGGGTCTGGTGGCCGAAATGAACGCCAGCCTCCAGCATTTCACGCATGGATACGTTAGACATCTTTGTTTCTCCTGATTCAGGGTTATTCCTCCATGCACCCCATATACCAACCTACCTTATTCAAGTGGGCACCCTGGCATATGTGTCGGTGCATGTGCGTATTTTTGGTCAGTCACCCAACGGGCGAATAACCGGATTTGCCAACAGGGCGTGCGCTTTATACCATAAACCGGTTATGACAACAATTCACATGGGTACTTTGTGAGAAGCGCGGGCCCTCGCCTGTCTGCTGTTTTCACGGCAAGTTATTTGCATCATTGACCGCGATAACTTTATGTAAAAACAACATCCTGCGAGATTATTCTGTGGATCGGCGGAAGATCCCCATATTACCGCTCCCTTAAATTTATTCAGACAGAAAACACAATGAGCATTGTTATTAAAACCACGGAAGAGATAGAAAAAATGCGCGTCGCCGGCCGACTTGCCGCAGAGACGCTGGAATTCCTGCGCCCTCATGTAAAACCCGGCATCACCACGGAAGAGCTGGATCGCATCGCTCACGAATACATCACCGGAGTGCAGCAGGCCATTCCCGCCCCGCTCAACTATCACGGCTTCCCCAAATCCATCTGCACCTCAGTCAATCACCAGGTGTGTCACGGAATTCCCAGCGCAAAAAAGCTGAAAAACGGCGATATCATCAACGTGGATGTTACAGTCATCAAGGATGGCTATCACGGAGACACCAGCAAGATGTTTTTCGTTGGCGAGCCTTCGGTGCTGGCCAGACGGCTGGTGCGTATCGCCCATGAGTGTCTGGTAAAAGGGATCGAGATGGTGCGACCGGGCGCACGATTGGGTGATATCGGTCACGTCATCCAGCAGCACGCCGAGAGAAACAACTGCTCAATTGTGCGTGAATACTGTGGCCATGGCATCGGGCGCGAATTTCATGAAGAGCCCCAGGTATTACACTATGGAAATCCCGGCACCGGGGCAGCGCTGGCACCGGGGATGATCTTCACCATTGAACCGATGGTCAACGCGGGTCGCCGTGACGTGCGGCTGCTTGCTGATGGCTGGACAGTGGTCACCAAGGATCACAGCCTGTCAGCCCAATGGGAACACACCCTCCTGGTAACTGAAAACGGATTCGAGGTGTTGACTCTTGGCTCTGACGAAAAAATTTGATGGCTCTCACAGCGAACGTATTAATCGATACCGGCGAACTGGACAGCCGACTGGCGAGCGGTGAACCACCAATTCCACTGCTCCGCACAGTTCTGAAGCAGACCAGACAAACCCTGGACGACCGCTTTGCCTCAGGTGCTCCGGTAGAACAGCTGGTACATGCCCGGGCCTGGGCTGTGGATCAGGTACTGCAACGTATTTGGCGACCCTATTTTGCAGAACACGCTGACCACGTGGCACTGATTGCGGTCGGCGGTTATGGTCGTGGTGAACTTCACCCCTATTCTGATATTGATATATTAATTCTTTTAAAACAAGATAATATTGATGAATTAAAAGATGGATTCGAGAAATTTCTAACAGCCTTGTGGGATGTAGGGCTGGAGATTGGGCACAGCATTCGCTCCCTGGATGATTGTGTTTCCGCCGCGGTTGAAGATATCACCATCGCCACCAACCTGATGGAGTCCCGCCTACTCGCCGGTTCGAAACGGCTACTGCGTGCGCTGCATGAGCGAACCGGACCGCAGGCCATCTGGCCCAGCCGCGCATTCTTCGCCGCCAAGTGGGAAGAGCAGATTCAGCGTCACCACAAATATCACGATACCGCCTATAACCTGGAACCAAATATAAAAGGCGGGCCGGGCGGATTGCGTGACATCCAGACAATCGGCTGGATCACCAAGCGCCATTTTGGCATCTCCACAACACTGCATGATCTGGTCAGCCACAACTTTCTCAGCGAGCAAGAGTATTGCGCGCTGATGGATGGACAGTCATTCCTCTGGCAGATCCGTTTTGGCCTGCACACTCTGACCGGCCGCGGAGAAGAACGGCTGCTGTTTGATCACCAGCGCACCCTGGCTACCCAGCTTGGCTACCAGAACAGTGAACATGAGCTAGCGGTGGAACAACTGATGAAGCGCTACTACCGTACCGTCATGGAATTGGGCCGCCTCAACGAAATGCTGTTGCAACTGTTTCAGGAAAAAATTCTTCATGCAGACGAACCGGGAGAGCCCACCCCGATCAACTCCCGCTTCCAGGCACGCAAAGGGTTTCTGGAAGTAACCGACGCCGGCCTGTTTGCTCAACACCCTTCCGCCCTGCTGGAGCTGTTTCTAATCATGGAACAACAGCCGAAACTGAATGGCGTGCGTGCAGAAACCATCCGCTTGGTGCGGGAGCACCGTCACCTGATCAATGACGAATTTCGCGCCAATCCGCAGAACCGCGAGCTATTCCTGGAGATCCTGCGCCAGCCTCGCGGCGTTACCCATGAACTGAGACGCATGAACCGCTACGGTATCCTGGCAGCCTACCTGCCGGAGTTTGCTCACATCGTAGGCCAGATGCAACATGATCTGTTTCATGTCTATACGGTGGATGAACATACCCTGGTCACCCTGCGCAACCTGCGCCGCTTTACCGTACCGCAATATGCACACGAGTTTCCGCTCTGCAACCGGATTATCTCCCACCTTCCCCATCCGGAAATTCTCTACATTGCCGCACTGTTTCATGACATTGCCAAAGGCCGTGGTGGCAACCACTCCGAACTGGGCGCAATAGATGCCGAAAAATTCTGCAGCAGCCACGCCCTCGGACCCTATAATACCAATCTGGTAACCTGGCTGGTCAAAAACCACCTGGTCATGTCCATGACCGCCCAGCGCAAAGACATCAGCGATCCCGATGTGATTCATGACTTCGCCGTCGAGGTGGGAGACATCGACCACCTGAATCACCTCTATCTATTGACGGTGGCGGACATCCGGGCCACCAACGCCAACGCCTGGAACAGCTGGAAAAACGCCCTGTTGGTCGAACTGTATAACGGCACCAAGCGCATTCTGCGCCGCGGTATCACCAATCGACCGATACAGCAGGAGCGCATCGGAGTGGTCAAGGAGCAGGCCCGCCAGCAACTCCGGCAGCACACCCTGCCCCGGCCCGACTTTGAATCCCTCTGGAAGAGCTTTGACGACGACTATTTCCTGCGTTACTCGGCAGACGAAATTGTCTGGCACACCCGCGCCATCCTGGGCTCTAACGAGACAGAACTGCCCCTGGTGCTGATGCGCCAAACCACCCGCCGAGGCGGCACCGGAATATTTATCTACACCCGGGTTGAAGAGAACCTGTTTGCCCTCACCGCTTCACTGCTGGAGCAGAACGGCCTGACCATAGTCGATGCCCGGATTATCACCTCCCGCGATGGGTACACCCTCAACACCCTCACTGTCCTGGAGCAGAACGGCGAACCCATCAGCAACTCCCGGCGCGCTCAGGAGATCATGGAAAGCCTGCACCGCGGACTGAAACAGCTGGGCAGCAGTGGACAGGTAACCCGGCGTATTCCACGTCAATTGAAATGTTTCCCCATCCCCACCACAGTGAGCTTTATCACCGACAAAGCCAATCGACGCACTATTATGGAAGTTATAACCGCCGATCGGCCCGGCCTGCTGGCGCGGCTCGGATTCGCCCTGCGGGAGCATGGCGCAGCGATCCAGAACGCAAAAATCGCTACCATTGGAGAACGTGCGGAAGATATCTTTTTTATTACCGACGATGAAAACCGGCCGATAGAAGATCCGGATCAGCTGGAGAAACTGGCGGAAACCATCAAGCGTTATCTGGACTGTTGAGACTATCCTGAATCCGTGAGTTCAGGGCGGGTGAAGCGTGCAACTGCTTGACCCGTATCGCGTAATGAAAAATCGAGGGAATAGCGGGGGCTATTGCCAAGATTTTTCATATAGCGAGACGGGTCAATGAGTTGTGCGATTCGCCGTCATGAACTCACGGATTCAGGACTATAAAAGCAAGCAACAACTCTACATCATCATTGGCCCGTCAATCCTGCGCAGCTGCTCACGCCGCGACGATATCAACGATGACAGTTTCTCTTTCAAACCCTGTTTGCTGACAAACCTGACCTCAACGATATTGGCTGTCTCCCGCGCTGCCATCAGATAGTCATCACTGGTACTCAGCTCATCAACCAGTCCCAGCTCCAGCGCCCGGCTGCCGAGCCAGTGTTCACCGGTAGCAACCTTTGCAACATCAAGGCCGGTTCGCTGGCGCTTGATGAACGCCTTGAACAGCTGGTGAACCTCTTCCAGTTCCTGCTTCATTTTTTCCCGGCCCTTGTCGGTGTTCTCGCCAAACAGTGTCAGGGTGCGTTTGTATTCGCCAGTATAGAGCTGCTCAAAATCCACATCATGTTTTTTCAGCAGCCGGTTGAAATTGGGGATCTGGGCCAGCACACCAATAGAGCCTATAATGGAGAACGGCGCAGCAATCAATTTGTCCGCAACACAGGCCATCAGATAGCCACCGCTGGCCGCCACCTTGTCAACTGCCACCGTAAGCGAGATATCGCGATCGCGAATACGTTGCAGTTGTGATGCAGCCAGGCCGTAGCCATGAATAACGCCACCGCCACTCTCCAGCCGCACCACTATCTCATCACCGGGAACAGCCAGCATCAGAATCGCACTGATCTCCTCACGCAGATGGTCAACGGCAGAGGCGTGAATGTCCCCTTCAAAATCGAGAACAAACAGCCGTTTTTTATCCGGCCCGGTCTTGCCCTCTTTGATCTCCCGTTTGTGTTTTTTCTGCTCCTCTTTTTTACGCTTCTTTTCCTGTTTGTGTTTCTGTTTCAGTTCTTCTTTTGAAAGCAGCGAATCGGCCAGTGCTTCTGACATCTCCTCATATTTCCGGTTCAGGCTGTCAACCTCAAGATGGCCGCTTTCAGCTTTGCGATGGCGGGAAGAGATCGCAATAGCAGCACCAACCAGAACCAGAACAGCAATAACGATGGTAACTGCCTTTGCCAGGAAAAGACCATATTCAGCCACAAACTGCATTAGTGATTCCCTCCATGGGATAACTCAAACTTCATCGGTTGTCCCGTCAGTATCCAGGATTATCTCCACTCTCGCAAAAGACCGGCAGGAAGCGGAGCCGTCGTCCGCTCAACCAGCCAGTCACGCCCCGCCCGCAATGAGTCCTGTACTGCGCGCTGGCTCTCCACTCCCCCGGCCGGACACAACAGCGAAAACAGACAACCATCCAGCATATGTTCTGCCGCGGTAATAATATGCAGTTGACTCCCGCGCTGATCACAGGCAAAGGACTGGCTGTAGCCTTCAGCCACGCTGGTGTACAGGGTACCCACCGGGCCCTGATCCGGATCGCCAGCCAGGGCATTACACAGACGCATCGATTGCGACACCGGAACCAGGCTGTCACCACTGCCATGAATAACAAACATGGGCGGGAACCGTTCCGGCTGTTCGGCAATCATGGCGGGAATACTGTTTTCAACAATCGCAGAATCGGTCAGTTGCACGCTATCCACCGAGGTTCCAATAAAACCCTGCAGCGCCTCCAGCCCGTCAGGCTGTTCCCCCAGCTCTCCCATCCGCCACTTGCCGAGAAAATCCGCAAAATCGGTGGCCGGATAGAGCAGCAGCATCCGGCTGATCTGTTCCGGGCGCTGAACTGCCAGCCGCAACGCCAGATGCCCGCCGGCAGACTGACCAAAAACAGCAACCGGTTCGGCTGCAGCACCGTACTCAACGCCATGCTCCTGCACCCAGTTCATGGCATCGTTGATATCGGCAACGATCTGCTTACCACCGGCGCCGTTACAGGCGGGATCACCCTCGGTTTCACTGACCAGGCGATAGGTTGGCGCGAACACAACAAAACCCTGCTCAGTGTAACTGGAGATCTGCGACTCCATCGCCACTATCCCGTTACGGCGGCGCTCCCAACTTCCTCCATGTAGCATCAACAGCGGCTTGAGATCGGTAGCGGCGATGGAGCGTTTGTAAACACGCATCTCCAGCGCACATTGTCCCCGCTCTCCCTCCACCTGTTTGTAAACGGTACGGGATGCATAGGGACGATGATTCCCGGCTATCGACTCAACCCCGATATCGAGGCGGGTAGCGGGAGACTGATACCAGGACAGTGAGCCACCCAGCTGCACGGGCGAACGATCAGGATCAGGCAGAGCCAGATCAGCAATTTCAGCGCAGTATTCACTCAGACTCTGCGGCTTGTAGTTCACCACCTGCTGGCAGGCGGCGTCACTGAAATAGCTGCCGGCAATGGAAAGCCCTGCCTCATCAACCGGCAGACACTCCACCCCGCTCTGCCGGTACAGCGGCTCGGACGGCATCTCCACCATCAGGTTCTCACTGAGCTCACAAATAGCGCTGTTATTGAGCAGATTGTCCCAAAGTTCGTCATCTCCGCTCAACAAGACGTAGTAGAGTTCAGCCAGATTGTTCTGCAGATAGAACTCATCCTCTACATACCTCTCATACTCCTGTTCAAACCGGACAACCAGCTCATTAATACGCTGCTTATCCAGTTCTGGAAGCTGAATAACGATATATTCGTCCCCCCAGGTTCGAATCACCGACTGCTGAAGCCGCTGCTCCAGCTGAGCAGAAAAATCATCCATGACCGCCTGATCAAGAAACGGCTGAATGGCACTGTCTATCTCCTCCCTGACCAGAGAAGCAAACGCATCATCATCCACATCGATGTTGTAGGAGATATGTTCTATCCGGGTCTGCACCGAAAACGTTGGCGTATATTTTATTCCCTCGTCGACGAACTCTATCTGTGGAGTGATGATTATATCCAGACCCACCACAGCCTCCCCGTCCGCAACAAAATTGAAACCGTATTCCGCGTAACGGGTACAGCTGCCAAAACCAAAAACACCCCAGTCCTGCTTGACCTTGCCAATAGCATCCAGATCCGTATTCAGGGTGAACGAAAGCGTGGCGGGTTCGGCCAGCGTAACCAGTTCCAGAACCGCATCACTGCTGTCGCGCAACGTCAATACTCCCTGAATCTGTTTCAGAATGGTGGTGGAGTCACATCCCTCATCGAGCAGAATATTCTGCTCGGAAAACTCGTAAACCGGCTCTTCCATCTGCCAGGAAATATCCAGCGCCTCAAGATCTGTTTTCAGCGTCTCATCCAGCAAACGTTGTAAACGACCCCCGGATTCATTCAGAACCTGCTCAACCTCAGACAGGGTTATCTGTGGTGACTCGGCATGACTCTGAGCGGAGAACAGAACGATAAACAGGGGGAGTAACGGAAGATATCTTGACATGGCAACCTCACCATTAGAATAGAAGCGAGCACTGAAAGCGCAAAAGTATAGCACCTCATCAGCACAATGATTAAGATTTCAGTACGGAATGAATTTTTCCTGCTGCCTGCTGATTTCCCACCCCACCATATTTCACCATTCCCACACCGGCAAGAAACAAATACAATACGGAAAACCTGCCAGTCATGGACACGAATGCGCGACTTTATTGATCACCTGATTCAGCGTTACCAGAGCGTGGCGAAATGGAAACGCAGCAGCGAAGACCAGCCCCCCCCCCATGAAAACGCGCTCGCTTCGCTGACGCTGGCAGAAGCAGCACTGCGCAAACTGCAGATCAACCGGGACTATCCACAGCACAAACCCCAGATCGCCATTATCGGCCCGACCCAGGCGGGAAAAAGCACCGTGGTCAACCTGCTGCTGGACAAACCGCTGGCCGGCGTCAGCGCACTGGCGGGGTTTACCGTCCATCCACAGGGATTCTGTCTGGGAAACTGTGCCGGCGAACATGACTGGCTGCAACAGTTTTTCCCCGGCTACGAGCAGCATGCACTCGCCAATCTGGCAAACGCCCCCTACCATGCCTACGCCCTGGTAGAAGCGGGTGAAGGCCCGTTGCCCCCCAGTGTCATCTGGGATACGCCGGACTTTGACTCCATCGACGCCAGCGGCTACCGGGATGCCGTACTGCGTACCGCCGCCCTGGCAGATCTGCTGTTGCTGGTGGTCAGCAAGGACAAATATGCCGACAAGCGGGTATGGGATACACTCAAACTTCTGCTCCCGCTCAACAGGCCGCTGGTGGTCTGCATCAACAAGCTCGGCGAAGAGTCCCGGCCGGTCATTCTCAACTCCTTTCGCAACCACCTGCGGGAAGCCGGTATTGCCGAAGACAAATTTCCCATCCGCACGCTTCCGTACCAAAAGAATCTGGACGAATCCGGTCACGGGATCGATCCCGAACAGGCAGAATTGCTGCGCAATCAACTGACCGATTCACTCGCCGGCATCGAACGGAGCACCCAGCAACGCTACACCTATGCGTTTATCGATCAGCACTGGCAGGAGTGGATCAGACCGATTGTCGCGGAGCACGCCGCCGATGAGGCATGGAAAGAGATGGTACAGCAGGCGATGGAAGCCGCCCTGGGCGACTACCGTCGCGACTATCTCGATCACCCGCAGAATTACGAAACCTTCCAGCAGGCCATTGCGGAGCTGTTGTCGCTGCTGGAGATCCCGATTCTGGCCGACTCGCTCAACAAGGCGCGCCAGGCCATCACCTGGCCACTGCGCCAGATCATCGGCGCCGGAAAATCCCTGTTCGGCAAACAGCAAACCGCCGAGCTGCGCGACAGCAACCAGGAGCAACGGCTGCTGAACCAGATCTGTCATCACACCCTGGTTCACCTTGCCGAAGAGGCGCTGCGAATCAGCGAAACCGAGGCGGGACAGGAGAGCTGGTGGAAAACCATCGCCCGCACCCTGCGAAACGAACGTCCGGAGATTGAACAACACTTCACGCAGGCAGTCACCGGCTACCAGCAAAAATTCCAGCCGGAAATTGAACGCAGCGCACGCAGCCTGTACGAGCAGCTCGAAAAACAGCCCGCCACACTCAACAGCCTGAGAGCAGCACGCGTCACCGCCGATGCGGCGGCGGTGGTGCTGGCAGTGAAGTCGGGCGGCCTGAGCCTGCACGATCTCATCGTTGCCCCCGCCATGCTGTCGCTGACCAGCATGCTGGCCGAGAGCACGCTGGGACGTTACATGAACAAGGTGGCGGCAGAGCTGAAGCAGCGCCAGCTGGATATGGTTTCAACAGAGCTGATCGCCACGCTGCAGCAGGAGATAATCAGCCTGAAAGAGCGGGCTGATCCCGCACAGCGATTCCGGATCCCGGCTGAAGAACTTGCAGCCGCAGAACAGAAACTACGGGAACTAAAAGATGGCAACTGACCAACTCCATCAGTTTTACCGGCAGGCCAATGCCTGGGCACAGGAGGCGCGGCAATCCGGCTGGCTGTCTGAAGCCGATGTGGAAAACATTGAATCTGCAGAAGCGCGCACACCCGCAGAGCTGTTTGAAAGCGGCACCCAACGCCCGCTGGTTGTGGCCTTTTTCGGCGGCACGGGTGTGGGCAAAAGCAGCCTGCTCAATCGCCTCGCCGGACAGGCCGTTGCCCGCACCGGCGTCGAACGCCCTACCTCCCGCGAAGTTACCATCTACGTTCACAAATCGGTACAGATTCAGAATCTGCCCGAAGAGTTTCCGGTGGACAAGGTCAAGATCGCCCTCCACCAGGAGGATAACAACCACGACATTCTCTGGATCGATATGCCGGATATCGACAGCGTTGATACCCGCAACAGGGAACTGGTACTGGAGTGGCTGCCGCACATCGATGTGCTGATCTATGTGGTCAGCCCCGAACGCTACCGGGATGATCGCGGCTGGCGCCTGCTGCTCGAACACGGCCATCGCCATGCCTGGCTGTTTGTTATCAACCAGTGGGACAGGGGTCGGGAGTCACAGCGGGAAGACTTCACCCGGCTGCTGAACGAAGCAGGCTTCAAACACCCCATCATCCTCTGTACCGACAGCCGCGAAAAAGAGCGTGCCCCCGACGATTTTGAGAAACTGGCGCAAACCATCCGTTCCCTGGCAAACGCGCACACCATCAAACAACTGGAAACCCGGGGCATCTCACTGCGCATGCAGGAGCTGCGCAAGGCACTGCAACAGACCGCGGAAAAAATCGGTACCGACGAATCATTCACCACACTGGAACAGCGCTGGCAGGAGATATGGCAGGCCACCTCCATGGAACTGGAACAGGGCCTGGCCTGGAAAATTGAAAGCATGGCGGAAACCTTTGCAGCCCGGGACAGCAGCCTTCTGCCACGCCTGAAAAAAACCGAACCCGAACAGCCGCAGAAAAAACCCGCTGTCGATACCGGACAGATGTGGGACAACTGGGCACAAACCCGGCTGGATGACGCCCTCGACAACCTGATTGTCGAAGCCGACTCCCAGACAGTTCCCACCGCCCCCCTGCGAGCAGGACTGCCGGAGATCCGCGACAACGCCAGGGGGTGGATAGAGAACCACCTGCAAACATCACTGCGCAGTGCCCTGCTCAAACCGGGCACCGCACTGCAACGTTTCATCTATCGCTCAACCGGCCTGCTGGCAACCCTCCTGCCCCTGGCCGCGTTGAGCTGGGTCGGCTACCGGGTATTTGTAGGCTACTACCAGAGCGCCCTGGCGCCTGAACAGTACCTGGGCATCAACTTCACCACCCACAGCCTGCTTCTGGTGCTTACCGCGTGGTTAATCCCCTGGCTCGCCCATCGCAAACTCAAACCCTCCCTGCAAAAAGCCGCCCTGCGCGGACTGCAAACCGGCCTCACCAGCGGCCTGTCGGAAATTGACACCCAAACCCGGAAGATCATCGAAAAACTGCACCAACAGCAACAACAGCTTCGCCAGAACAGCGAGCAGATTCTGCAAAAATACGCCGGCACAGAAGAATCTTCCCAACTACCCGATAACGAAACACTGGCCAGAATGCTGGTAACAGAACCGGATCAAAACAGAGCAAAAACCGGAACTCCAGAAGGCAAAACCCATCGACCCAACCGCGTGACCGGATAATCCCTGTGGTTCTACATCGCTCCGATTGACAGGGTATTCAACCCAGACCGGAGTATATGTGGAAAAGATAGAGAAATTGTTGTAAATAATGCCTGCGACGTTGCTCAGGTCATTCTCAAGCAGAGTGATGGAACGTCGATTTTCAGATGAAAAAGGCCCACTGACATCCGATAACATAGCTCAGTTTTCTGTTGAAAATAATCGCATCGGGGAGGCTGAAAAGCGGACGGAAAATACTCGGATTTTTGATTGTTTCAAAAAATCAAAGGGCCTCGTCAATAACCGGGCCTGCCAGGCTTTTCGCTGAACTCTCCGGTATCAGGGAGAGTATAATATAGAGTCCGACAACTGACGCTCCCGCGGCCACTGTTCCCCCAGAATCGCGCAATTTCATAGCGGACGCATCTATTCCCAAATCACCCGGATTCTTCTAGATGAGTACAACTCCCTGATTTTCGCGGATGAAAATCCGGCGTTTACACGAGCTCAGAAGAGATTGGCGAATCTGCCAGAACGGGAGTTGGTGCCCGGGGCCGGAATCGAACCGGCACGGTGTCGCCACCGAGGGATTTTAAGTCCCTTGCGTCTACCAATTTCGCCACCCGGGCTTACACCTTTACAGCAACCGGAATTGTACGGATACCCGTTGCGAAAGTCACGCCGGATTCGGGAGTAAACAGGAAGAATGATGGAGGCTGGGCCCGGAGTCGAACCGAGGTAGACGGCTTTGCAGGCCGCTGCATAACCACTCTGCCACCCAGCCATATTAGGTGTAATGGAGACTGACGACTCCATGCGCAGCCAAACAAAAACCCCGGCAGACACTTCGGATGTCACCGAGGTTTCTATTGCAATTTGGAGCGGGAAACGAGACTCGAACTCGCGACCCCAACCTTGGCAAGGTTGTGCTCTACCAACTGAGCTATTCCCGCTTACTGGCGAATTGCATATTCTAGCGGCGGGATCTGTCATGTCAAGCCCGGAGGTAATTGCAGGTTTTGTCGGGGAGTTTGATCTGAAACTCTGTCCGGCCAGCTGAAACCGGCATTTTCATCACGCTGGAAAAGCGGACATTCCCGTTATCAAGCGGCTGTCAGGGTGATTTTGCTGTAACAGGCCCTAATCTGCCAATTCATCCTGATGATGCGGGATATATGATATAATTATGTGAAACAAGTCACAGACCTTTGCCGTAGAATATGACTATCGGAAACACCTCTACCGCCAGGCGCTCTCAACCGACGAGACTCTCCCCCGCATATTTTCGGTACTCTCTAATCAATTACTGCAACCGGGTGGTGGTTATTATTGTTGTTTTGCTGCTGTTTCCTTGTGTCGCTCTGGCCGCTAACGGCTTTATTCCTCACTCATACACAAAAATAGGCATCGGTACAGAGTGGTTCAGTTGGGAGTCCAATGAGCCAAAAGCATCGGAGGCAGGCCCCCGGCTAACCCTGGCGCTCTCTGCAGATAATTTTCAGCGCTATGAGCGAGGTGCCGTCTTTGGACTGGAGGGAAAGTTCTATGCAGGGCGAGTTGATATGGAGAGTGATTCACAACCTGGTGGAGTTATTGAAACCACGTCGGACTATCTTGGGATGCGCCTGGAAGGACTGCTGGGATACGGCGGTAACCGCACCAACATCTTTGCGGTTCTGGGGGCGGATGCCTGGCAACGCAGTGTACATGACAGTGTAACAGTCGATGACAAACCTTTTGCCGGCTTTGAAGAGAAACACCTGATTGTCTATGGAAAACTGGGCGGAACGGTTCGAGAGTATGACTACTACACTGACCTGGGGTTTCCGCTGCCTTTTGAAATCAGCGCAGGATTCAAATTCCCCCTGTTTGTTTCCGCCATGCAGGATAAAGATGGCGGCAAGGCGGAAGCTTCCATCCCGCTGGGTGGAACGAACACCATCTTTGTACAGCTATCCAAACGCTTCTGGATGAAATATGCCATCTCCATCTATTCTGAGTTTTACCAGATTAACAACCTGTCTGAATCATTCAACGACAGCGTGACCGGCGATGAAGAGACCATCAAACGACTGCAGAAAGATATTTCAATTTTTGGTTTGCAACTCAGCCGGCGCTTCTGAAACAGCAATTGGCCTTTCCACCTGCCAACTGCGCACATGCAGATCCCGCTGCGGGAAAGGAATCTCGATGCCATATTGGGAAAGGGAGTTTTCAATCTCCCATAAATAAGCAGCATTTACCTTCTCCGGATGGCGCACACTTCGGGGGGTAAGCCAGATAACCAGTTCAAAATCGAGGCTGGAGTCACCAAAGTTTACCAACCACACCTTGGGCTGTCGCTGGGGTAGTTGTGTAACATGAAGTTTTACTCTCTCTGCCGCTTCCAGTACCGCTTTTCTCACCAGCTCCTTGTCGGTGCCGTAGGCAACCCCAAAGGGGATTCGCAATCGGCAACTTGCATCTTTCATGGTCCAGTTGGTTACGCTGGAAGAGATAAATTCCGAATTGGGAATTACGATATCAACATTGTCATTGGTGGTAATCAATGTGCTGCGAATACTGATCTCACGGACGGTACCCATTACCCCGGAAGAGAGTTCAATAAAATCCCCCACCTTCAGACTGCGCTCAAACAAAAGAATAAGACCAGAAACAAAGTTGTTGACCACATTCTGCAACCCCATGCCAACACCAACGCCAAGTGCACCCGCGATGATGGCCAGATTGCTGAGATTGATACCCAGAGAAGAAGCCGCAAAAAAGAATCCGATAGTGAGAATGAAATAGTGGGACACGCGCCCTATGGTGTAGACAGCCGCCTCATTGATACTCTTCTGGTTCTGCGAGAATTTCTTCAGCAAGCGCTGTAGCAACCGGGAGATGACAATGGCAAACAGAAAGATCAGCAGCGCACGAAATAGTCCTGAAATGGTAACCGCTGACCCATTCAGGGTAAACAGCGGCTTGTTCAGCCAGTCAACGACACTCCCCCCAATCTTCACGGTTTCACTTTCCACCAGATTGGCCTCAGCTATTGGCGTTGCCATCTCGGCCAGTGCCAACTGGCCAGCGCATACCATCGAGACCAGCAAAAACCCGGTTAGAATCAGTTCCTTCACCCTAATACTCCTTCAACTCTGGATTTCAGTTCCATTAAAATGGTAGAACATTTTTATACATCAACACGTTGATTCCAGCTCAGGGAAAATCCCGAGTAGATTCAAGTGCGAAGTTACAACAAAAAAGCAAAAAACACCAAAACCAGGCCCACGATGGCAGAAAGTGAGAAATAGTTAAAGTTATTGCCAATTGTGGCCGACTATTATGAAATAATAATTTCCTGGTTGGCAGTGGGGTGTTTCCGTGTTCGAAATACTATTATTGGTATGGCTGACAGTATCCGTTTTCATGACATTCATATTCTGCGGCGCGGCGCGGCAATTTGTTTCCGAATCCGATGACAGTGAGGATTCAAGTGACATCGTCACAACCAATAAACAGCACCGTAAAAATACTCCCTATATTCTTTAGAAACGGCCAATTGAGCAGCACTACTCCGAGCGAAGGTGCGCCCGTGCAGATATTACCGCTGCCGCCACAATCAGGCTCCCTCCCAACCACTCTTTCACCGTTATAACTTCATCTGTCAACAACCAGGCAGAAAGTGCTCCCGCTACCAGTTCAAACAGCAGGATAACCGCCGAGCGATGCACCGGCATGTGTGTGACGCCATACTGCACACAGAGCGTCGCGATGACAATCACCACGGCGCCAAACGCCACGGCCGCACCGATCACCTCAGGCTCCACCTTTGGCGTGGATCCCCCCGACATTGCGATCCACGCCCCTGCTACCAGCAATACGCCGAGCCAGCTGGCGAGCATTTTCGCCGGAATGTTGATCTGCTGTCCCTGCCGCACCAGCGCATTCAGAACCGCGAAGGCCATCCCGGAGCTGATTGCCAACCAGTCTGCCCTGTCGGCCGGCCAGGGAATCATCATGCCGGGCTGCCAAAGCATGAACAGCGCTCCCAGACCGGAAACTACCAGCAGCAGTATGGAAAGAGGAGTCAGCCGCTCCCCCATGAATCCCCATCCAATGAGGGTTGCCCACAGAGGAGACAGATAGAACAGCAACAGCATGCGCATCACATTCCCCTCCAGCATGGCCAGATTGAAAGTGGTATTGCACCAGCCACTGGCCAGCGCAATACCCAGCGCTATCCAGGGCTGATTGCGCAGCTCACCCAGGTAACGTGACATCATGGCCATGCCGACCGCTGTCGCAGCCGCAAAGAAGATGAAGGTAACCCAGAGACCACCCAACCCCTGTGCTTCGAACAGACGTAGTGGATACCACATCACGCCCCAGATGGTGGCGCTGAACAACAGGGCCAGAACCGGCAGTGCTGTAGTTTCGTGTTTAGACGCCATCATTTATACTGTTCCGCTTTATGAATCCCGAACTGAACAAACTGCATCCCTATCCCTTTGCCAAGCTCACACGGCTGAAAGAGGGTATCACCCCGCCACGGGACAGGGACCACATTCCGCTCTCTATCGGGGAACCGCGCCATACACCGCCCCACTTTATCGCCCAGGAGTTGCTTGTCCATCTGCATGGGCTCTCTTCCTATCCGCTTACCAAGGGCAGTCCGGTACTGCGGGAAACCATAGCACACTGGCTGATCCGGCGTTATGGCCTTGGGCGCAATGCCATTGATCCGGAGCGGCAGGTACTGCCAGTCAATGGCACCCGTGAGGCGCTGTTTGCATTCGCCCAGACGGTAGTAGACCGCTCTGCCCGACCGATTGTCATCATGCCCAACCCCTTCTATCAAATATATGAGGGGGCGGCACTGCTGGCTGGCGCCGAGCCCTGGTATCTGAACACCACTGCAGAAAACAATTTTCTGCCAGATTTCAGCACCGTGCCCGATGCGGTCTGGCAGCGCTGCCAACTGGTTTATCTCTGCTCACCAAGCAACCCCACCGGCGCGGTTGTTGATCTGGCCTCACTGCAACGACTGATTCAACTGGCAGATGAGCACGATTTCATTATCGCCTCCGACGAGTGTTACTCCGAAATCTATTTCGATGAACACAACCCGCCAGCAGGAGCGCTACAAGCAGCCGCAGAAATGGGACGGCGCGATTTCCGACGCTGCGTTGTATTTCACAGCCTGTCAAAGCGTTCCAACGTCCCGGGCCTGCGTTCCGGATTTGTCGCCGGTGACGCAGAGATTATCGAGAAATTTCTGCTCTATCGAACCTACCACGGCAGCGCCATGCCACCCTCTACCCAGGCAGCCAGCATCAAGGCATGGGGCGATGAGCAGCATGTAATCGAAAACCGGTGCCTGTATCAGCAGAAATTTGCCGCCGTATTGGAGATTCTGTCCCCGGCAATGAAGGTCAGCCAACCCGAGGCAGGCTTCTATCTCTGGGCCAGAACAGAATCCGGCGACACCGATTTTGCCCGTGAACTGTATGCCCAACAAAATATTACCGTACTGCCAGGCAGCTATCTGTCCCGCAAGGCGCACGGAATCAATCCGGGACAGAACCGGGTGCGCATGGCGCTGGTGGCACCGCTGGAAGAGTGCATCGATGCGGCAAAACGCATCCGGAATTTTATAGAAACAAATTACTAACGGAGAGATTCATGAACGATATTCAGAATGTCATTGAGCAGTCCTTTGAAAACCGTGCCGAAATCACGCCACGCAGCGTGGACACCCACGTCAAGGAGGCGGTGGAAGATGCCATCCACTTGCTGGACAGCGGCAAGCTGCGTGTTGCGGAGAAAAAAGATGGGGAGTGGGTAGTACACCAGTGGCTGAAAAAGGCGGTGCTGCTCTCGTTCCGCATTGCAGACAATCGTTTCATGGAGGGCGCTTTCACCAACTACTATGACAAGGTGGACTCCAAATACTCCGACTACAGCGCACGAGACTTCCGGGAAAGCGGCGTGCGCGTGGTACCTCCCGCTACCGTGCGCAAGGGCTCCTACATCGCCCCCAGCGTGGTTCTGATGCCATCTTATGTCAACATCGGCGCTTATGTGGACAGTGGCACCATGGTGGATACATGGGCCACCGTCGGTTCCTGCGCCCAGATTGGCAAGAATGTCCACCTTTCCGGCGGCGTTGGCATCGGCGGCGTGCTGGAGCCACTGCAGGCCAACCCCACCATCATCGAGGACAACTGCTTCATCGGCGCCCGCTCCGAAGTAGTGGAAGGGGTCATCGTGGAACAGGGATCGGTGATCTCGATGGGGGTCTATATCGGCCAGAGCACAAAAATCTACAACCGCGAAACCGGTGAGGTGAGCTATGGCCGCATCCCCGCCGGCTCGGTAGTGGTGTCCGGCAACCTGCCCTCCAAAGACGGCAGTTACAGCCTCTACTGCGCCGTAATCGTCAAGCAGGTGGATGAAAAAACCCGCTCCAAGGTAAGCATAAACGAACTGCTGCGTGATATATGATTTTTCTCTACGGAATAAAAAATTGCGACAGCGTCAGAAAAGCCCGCAAATGGCTGGAGGCCAACGGTGTGGAATTTCAATTTCATGATTTCCGCCGTGATGGTCTGGATACCAGCCGGTTGCAGGACTGGATTGCACAGACAGGATGGGAAAAACTGCTCAACCACCGCAGCGCCACCTGGCGGCAACTTCCCGGCGATGAAAAAACCGATCTGGATGAACGGAAAGCCGTCATGCTGATGCTGCAGCATCCCACTCTGATCAAGCGTCCACTGCTCGATGATGGCAGCCACCTCCTCATCGGATTCCATCAACAGAGCTGGCAGACACTACTGGAGAACCGATGACCCCGACCGTTGAACTGGCCATCGAACTAATCCGCCGCCGCTCCGTAACACCGGATGATGCCGGCTGCCAGCGACTGCTGGCAAAACGGTTGTTTGCGCTCGGCTTCAACATTGAACACCTGCGTTTTGGCGAGGTTGACAACCTCTGGGCACGGCTCGGTACGGAAGGCCCGCTGTTCGCCTTCGCCGGCCATACCGATGTGGTTCCCGCAGGTCCAGAGGAGCAGTGGCAAAGCCCCCCTTTCGAGCCCACACTGCGCAACGGTTTTCTCCATGGCCGGGGCGCCGCCGACATGAAAGGCTCCATCGCCGCCATGACTACCGCCTGCGAACGCTTTCTTGCCGGTAAAAAACAGCCAGCCGGCTCAATCGCCTTTCTCATCACCAGCGACGAAGAGGGGCCTGCAACAGACGGCACCGTCAAGGTGGTTGAACACCTGGAAAACCGTGGCGAGAAGATCGACTGGTGTCTGGTGGGGGAACCCAGCTGCACAAACGAACTGGGCGATACCATCAAAAACGGCCGGCGGGGATCACTGGGCGGAAGGCTGCGGGTCAAGGGCGTGCAGGGCCATATTGCCTACCCGCATCTGGCACAAAACCCGATTCATGCCGCCCTTCCGGCGCTGACCGAACTGTGCGCCATCGAGTGGGACAGGGGCAACGAGTTCTTCCCGCCCACCAGTTTCCAGATCTCCAATATCCGTGCCGGTACCGGCGCCACCAACGTCATTCCCGGGGAGATGGAAGTGGTATTTAACTTCCGCTTCTCCACCGAGGTCACCGATACCGAACTGCGCCAGCAGGTAAAAACCATCCTTGGCGCCCACGGCCTTGAGTATGAACTGGAGTGGACCCTATCCGGCCAGCCGTTTCTGACCCCGGCGGGCAAGCTGGTGGACGCCGCCCGCACCGCCATCCACGAGATTACCGGCATTGAGCCACAGCTCTCAACCAGCGGTGGAACCTCCGACGGGCGCTTCATCGCCCCCACCGGCGCACAGGTACTGGAGCTGGGACCATTGAACGCCACTATCCACAAAATCGATGAAGCGGTTGGTATCGAAGATCTGGAACAGCTTTCAGCTATATACCAAAAAATACTGGTAAACCTGCTTGGCTACAAACAGGAATAGATTACCTGCGGCACATCACCTCTACCCTTTTCATCAACTACTGCAGCTGATAGTTGTCCGTCACCCACTGACCAGAAATCCCTCGATAACAGACTTCTTTTGGCCCATTACCCATTATTTATTAACAATATAGACCTTATTAAGACCGTTAAACAATACCCCATCTTGAGTTAACGCGATTTTATGTTATAATAGCCTTTTATTGGGCTCTAATTGATTTAAAAAACCTCATATAGACTTAGAATTAATTGTTATGGATTATTATACAATGACAGACAAAGGTATCGCAGCTGAACTTGGTCACCGTATCAAGTCACTCCGCCTGCGAAAGAATGTGACCCAGCAACAGCTGGCAGAAGCAACGTCACTGTCATTGAATTCGATAAAATCACTGGAGTCAGGAAGAGGAAAACTCACCACACTTATCGCGGTACTGCGCGAACTGGGGGTGTTGCACGACTTGGACAACTTTATCCCTGAACCCGGGATCAGTCCTCTCCAACTGGCCAGGATGCGCGGTAAAAAACGGCAACGGGCATCTGGCAGGCATCAGACCTCGAAGGAAGATATCGGGTGGTAAACAGGATTGATACCGCTATTGTCAGATTATGGGGAAGCGATGTCGGCGCAATCTCCTGGCTTGCTGAACGCAGCTATGGCATATTCGAGTATGACCCGGCTTTCCTTAAAAAGGGATTGGACATCTCCCCCATCCACATGAGCCTGGGTGCAGCCAGGCAAGGCGACGGCATTTTCTCTTTTCCCGTCCTGAACAGGGAAACCTTCCTCGGCCTGCCCGGTCTACTGGCAGATGCACTACCCGACAAATTTGGCAACAGCATCATCGATGCCTGGCTTGCCTGCAATGGGCGGGATGCCGCTGATTTCAGTCCGGTCGAGCGTCTTTGCTATACCGGAAAACGTAGCATGGGAGCGCTGGAGTTCTCACCGCCCACCATGAAGAAATTCAATCGTCCGGTAACCATTGAAGTTTCGGAGCTTGTCAAACTGGCGCAAAAAATCATCTCGCAACGGATGGCTCTTGATGTAACACTGGGAGATTCAGAAACGGAAAACAGCGAAGCTATTATGGATATTCTCCGTGTCGGTACCTCTGCCGGGGGCGCACGACCCAAAGCCGTCATCGCCATGAATGATAACGGCAGTGTCATATCGGGACAGGGTGACGCCCCGGCCGGATACGATTACTGGTTGCTGAAATTTGATGGCGTGACGGATCTTGAGCTGGGCGAACCAAAAGAGTTTGGCCGTATTGAATTCGCCTACTATCTGATGGCCAGGGCCGCAGACATGGTAATGATGGAGTGCCGGCTGCTGGAAGAGAACGGACGCGCACATTTCATGACCCGGCGCTTTGATCGGTTACACGGTAAAAAAATCCACATGCAGTCACTGTGTGGCATCGCGCATTATGATTTCAACATGGCAGGCGCATACAGCTACGAACAGGCCTTCGCTGTCATGCGCAAGCTGCGTTTAAACAGGGCCGATGCAATACAACAATACCGGCGGATGTTGTTCAATGTGATTGCGCGCAATCTGGATGATCACACCAAAAATATTGCCTTTTTGATGGGGCAGAATGGACAGTGGAAACTATCACCGGCATTTGATGTTACCTATTCGCACAACCCGGCGGGTAAATGGACCAACCAGCATCAAATGAGCATCAATGGCAAACGGGATCATTTCACCCGGACAGATCTGGTTACAACAGGCGAATCAATTGGCATCCCCAGGCCCGCAGACATTATCAACGAGGTAATCGATGCAGTAAGAAGATGGCCGGAGTTTGCAAAAAATGCCGGGTTGAAAGAGGAAACAGCTTCAGAGATCGCGAAATACCATCGTACTGATTTAGGCTGACGAAGTTTCATCTTCATATACCTCAACAGCTTCATCGGAGATCATCAATGTCCAAACTGAATACAACATTCCTCACCGGCCTGGTAACCCTGGTCCCGATTGCAGCCACACTCTATTTTCTTTACTGGTTGGCGGTCACCACAGAATCCCTGCTGGGGCGCGTTGTGCGCATGGTGCTGCCGGAGCAGTACTACCTGCCTGGAACTGGCGTCGCAATCAGTCTGTTGCTGGTATTTTCCGTTGGTCTGCTGATGAAGTCCTGGCTGGTACGCACCATTTTTTCCTGGTGGGAGGGAGTTCTGTACCGTATTCCCCTGATTAAATCCATCTACGGTTCAATCCGGGATCTGCTGTCCTTCATCTCCGGAACATCAGAAACAGAGTCGCAACAGGTTGTTACCGTATCCATGAATAACGGTCTGCGCGTCATTGGTTTCATCACCCGGGAGAGTCTGGCGGATCTGCCAGCAAAGATGGGGGCAGTCGATGATATTGTGGTCTATATTCCACTGGGCTACATGATAGGAGGACATACCGTACTGGTGCCCCGCTCACGGGTACAGACCATCAATCTGCCCAAAGAGGACGCCATGCGTTTTGTATTGACCGGCGGGCTGGCGAAACCCGGTAACAACAGTTCCACAAAAAACGGCAGCAACCGGAAGCTCTGAAAACAGTGGTTTTTTTGTGACACTACCGGTGCGTAAAAGAACTATGTCAAAAAGCCTCCTGATAACAGGGAGGCTGTTTTTCCTTGTCCTGATACTCCTGTCAAACAGCTCCATAACGTACGCTGAAGCCACAAAACTGAAAATATCAGTAAGCGGCGTCAAAGGCGAACTGAAAACCAACGTGTACGCAAACCTCAGTCTGCAGCAACGCCAGGCAGGAGATACAGTTCTCGATGAACAAACCATCCGGCGCCTACACCGCAAAGCCGAGAAAGAGATCCGCATCGCCCTGCAGCCGTTTGGCTACTACAAACCAAAGATAACATCCAGACTGGAAGCCACAAACGATGGCTGGCTTGCAAGTTACCAGATTCAACCAGGCCCGCCAATCAAACTGTCACAGGTAGAGATATCCATTCATGGTGCAGGGAAAAATGACTCCGCCCTGAAAAAATGGCGAAAACATTTTCCCCTGCGCAAAGGCGATGCTCTACGCCAGCAGGCATACGAAGACGCCAAAAGTGAACTGTTGCAGCTGCTGCAGGAGCGGGGATATCTGGAGCGGAAACTGGAACAGCACGAGATTCTGGTTGATCTGAAAAACTACAGGGCAACCATTGCACTATCGGTCAACACCGGCCCTCGTTACCGTTTTGGTGAAGTGGAGTTCCAGCAGGATATTCTAAAAGAAAGCATGTTACGACGTTACCTGCCCTTCAAGACCGATGACCCCTATGACGCCAACAAACTGCTCAAGTTGCAGCGCGCACTCAGCAACAGCGGCTATTATCAACGTATCGATATCCAGCCACTGCTCGATCAAACCCGGGATAAAAAAATCCCCGTCACAGTGATTCTTGAGCCACGAAAACCCACCCGCTACACCACCGGCCTGGGCTACGGAACCGACACAGGGCCGCGTATCAGTTTCGGTATTGAACGCCGTTACCACAACTATCTGGGCTACAAGATAAGCGGTGATGTAAAACTGTCCGAGATCCGTCAGGAGGCCTCTGCCCGTTACCGCATTCCCCTGGAACGGCCACAAACCGATTTCTCGGAGCTGATCGCCGCATCGGTAAACGAACAGACCGGCACCAGCAGTCGAAGAACACGAAAAATAGGCATCAGCGCCAATCACAAGCTGCGCTATCTGCAACGCACTGTCGCGATCAGCTATGAGATAGAAGATTACAGAATTGCGGACCGATCGGACTATTCCTCCCTGCTCATTCCGTTGATCACATTGCAATATATCAAAGCAGACAACCGCATCCATACCCGGCGGGGCTGGCATGCCCGCGCAACACTGAAGGGTGCGACAGAACTACTTCTCTCCAACACCAGTTTTGTCCAGACCCAATTTGGCACCACCTTCATTCACTCATTCGGAAACAGCGGTCGTTTTATCTCCCGTGCAGATATCGGTGTCAGCTGGCTGGCGGAACTGGCAGAGCTGCCCGCCTCACAACGCTTTTTTACCGGCGGCGATCGCAGCGTGCGCGGCTACCGCTATGCCTCCCTGGGGCCAACAGACAACAATGGCAAAACCATCGGCGGTAAACATCTGTTGACCGGAAGTGTTGAATACGAATTTCCGATCGCCAAAAACTTCGCTCTGGCAACTTTTTTCGACACCGGTAACTCCTTCAACTCATTTGCGGATTTTGAACTCAAACAGAGCGCAGGTTTCGGTCTGCACTGGTTTCTGCCGGTAGGCACCTTGCGTCTGGATCTGGCTTCCGCTTTCATGGAAGAGGGCAAACCCTGGCGAATCCATCTCAGCATAGGGCCGGATATGTGATGCGCCTGATTCGGATAACCGGCTGGTTACTACTGACAATCACCATTTCAACAGGCGGTGCGGCAGCGCTACTGCTGGGCACCGAGACAGGACTGCAGTGGAGCCTGAAGCATCTGGAAACAGCGCTCGGTGGCGATCTGAAAATCAACTCGGCTCGCGGACGGCTGCTCGGCGAGATCCGGCTACAGGGCATTTTCTACCGCAACAAAAACACCACCGTCAGCGCTGATGAACTTGTGTTGCAGTGGCGGCCTGAATCACTACTGCAGGGCCGTTTACGGATTGTAGCCCTGAACACAAAACAGCTGCATGTCACTCAGTCGGGTCAAAACGGGCAACAGCAACCTTTCCAGGGATTCTCGCTGCCACTGCCCATCGAGCTGGAGCAGGCAACCGTAGCCGGATTCCGGTTCAGCAGAGCCGATTCCGCTCCGGTCAAACTGGATCGGATCAGCTTTGGTGGAAAATTCCACAACACAACCCTGACCCTCCGGAAACTGGAGATAGCCGCTCCGCAGGGCGAGATCCGGACCCAGGGGAAGATTGAAACAACGTCAGAGCTGAATTTCAGTATCGACACGGAGTGGCGCTGGAACGCTCCACCCTCCTCCATCATCAGTGGCGCAGGAACAGTGCAGGTGACAGGCACGCCACAACACTACCGGTTCGAGGCAAAAGCCGACCTGCCCTCGGAAAAACTCTCACCGGCACGACTGGAAATCAACGGCACAGGTGATCTGTCAGGATTGCAGGCGGAAAAACTGCTCGCCAACTGGCTGGAGGGCGAGTGGGCAGGCAGTGGCCACCTGCAGTGGAAACCCACCCTGAACTGGAGCGCAGTTCTATCCGGTAATGAGATCAATCCTGCGCTGGCCTGGAAAAAATGGCCCGGTGGAAAAATCAGCCTTCAGATCACGGGACAGGGTGACAGCAACAAGGCCGGTGTGGAGCTGAAAAAACTCGACGGTACCGTACAGGAATATCCGGTCTCGGCAAGCGGGAAATTCCATTTTTCCGATGGCGTCCTGCAGGTAAAGAATGCGCGTATCAACTCCGGCACTGCCCGGCTCACCGCATCGGGAACCGTGGGTAAAAAGTGGAACGCAAAATGGCATCTGTCGGCGCCGGAACTGGCCCACCTATGGCCGGATCTGGAGGGAAAACTTGACGCCTCCGGCAGCGTGGCAGGGCCGCGCAAGCAGCCCCATCTGCGCGTACAACTGAAAGGTGACAACGTTCGCTGGAAACAGTATCTGGCGGAGCGGCTGCAAGGTGATCTGGGTTTTGGTCTGCGGGAGAGCGCCCCCTGGCTGATCAAGACAGAAATTAACAACATCCATATCGGAGAAAACCGGATCAACCGCGTCTCACTGACCGGGGACGGCACAACCCTCTCCCATCAACTTCATCTGCAACTGGAGTATGACAAAATCACCCGGCTGCGCAGCCGCATCCACGGCAGTCTGAAAAGAGGAGTCTGGCACGCAGTACTCGAAAACGGGCAGCTCTCAATACCGGAACAGCAGTGGCAACAGCAGCAGACCGCTGAACTGCAGCTCGGAAAATCCGTAGCCTCACTCTCCTCCTGGTGCTGGCAGCACAAAACCTCCAGCCTCTGCATTGACGGGAACAACACCACGGACGGCGGCTTGCTTGCCGATCTTTCCCTGCAAAAATTTGAGCTGAAATGGCTGCAGCCCTGGCTGCCGAAAACCGACCTCTCCCTGACCGGACTGGCCGAAGGAACAGCCCGCCTTGCCTATCGTGAGGAAAAGATTGACGGCAGCAACCTGGAGCTGCGTCTGCACAACGGCAAGATACGATATGTAACCCCGGAGAAAGAGCATTACGACACATCCTATCGCGAACTGAACCTGCAGATAAACAAAACCCCGGAGGGAGTTGAAGCAAGCCTGGATATGGACCTGTTGAAGACCGGCGGCGCCCGGGGAAAATGGCAACTGCCCGGCTGGCAGATTTCTGATCCACTGGCGGCAACACAACCGCTCAACGGAGAGCTGAAGGTCACCCTGAACGAGCTCACCCTGCTGCCCCTGTTTGCTCCCAAAGTTCATCAGCCAAAGGGGAGAGTGGCGGGCGATCTCGGCTTTGGCGGCACCTTCGGTTCCCCACAACTGAATGGCGTGATCAGGCTTGATGACGGCTCTTTATCTCTACCCGATTTGGGCTTGAAACTGCACGAAATAAATCTTCAGGCAAACACCCGCCGGAACAGTGAGCTGATACTGCAAGGCAGCGCCCGCTCAGGGCCGGGGACGCTCGCCATCTCCGGAGAGATCAATTTTGATTCCCCGCGTGAATGGAAAACAAAAATCAAACTGAAAGGCAAGAATATCGAAGTGGCCAGGATACCCGAGGCAAAGGTGATCGCCTCACCGGATCTGGCGGTATATATCCAGCCACGCAAAATACAGATTTCCGGCTATATCGAAATCCCCAGGGCAAAGATAAAACTGCCGGAAAAACAGGGGCTGGTTCAGGTATCACCCGATGTTATCGTCATTGGCGGTGAAGAAACCGAGCTACAGCAACAGAGGCGCTGGACCATCGCCACCACCATTGCCCTGAAACTGGGGGAAAAGGTCAAGGTTCGCGGCCACGGTTTCGAGGGGCGAATCACCGGTCAGCTAGCCATTATCGAAAGTCCGAACCGCCCGGCAATAGCGCAGGGCGAACTGGAGATCCACGATGGAAGTTACAAAATTTACGGACAAAAAATCAATATCGATGAAGGGCGGTTGCTGTACGCCGCCAGTCCGCTGAACAATCCCGGGCTACAGTTTCGGGTGGTACGCCGAAGCCGGGATGTGGAGGCCGGAATGAATGTGTTCGGCCGGCTGAAAAAACCGGAACTGCAACTGTTCTCATCACCACCCATGGATGACGGCGACATTCTCGCTTATCTTCTGATCGGCAAACCGTTGCGGGAAGCGAGCACCAGCGAAGGTACCCGTCTGAGCCAGGCCGCCAATTCACTGCAACTGGCGGGCGGGGCCTGGCTGGCCAAGCGGCTGGGCAAACAGCTGGATATCGAAGATGTCAGTATCGAATCAGGAGCAACCGACGACAACACCTCTCTGGTGCTGGGAAAATATCTTTCACCCCGGCTCTATGTTCAGTACGTCATCGGCCTCACCGAGGGCAGCAATATTCTGCGCGCCCGCTATGAGATCAGTAAACATTGGCTGCTGGAGAGTGAATCCGGACATCAAAGCGGCATCGATCTACTTTTTACCATGGAGCGCTGACAGGCGTTCTCCCATGGCGCGCCGCGCCCGATACAGCGCACGGATGTCATCTTTCCAGTCGCCGACTCCCCGGGCGAAAGTATTAATCTGTTTTTTGGCAAATCCCCACTCTCCCGCATCACGCAGCAGCTGGATATAGGCATAGTCCTCCACCGATTCGCGAAACCATTTGAGCCGAATGGAAGGTACCGGGCCATCGAATCCAATCTGATTACGAAAACCCGGATAGATCAGAAAGCCTTCACCATTAAGGATCAAACCCCAGCTGTCGGGATCATTCTTGTCCTCATGCCGGTAGGTACCGGCATCCTTCCAGACATCGACACCATCGGCCCACCAGATGGTGTCCCAATAGAGCAGCCCGGTAATTCCCGACAATGCATTCAGCCAGGTGGGAATGCGGAAATTAATCGGCGCATAATCGGTCAGCCATTTTGGCGGATGGGAATCCTTCAGTTTTGATGAGAATGGATGCGAACGACGCCACTCCGAGGGAACGTAAGCGAGCGCCGCATAACTCCAAACCCGATTACCCGCGACAAGCTGTTTTTTGATCGCGCCCCTATTGTGATACTCATCCAGCCAGACCGCATTAAACTCCGGTACCCAGATATCCACGTACCCATCCAGCGAACCCCACGCGGTATCCTCCGGCTCCGGCTGTTCGGTAATCATCAGTGGTGCTGGAGTACCAACACGTTTTTCCACCTCATTGAACAAGCGTCCCCAATTGCGAATTTTTTCGTAGGCCTCTTTGCTGGACGGCTCATCAAGGAAGCCATAGGGCATCTGTGCCCGATCACTCCAGCCATGTTTGTTTAAATAACTGACATAACCGACAAGAAAGTTTTTCATCCGGCTGCGATCCCGTCCCAGTGGATCATTAAAGGGTGAGCGCTCCCAGAAAATATAGCTATAACTGGCGGCGTGTTTTCTGTTCAGATAATATTTCAGCCCTTGCGCCGCCGTCCCGAGTCCCGGATAAAACGCATTAAAATCCGGCTTGCCAGTGACCGGATCTGCGTTTGGCCGGGTGTCGAACAGATCAGAGGGTGACAACAGATGATCGAACAGCAGATCATAATAGGATCGAATCAGCGGATTGACGGTGCGGGCATCCCGTTCCTGATCCAGACCATAGATATTCGCCACCTGAAAGCCGTTCAATCCAAAGTCCGATCCCAGCGCAGGAACATCCGGCAAAGTAAAGTTCCATACGGTCAGTGTCACCGGCAGTGAAGCCCGCAAACCCCCTTCAGCCGTTACTGTTACTTGTCCATGATAATCACCGGCAGGTACCTTTTTGGGAATATGCAGGTCGATCCAGATAGGTTGATTCTCTCCCTTTGCCACAGTGAACGGTACAGCGTCATATACCACACCAGACAGCGGCTTCTTGGTTACCGGATTTCTGAACGGGATCAGTGCATCGGCATACTCGCGGGGAGAGTATTGCGACAGCGGTGAAGGTTTTGTTACCGGGACATAGTGTGCCCGATAGAGAGTGGCGGCAGTAATCCGTGTCTGGTTTGGACCGACCAGTTCACTCACACTGACGTCCACAATTTTGAGCGGCTTGCCGTAGGATGACACCACAACCTGGAACGGCTCTGTCTCATTGCGGGCGGCGTACAAGCGGGCTTTTTTTGCCCCGCTGAACCGACCTTTCCGATCAATACGGGTCATTCCATCCACCGCCTGCACCTCATACATCACTGCTTTTTCAGCTGGCCGGGATATTGACTCAGCATCCAGGTTCATACTGGTCAACAAAACAGTGGCGCCGGCAACTCCGGCTAAAACCATTGCGATCACAATCAGTTTCCCCCTCACTTTATTGCCTTGTTCTTCTCATGGTAACGCATCTTCCTGTAAAATCCGCCCCTTGACAAACGAATCCGGTACCAAATACCTATGGAACTTTCCACTCTCACTGCAATTTCACCCGTGGATGGCCGTTACGGCAGCAAAACAGCCAGTCTGCGACCCATATTCAGCGAATTCGGCCTCATCCGCTTTCGTATCCTGGTGGAGATCCGCTGGCTGCAGATGCTTGCCGCCCATCCCGGCATTCCCGAGGTTGCTGAATTGAGTGAGCATGCGACCCGCATCCTCAACGGAATAGTCGATAACTTCAACAGCGATGACGCCCACCGGGTAAAAAACATCGAACGCACCACAAACCATGACGTAAAAGCAGTGGAATATTTTCTCAAGGAGAAGGTTGCCGGCAACAGCGAACTGGAGGCAATCAGTGAATTCATCCATTTTGCCTGCACTTCCGAAGATATCAACAACCTCGCCTATGGCCTGATGCTGCGCGAGGCACGCAGTCAGGTGCTACTGCCGATGATGGATGAGATTATCGACGCTGTTACCGATCTGGCCCACCGCTACGCCGACCAGCCCATGCTGTCACGCACCCACGGACAACCGGCCTCGCCCACCACCCTGGGCAAGGAGATGGCCAATACCGCTTTCCGCCTGCGCCGCCAGCGGGAGCAGGTTATTATGGTTCCCCTGCTTGGGAAAATAAACGGCGCAGTGGGAAACTACAATGCTCATCTGGTAACCTATCCCGAGCTGGACTGGCAGCAGATCGCCGCCGATTTCATCACCAGCCTGGGACTTGACTGGAACCCCTGCACCACCCAGATTGAACCGCACGACTATATCGCCGAACTGTTTGATGCAGTAAGCCGTTTCAACACTGTGCTGCTGGATTTCGACCGCGATATCTGGGGCTATATCTCACTTGGCTATTTCAAGCAGAAAACCGTTGCCGGTGAAGTGGGATCGTCCACCATGCCACACAAGGTCAACCCCATTGATTTTGAAAACTCCGAAGGAAATCTCGGTCTCGCCAACGCCATGTTCAACCACCTGAGCAGCAAACTGCCTGTCTCCCGCTGGCAGCGCGACCTGACCGACTCCACCGTGCTGCGCAATCTTGGGGTGGGCATCGCCTACTCCACCATCGCCTGGCAATCCACACTGAAAGGAATAACGAAACTGGAGATAAACCCGGCACGGCTGGATGCCGATCTGGATCAAACCTGGGAGGTGCTGGCCGAACCGATCCAGACCGTGATGCGCCGCTACGGCATTGAGCAGCCCTATGAGAAACTGAAAGAGCTGACCCGGGGCAAGGGGATCGATCAGCAATCGCTGCATGATTTCATAGAGAAGCTGGAGATCCCGGAGACAGAGAAAAAGCGGCTGCAGAAACTGACTCCGGCCAGTTATACCGGCAATGCTGCCGAGCAGGCCCATAACCTGTGACAGGGCATCACCTCGTCCTCGCCTCCAGCTCCCCCTGGCGCCGGCAACTGCTGGAAAAACTGGGGCTGCCTTTCGAAACCATCTCACCGGAAATTGACGAATCGGCGCAGCCCGGTGAAACAGCCAAAGCACTGGTTGAGCGGCTGGCTGAACTCAAGGCAAGAGCGGCTGCAACCCATTACCCGGACGCCCTCATTATCGGCTCCGATCAAGTGGCCGTACTGGACAACACCATCATTGGAAAACCCGGCAGTCACCAAAATGCAGTCCGCCAACTACAGGCCGCTTCCGGAAAAAAGATCGTTTTTCATACCGGCCTGTGCCTGCTGAACAGCCGCACGGGAAAAACACAGATCGAGACCATCCCCTACACCGTTGTATTTCGCCAGTTGAGCAAGCAACAGATAGAGAGCTATCTCAAAAAAGAGCAACCCTACAGCTGCGCCGGCAGCTTCAAGTCAGAGGGGCTCGGTATCGCTCTGTTTGAACGGTTCGAGGGAGAGGATCCCAATACGCTGATCGGATTGCCACTGATCCGGCTGGTGAATATGCTGGAGCAGGAAGGGGTTGACGTTGTTTAACCCGAGTTCGGTTTATTCTGGAATCAGTATGACGCGGAACACTCAAATCTCTTTTTCTATTGCCGCGAGTGCTTCCAATGGATCGGTGGAGGCAGTAATTGGCCGACCAATCACCAGATAATCGGCCCCCACCTTACGCGCCTCAGCCGGTGTCATGGTGCGGTTCTGGTCACCCCTGTCCGCCCACGATGGCCGAACCCCCGGTGTTACCAGACAGAACTCCGCACCATGTTCACGTCGCAGATCAGCTGCCTCACACGGTGAACACACCACACCATCCATACCGGACTCTTTGGCCAGGGCGGCGAGCCGCATGACATTGTCCCGCGGCGTACCGGCCAGGCCAATCTCGTGTATCCCGTTCTCATCCATGCTGGTAAGGATGGTGACTGCCGTCAGCAATGGCTGGTGACGGCTCTGTTCAACAGCATTCCGTGCTGCCTCCATCATGCAACGACCACCCAGGGCATGAACGTTGATCATCCACACCCCCAGATCAGCCGCAGCAGCGCAGGCACCGGCAACGGTGTTGGGAATATCATGAAATTTGAGATCAAGAAACAGGTCAAAACCGGAATCAATCAGTTGTTCCACTACCTGCGTCCCCGCACGGGTAAACAGCTCCTTGCCGACCTTGAGCCGGCAACGCTGCGGGTCAAGCTGCCGGGAAAACTGCAACGCCTGTTGCTGATCAGGAAAATCCAAGGCAACAACAATATGTGGTGGAGTAAAAACGTTATCCCGCATTTTGGCTCAGGAGACCACTAATGAAAGAACCCTGTCCCTTTTCTGTTTCCGCTGAATGCCGTGCAAGGGTTTTACCGTTCCCCAGCTCTTGCAGCTGGGACACTGCCAGTGCAGCACCTTGCCCTGAAAACCGCAATTGCGGCACAGATAATCAGGATCATCTTCCACCAGACGATTGATAATGCTCCCAACACCGGCAAGCACCCGCTGATCCGGTGTATCCCCACAACGGGAAACAAGCCCGACAAACTGATCCAGCCCCCGTAGCGAGGGGTGTTTCTCAAGATAATCAAGCAGGGCTGCCGCCGCCTGTTGACCACCCTGCTGCTCGCAGATCATCTCAGCCAGAGCCAGCATGATGCCGAGACTTCCATGACGCTCCACCATGGTCTGCAGGTAATCCAGCATCTGTTGCTGTGTACCCGTTTTCCGGTAGCACTCCTGCAGCATCGGAATTACTTCCGGGAGGTAGTCGGCATCCTGCTGTTCTATACGCTGAAAAGCCAGCCGGGCATCCTCGTACCGTTCCGTCTCCATTGCCATTTCACCCTCGATAAGGCTGGCGCGGACGCACTGCGGCCAGGTGGCCCGGGCATGTTTAAGCATCTGTTGCGCCTGTTTGAGATCGCCCCTTTTGAGGGCTTCCTCGGTCAGTTCGCAGTAGTGCTGGGCAATCATGGGCCGAACGTCGGTGACACCGGACTGCTCCAGTTTGAAACCGGCATCAATGGCTTTCTGCCAATCCTTCTCCTGCTGATAAATATCGATCAGATGGCGCAGGGATTCAGGCAGATACTCCCCTTTCTCCACCAGTTCCCTGAACAGATTCTCGGCGCCATCCAGCAGGCCGGCACGCATGTAATCCTCACCCAGTTCAAACCTGGCCTGAATCCGCTGTTCATCACTCAACGTAGTACGGTTGACCAGGTTCTGATGAATGCGGATGGCACGATCCACCTCGCCCCGGTTGCGGAACAGATTACCCACGGCCAGATGGAGCTCTACCGTTTCGCTGTCCTCTTCCAGCATGCGGATAAAGATGTCGATGGCCTTGTCATGCTGGTCATCGAGCAGATAACTCAATCCACGGAAATAGTCCGGCGGCAGGTGGCTGGTTTCGTTGCTGTCACTGTCCTGCCGACGCGCCAGCACCCAGCCGGAAGCAGCGGCAACAGGAAGCAGTAGAAAAAGGAGAGTTTCGGCGCTCATCTTATCGGGTGTCGGGCTGTGGGGAGGAGCGCAGCTTTTCCAGCTCCTTTTCGGCGCCGTTGAGCATTCTGCGCAAACGCACACACTCACCTTTTGCGCCGACTATTTTACCCGTTGTGGCGAGCACACCCAGCACGCCCCCAACAGCAATCGACAGTACAATCAGCAGCGCAAGCGGCATCTCGACACTGCCAAGGTAGTAATTCACTTTTACCGGATCAATATTGATAACGGCGAAGCCCAGTCCCACGACCAGCACCACCAGGAAAAACAAGAGGAAAACTATACGTTTCATATCCGCTCCATCCCTTAATCAACTGTTCTTCCGTATCCTATCCCGCTACGGTGGTTTATGCCAGTAAAAACAGCCCTCACAATTGCCATATGTCTGGAGTAACAAATCAGGATTCAGCGCCTTGCCACAAAAACGGACCGTGATGCCAAATCCTGAGTCATCAGGGTTTTCTTACTTGCTCAGCTCCAGCAGCAGCGCGTTCAACCGTCCCACAAAGGTAGCCGGATCATCGAGCTGTCCACCTTCCGCTAGCAGCGCCTGATCGAACAGAACCTCTACCCAGTCATCGAAACGCTTGCCCGGCTGCTCGTCGCGCAGTTTGAGCACCAGCGGATGTTCGGGATTCAGCTCCAGGATTGGCTTGCTGGCCGGGATCTCCTGCCCCGCCTCCCTGAGAATGCGCTCCAGGTTGGCGCCCATATCGTGAGCCTCGCTTACCAGGCAGGCGGGGGATTCGGTCAGCCGGTGGGTCAAACGCACCTCCTTGACCCGTTCTCCCAGCGCATCGGTTACCCGTTTCACCAGTTCCTTGAACTCTTTGGCGATCTTTTTCTGCTGTTTTTTCTCCTCCTTGTCCTCCAGCTCACCCAGATCCAGCTCGCCCTTGGCGATGGACTTCAGCGGCTTGCCGTCAAACTCGGTAAGGGAGGAGACCAGCCACTCGTCCACACGATCGAACAGCAGCAGCACCTCGATCTCTTTCTTGCGAAACACCTCAAGATGCGGGCTGTGACGCGCGGCGTTGAAGCTGTCAGCGGTAATGTAGTAAATCTCCTTCTGCCCCTCTTTCATGCGGCTGATGTAATCGGCCAGGGAGACGTTCTGGCTGTCATCATCGTTGTGCGTGGAGGCAAAGCGCAGCAGCCCGGCGATACGTTCGCGGTTGGCAAAATCCTCCGCCGGCCCCTCCTTCATCACCCGGCCAAACCCGGACCAGAAGGTGGCGTATTTTTCAGGATCGTTTTTGGCCAGACTCTCAAGCAGATCCAGTACCTTGCGCACGGAACCGGAACGCATGGAGTCGATCACCTTGCTCTGCTGCAGAATTTCACGGGAGACATTCAGCGGCAGATCGTTGGAATCGATCACACCCCGCACGAAGCGCAGATAGTTGGGCATCAACTGCTCGGCGTCGTCCATGATGAATACCTTGCGCACATAGAGTTTGATGCCGTGGCGGCGCTCCCGATCCCACAGGTCGAAAGGCGCCCGTTTGGGGATATATAGCAGCGAGGTGTACTCCAGATTGCCCTCGATGCGGTTGTGGCTCCAGGCGAGCGGATCCTCGAAATCATGGGCAACGTGCTTGTAGAACTCCCTGTACTCCTCATCGCTGATCTCGTTGCGCGGCCGGGTCCACAGCGCGGATGCCTTGTTGACCTGCTCCTCACCCTCGGCCTTCTCGTCACCGGTTGCCTCTTTGGGCATCATGATCGGGATGTCGATATGGTCGGAATATTTGTGGATGATGTTGCGCAGGCGGTAACCATCCAGGAACTCATCCTCTCCTTCGCGCAGATGCAGAACAATCTCCGTGCCACGGCCGGTTTTCTCCACTGTCTCGATGGTGAAGTCCCCTTCGCCGCGGGACTCCCAACGCACCCCGTGTTCGGCGCCCATCCCGGCCCGGCGGGTGGTCAGCGTCACCCTGTCGGCAACGATGAAGGCGGAGTAGAAGCCCACGCCGAATTGACCAATCAACCTGGCGTCCCTGGCCTGATCACCGGTCAGACTCTGCAGAAACTGCTGGGTACCGGATCTGGCGATGGTGCCGATATTGTCAATCACCTCGTCCCGGGACATACCGATACCGTTATCCCGGATGGTGATGGTGCGGGCATCCTTGTCGTAACCGACATGAATTTTCAGCTCACTGTCATCTTCATATAATGCGCTGTCACTCAGCGCCTCGAAACGCAGCTTGTCCGCCGCATCCGCAGCATTGGAGATCAGCTCACGCAGGAAGATCTCCTTGTTGCTGTACAGGGAGTGGATCATCAGCTGCAGCAGCTGCTTCGCCTCCGTCTGAAAATCCAGGGTCTCCTTGTGTGCTTCTACTGTTGTCATGTTCTGCTGGACTCCTCAAAAATAACCTGTCGGGATAACATATAAGGATACCATTGAAAGAGTTCAAGGATAAAATCCCCTTGACCCGGACGGCAAACCGGGGAAATACTTGGCTCAACGAATCACTCAATCAGGCCGACAACATGACAATAAAGCAGATCACCACCCAACCCTTTTCCGATCAACGCCCCGGCACATCCGGGCTGCGCAAGAAGGTTACCCGGTTCCAGCAGCCTCACTATCTGGAGAATTTTGTCCAGTCCATTTTCGACAGTGTGGGCGATATCAGGGGGAAAACAGTGGTGGTGGGTGGTGATGGCCGTTACTACAACGAGCAGGCGATTCAGATCATCATCCGCATGGCGGCAGCCAATGGCATCGGCAGGGTCATGGTCGGCCGCGCCGGACTGCTCTCCACGCCGGCGGCATCTACGGTGATCCGCAAATACCGCACCCACGGCGGCATTATCCTCTCCGCCAGTCACAACCCCGGCGGACCGGACGGTGACTTCGGCATCAAGTACAACACGGCCAACGGCGGGCCTGCACCGGAAAAGATCACCGAGGCAATCTACCGGCGCAGCAAGGAGATTGACCGCTATCTGATTCTGGACAGCGCCGATATCCCCCTGGAGCAGTGCGGCAGCTACAGTGTTGGTGACATGGCGGTAGAGGTGATCGATCCGGTGGCTGATTATGCCGAATTGATGGAGCAGCTGTTTGATTTTGACGCCATCCACAAGCTGCTGGCAGATGGATTCACCCTGCGCTTCGACGCCATGCACGCCATTACCGGGCCCTACGCCCGCGAAATCCTGGAAAACCGGCTGGGCGCCGCTGCCGGTACGGTGATGAACGGCACTCCGCTGCCCGATTTCGGCGGCCACCATCCCGATCCAAATCTTGCCCACGCCCGGGAGCTGGTGGAGCAGCTGTTCAGCGAGGAGGGGCCGGATTTTGGCGCCGCTTCCGACGGGGACGGTGATCGCAACATGATTCTGGGAAAAAACTTCTACGTCACCCCCTCCGACAGCCTTGCCCTGCTGACCGCCAACGCAAACCTTGCTCCGGGGTACCGGGATGGTGTTGCCGGCGTAGCCCGCTCCATGCCCACCAGCCTGGCGGTGGACCGGGTCGCTGACAAACTGGGAATCGACTGCTATGAAACCCCTACCGGCTGGAAATTTTTCGGCAACCTGATGGATGCCGGAAAGGTTACCCTGTGCGGCGAGGAGAGCTTCGGCACCGGCTCCAGCCACATACGTGAAAAAGATGGCCTGTGGGCGGTTCTGTTCTGGCTGAACATCCTGGCTGCGCGCAAGCAGCCGGTGGCTGAAATCATGCAACAGCACTGGGCGGAGTTTGGCCGTAACTTCTACACCCGGCATGACTATGAAGAGCTGGATATGGAGGAGGCCCGGGGGATCATGGAGCATCTGGAGGAGCTGTTCCCGACCCTGACCGGCCGCCGTCTGGGCAGCTACCGGGTGGAGCAGTGCGACAACTTCAGCTATACCGATCCGGTGGATGGTAGCACCAGCAACGGCCAGGGGATCCGTATCCTGCTTGAGGGTGGCTCACGAATCGTCTACCGACTCTCCGGCACGGGTACCGTGGGCGCCACCCTGCGTGTCTATATCGAATCCTATGATCCCGACTCCCGCAACCACCGGCAGGATCCCCAGCAGGCCCTGGAGCCACTCATTGACATCGCCGTCGAACTGGGCCAGATTGACAGCCGGACCGGCCGTGTTGCTCCGTCGGTCATAACCTGAACATGTCAGAAGGTATTAACCCGGCAGCAATATAGATTGCATTCAAGGCTTCACAATGGGGCAGTCAACTGCGGTTTCCAGGTTCAAGTATCAGGTATGTTTTTGCCCGAACTGATGCACCATGCCCTGCATCTCATCCGCCAGTGTGGACAAGCTGGAGCTGGCATCAGCTGTTTCCGTCGCCCCT
>JAJRUX010000098.1 GCA_024277575.1 Gammaproteobacteria bacterium | reverse complement strand
TCAGCCTGTTAGGGGCTTCAGGCATGGGCCGGCACGGCGTTGCAACACTTGGCAAGGGAACAACCCTTGCCTGCGTGCTGCGCCTTGTTCCAGCCCATGCCTGAAGCCCTGAATGCGATCTATATTGTTGCCGGGTTAATAATGTATTCTTCGTTTAGCCAGACTGTTCCATCTGCACTGACTGCGCCAAAACCTGACTCACTGTTCCAAGGCAACAGGATTTTGCTCACCACCATCACATCCAGCGGCAATTTGAGCTGTCTGGCGATCTCGGCTCCTACCGGCACTCCACCGGCAGGAATGGCCAAATAATGGCGTTGCTCTCTCGCCACTTTTCCAGCATTTTTGCCAGAACTTTTCCCGCCTCGATACGATCTTCAAAGACGCCTGTCAGTTCTCTCAGTTCCGGCAGGTCGTGAATCTGTGCTTCCCTGATGGTCATTGTGGATTATCAATCCCGCTTACAGGCTCGGGTGTGTTTCTCCAACATGGGTTTTCTCGTAGATGGCCTGTGCCCTGGTGGTGCGCTTTGCGGCCGGATAGGCCTTGAGGCGTTCCAGCTCGATGGGCTCACCGGTATCGACACAGATACCGTATCTTCCTTCCCGGATCCGTCTCAGGGCATCCTCCACATCATGGAGTTCCTTGAGCAGATGGTCGATTTCTGCAAGGTTTAAATCCACCAGCAGATCAGCAACCGAAAGCTCCTCCATGTCATGAACTTCCCCGGCGAGTTTCTGAAACTGTTCTTTATCTGATTCCAGCAGTATCTTGCGGATCTCTTCCCGCAACTCCCCGTACTGTTTGTCCAGAATGGCCTTGAATTCACTGATCTGTGCCGGGCTCAACATAATTTATTCTCCTCTGATACTTGCTTTAGTCATTGTGTTCTCCTATATCAATTATAGTTTTGTCTGTTTGCTGTTTTTTCAAGAGCAAAGAGTTCAACGGGGTGATGTTCTTAACCGCTGGAGAGCCTTTTTGTTGCTGAATCGGAGTGGAGGTCTGTTGATATGGCCATGACACTGATGTCGCCGGCTTTTACTCACAATGGTGTTATTCCGGTTCGATACACTTGTGATGGGGAAGATGTTTCACCACCGCTGAAGTGGAGTAATGTGCCTGTCGAGGCTGTCAGTCTGGGGCTGGTGGTTGATGATCCGGATGCCCCTGATCCTGCCGCTCCAAAAATGGTGTGGGCACATTGGGTTTTGTATAACATTCCATCTGGAATTGATGGTCTGGAGGAGGGAATAACCGAGTTGCCGGATTGTACTCTGGAAGGTGTCAACGACTGGTGTCGGGTTGGCTATGGTGGGCCGTGTCCACCTGTCGGAAGGCATCGTTACTTTTTTAAACTTTATGCGCTGGACAAATGCCTCCCGGATCTTGATAAACCAACCAGAGATGAACTGTTACAGGTAATGGATAAAAGCATAGTAGAAGAAGCGGTTTTGATGGCCGCTTATCAGCGACGGTAGCGGTAGTGAGGCCTTGATTGAGATCATGGTTCCGCCAATCATATTGAAAAGAGTGTTTTTTTCTATCAATGGGGCTCAAACTATAATTGACGGGGGAATAATCCCATGTTAGGTTTGTGCAAATGTTTCTGAATAAGTTTTAGACGGTTTCTAAAAAAAACAATGAGAAATAAGCTCGGCTAACCAGGCCCCACCCCTCCCACGGATAGCGAAACATGTTGGACACAGATCAACGCCCCGGAGTTCTGGATATATGGAGTTCAGGTCTGAGCTGAAGTTAAGCAACGGATAGTTCCCGAATTGGAGTTGATCTGATTTGAGGTGTAGATCTGCAGGTGGGGGGTATTTTTATTAACCCGGCAACAATATAGATTGCATTCAGGGCTTCAGGCATGGGCTGGAACAAGGCGCGGCACGCAGGCAAGGGTTGTTTCCTTGCCGCAAACCGGTACACGATAGCTGAATACGATCTATGTTGTTGCCGGGTTAATATCAAGAAAGTGATTCATGTCTTGAACACCTGCCCGTTTGTTTTTTCCTCTGAATGATATCCAGGGCAGTGGGTTCGTCCCGAGGATTTCCTCAACGGGAAGAATATTCTGCAGTGAATCTGCGGTGGATCGGGCCTTACAAAATATCCTGTTAGGGTGATGAAAAATTACAAGCTCATATTTACTGGGCCTGTCGGTGCCGGAAAAACAACCGCAATCCGGTCAGTTAGTAACCTGATATACAAGGATAGTGATGTAAAGGTTTCAGATGGCATCGGCATGCGAAAAACAAAAACCACTGTTGCGATGGATAACGGTGTGTTGCAGATCAGCGACGAAGAGCGGGTGCATCTTTATGGTACTCCCGGTCAGGAGCGCTTCAGGTTTATGTGGGACATCCTGGCGAATGATATAGCGAAGGACAGTGTAGGGCTGGCGATTATGGTCGATAATACACGAAACTATCCTTTCAGGGATCTCGCATATTATCTGAAGGAGTTTAAGAAACTCGCCACTACAAAAAAACTGGTTATTGCTGTTACGCACACAGATATTCAAGCATCGCCTGGTTTGAATGACTACAAATCCTGGCTTGGCAGGAATTCCGTCTCTGCTTCTGTGGTACAGATCGATGCCAGAGATGAAAAAGATGTGTTGCTGCTTGTTGGAGTATTGTTGCAGGAAGTTAGTTGTTTCGGTGATCGGTATTCCGCCTCTTTTGCTGATGGGTCGTTGAAGGAAAATGATATGGAACATTCAAAAAAAGTACAGTCATCACGATTGGAAGACTTGGAACATGATCAGGAGCAAAGCGTTCCCACTGTTCACGATATTGTTCCCCAATTGACGGTAAACGTGGATAAAATGGATGCAACTGGGGAAAGGAAAGAGAATGAAGAACTCACCGATTGGAGCAAGGAAGACAAATCCACGCCAGCACTGCGTCGACGGAACAGCCCGTACAACAGCCCCGGGAAAAAGGTAAATTACGTGGAGAAGGTTATCATGAAAGATTCCATTGTAGATGAGGTTATGAAAATCAAGGGGGTTAAAAGTGCTGCCCTGGTTAGCTCAATGGGGGATATTACGGCATCTTCAATTGAAGATGCTGAGTTCAATGAGTTTATCAGTTTTCTCTCCGGTATTGCCAAAGCTTTTGAAAATACCGCCAACCTTGGTGAACTGAAAAGCATGACGCTAAAGAGTTCTGTAGAAGATAATCTGACTATTTACCTTGAAGATGAACAGACGCTGTGCGTGGTATCCGGGGGAAAAGTTTCTGTTCGAATGCTGAATCAGCAGGTTGATAATGTACTTCAGTGGGGTGGAGAATGAAACAGATTCTGGAAGAACTCGGGACTTTGGGAGGGGTGTACCATGGGTGCATCGTTAAAGAAGGAAATGTAGTTGCCACTACCTTTCCTTCTCTTTTGAACGATAATCTTACCTCGATTGGAAAGATCACTGATCGGATTTTCAAGGGCGCTGGAAGTGTTAAGCATTCATACAATGAAATCTACTTTGAGATGGATGAAAATTATCTGCTTGGGTATCCCGTTAACGGCGGTATTGTTGTCCTGTTGCTGACGGGGAAAGATGTTAATTTTGCATTGATTCATATGACGGTGAAGTCGGCTGGCCCTCAGATCAGCAGGGAACTTGCTTCCCAGTTGCCGGATGATGTCCAGGAGCATCCGGTAGTTCCGCGCCGGACCAATCAAAAAATAGACCAGAGTTTGAAGCCATTCCTTAACGAAATACTGGAGGCACTTACACTGCAGATTGGTCCAGTTGCGCGAATTACCATGGGTGAGGCACTCAAAAGCTGGAGGGTTACATTTGAACCTACCAGGAAAAACCTGCCACAATTGATCAATATCCTGGCTGAGGATATTGATGATGAGGTTTCCAGGCAGGAGTTTCGCGACGAGCTGAATGTATTGCTTGGCCAATAGATAGGCTGGGGCACTGCTGATAACCAGAGGGGGAAATGTGGATAAAATTCGAAATAAACTGATATTTTCGCTACTGCTTGTTGCACTTATACCGGCATTGTCGATTGGGGGATATGGGTTGTATTCAACGACGGATGCATTGGGGAAAAGCAGTGAGGAGCGGCTAAAGGCAAAAGTTGCTTCTTTAGCCTCAACCATTGAAACCTTTCTTGGCAATGTTCATGTAGACCTTTTTTATCTTCGTGATTCGTCGGCAGTCGCAAATCTTTATCAAGCGCTGGCCGAAGGGGATTCTGGAACTGTCGCGGCTGCCAAGAAAGATTTGGCCAGTGATTTTCTCAGTCTGTCGTCAAACAGGGGTGTATACCATCAGGTTCGTTTTCTGGATACTGCGGGAATGGAGGTTGTGCGGGTTGACCGGGTGCGCGGTGTAAGCAAGGTTGTGCCAGATTCCAGGCTTCAGAATAAAAAGGGACGCTACTATTTTGATGATACAGTTGCCATGACAAACGGCGGGGTAATGATATCTCCGCTTGATCTCAACCGGGAGAAGGGGGCGGTTGAGAAGCCTTTCCGACCAACGATCAGATATGCAACTCCCGTCTATGACGACCATAATAATCTTCGCGGAATGCTTATTTTGAATGTATTGGCATCCAGGTTTCTGGACAAGATCAACCGTTCAAATGCCTTTGGGGAAACCATGGCCATGGTGGACAGCAAGGGCTTTTATCAGGCCCATGTTGAACCGGCGAAGGTATGGGGAAGCCCGGCTGATTTGAATACCGGGCAGAGTCTGACCAAGGATGATCCCGAGCTTGCTGCAAAGATAGTGAACTCTCCTGCGGCAATGACTCTGGAAAGTGGTGACTTTCTGGTTTCCACCTCACCAATTTTTGCTGATCGGGAGCGTAAAGTACTGTTGGGAACGGTGATTGACAAGGTCCCCAATGCAGTGGTTTATCAATCTGTGACAAGATTCAAGAATGTTTTCATCATGATTGCACTGCTTGCCATTGGTGTTACCGTATTTATTGCGCTTGCACTGGCGGGTTCCATAGCAAATCCTATCGTTTATTTGACGAATGCGACGAATGATATGAGCAAGGGAAATCTAAATAGCAAAATTGAGGTTAATTCAAATGATGAAACCAGAGACCTTGCTGTTGCCATAGAGCGGTTGAGAAAGTCCATGAAAATATTAATGGATAAATACTCCTGACGTACATCCAGGAGGGTAATTCAAAGTCGGTCTGTTGTGTGTACGGAACTCCATTCAATGAGTCCGACTCTGATTTGTCCTCCTGCTTGCTAATCAGGGTTTTTCTATTTCTGTAGATCCACCAGTTGCTTACGCAGATCCTCGATATTGGCCAGGTGATTTTCCACAGTTTGCATATGCTTTTTCTTCACTTTCATCATCTCTTTCTTTTTTTCATTATGTTAATTTGACATCATTTAGCATTTTTCTCCTTGTCATGCATGGGCATGGGTGAATCTGTTTTCATATGTGAATTTTCAGAAGGATGATCATCCCCTGCGACAGGGGTATTGATAAAAGCAATACAGACAGCGGCTATGAGATAGGTGGTTTTCATGGTGTTCTCTCCACTACAGGTTCGGGTAAAAGGGGTGCGCCAATGATGTCAGGGTACATTACGTCTGTCTGCTGCATAAATCCAAGAACGGGATGACCTGTTTAGGTGATTATAAAAATGATTAGCATGGCGGCTGAAAACAGGACCATATAAGCGTTCAGGGCCCAGTAGAGCACAGCATGCGCGGTTTTCATGTCCATATATTCCCGGATGATCAGGCGTCCCTTCACGATGACAATCAGGCTGATCAGAGTGACAGAAACCGTGGTCAATGCGCGGCTTTCTGCGATTGCCGTTGTGAGCAACGTTAAACCGATGAGGATTAACCATGCCCTGTCTAATGGATTTCGAGTAAGGTTGCGCATCTTTATCCCACGATATAGAGCATGGGGAAGAGAAGAATCCATACCAGGTCTATCATGTGCCAGTAGGTTGCTGCGCTCTCCAGCCCTTGGTGCTCTTCACTGTCATAGGCTCCCAGCCAGCTCTGCAACAGCGCCCAGCCGATGACGCAGATGCCGATCAGTACGTGTAACAGATGGTTGAATGCCAAGTAGTAGTATAGGGCAAAAAACAGATTGGAGCGGGTAGTGATTCCGTGTTCGACGTTCCAGCGGTACTCCAGATATTTGATAACACAGTAGAGCAGCCCCGCAGCGATGGTGAGTGTCAGCCAGCCCATGGTTTGTTCCCGGTTTCCGGATTGGGTTGCCTTGACCGCATTGGCGACGAACCAGCTGCTGGTGATCAGCAGTACTGTGTTTGCCACTCCGGCCAGGGTGTTCAGCTGGGCCGGGCCTGTGCTGAACAGTTCTGGGTGGAGCAGCTTGACGACCATAAAAACGATAAAAAAGAAGGCAAACTCGGACATCTCCGAGAGTACGAAAACCCATATGGCGGGATTCCCCGGCGTATGGTGCCTGGAGGTTGAAATGTTCTGTCCGTTTGTAACCGGCGTGGTCAAGCAGCCCGCTCTTTCTCGGACAGAAAATGCAGCTCAATAAGCTGGGCGAGACTCTGAAACGTTTCCGTGTCATCCGTGAGTGATTCCGCCAGGCAGTGAATACAGGCGTCCCGTTTGGGAAAGCCTTTTTCGATCAGCAGAGCCGCATAGATAAGCAACCGGGTTGAGACCATTTCCTGAAGATCATGATCCTTCAGACGTCGGATCTCTCTGCCGAGGCTGACAAGTTGCCGGGCGGTTTCGTTATTGATCCCCGTTTCTGCCATGATGATTTCCGCTTCCTGCTGCTCTTCCGGGTAGCTGAACTGGAGGGAGACAAAGCGCTGCCGGGTGCTGGGTTTCATCCCTTTCAACAGGTTTTGGTAACCGGGGTTATAGGAGACTACCAGCATGAAATCCTTGTGTGCGTGGATGATTTCTCCGGTGCGGTCCAGGGGCAGGACGCGGCGGTAGTCTGCCAGAGGGTGGAGTACCACAGTGGTATCCTTGCGTGCCTCCACCACTTCGTCCAGGTAGCAGATGCCACCTTCACGTACTGCCTTTGTCAGCGGGCCATCCTGCCAATAGGTGCCTTCAGCGTTGATCAGGTGGCGTCCGACCAGATCGGCGGCGGTCAGGTCGTCGTGGCAGGCTACGGTATAGACCGGCCGGTTCAGTTTTTCCCCCATGTGTTCGATGAAACGGGTTTTTCCGCAGCCGGTTGGTCCCTTGATCAGTACCGGAAGTTTCAGTTCGGCAGCATAGGTAAATAATTCAATTTCATTCTTCTGGGGCAGGTAGTAACAGCTGCTGGTCATGTTGTCCTCCTTTGGGCCGCCGCTTACTGCGTGAGGCCAAGATAGATTTCGGGCAGCACCTGGGGCAGTTTCAGGCTGTTGTGGATTACACTGTAGCCGCGGGTGCCAAACAGGTAGGGTAGGTAGTTGTTGGCATCGCTGTCCACCGTGATGCAGAACGGCGTAAGACCCTCGGCCTTTGCCTCCTGTACCGCCTTGCGGGTGTCTTCAATACCGTAACGGCCTTCGTAACGATCGATATCATTGGGTTTACCATCGCTGACGATGAGTAGCAGTTTATGTTCAGAGTCTTGCCGGGAGAGTATTTTGGTGGACTGCCGGATTGCGGCTCCAAGCCGGGTATAGAATCCGGGTTTTACCGCCTGAATGCGACCACGTACCATATCGTCATAGCTCTCGGTAAAATTCTTCAGAATATGGTAGCGAACCATTTTATTACGTACAGAGGAGAATCCATACATGGCGAAATTGTCCCCCAGTGTGTGGATGGCCTCCCCAAACAGCAGCAGGGAGTCGCGAATTACATCAATGACCCGCGTATCGTTGTCGATGGCTGCCTCGGTGGAGAGAGAGAGATCAGCGAGGATCAGGGTGGAGAGATCCCGATGGTGGTGGTCGATGCGATTGAAAAAGTTCTGTCCAGTTGCCTGTTGTGTAGTGCTGGTGGCGTGTTCCAGCCAGGCATCCAGGTTGATCTCGTCACCGAACAGCTGTCGCCTCAGTCTGTTTTTGCCTAGCCGGAAACTGTCCAGCTGGCTTTTCAGCCGCCTTACCACTGGCTTCAAATGTCCGGGCAGTTCGGTTGGCTCTGCTTCAGCGCTTACCAGGGGTTGGAGCAGGCAGTAGTTGGTGATGTAGTTGTGGCGTTTGTAGTGCCACTCCGGCAGGTGGATTCCCCGGCCGACCGGAAAATCGTCCGCATCGGAAGAGGGTAGATCAAGATCGATTTTCAGCCGGGATGCGATACCGTCCTCCCGGTTGCCCAGCGTCAGATCATCCAGATCCTGGGCGATGAATGCAGCATTTTCATCGAAGGTATCATCCTCAGAACGATCCATATCGATATGTTCGGTCCAGCTGAACAGGCTGTCCGGAATGAATACCAGCAACCCGTCGGTTTTTTTACTGTCATCGGTTCGTTTTGCCTGTTTGCGGATGGTTACGGTTTCTGATTGCTGTTCCACCATATCCTGTTGTGGCAGTGGTTGCTCATCATTCTGTGCGGGGAGTTGTGTTGACAGGGCAGGGTAGATCCATAATGCCACCGGATAGCTGTCTCTTTCAGCTGCCGGCAGCTCTGTACAATCAGCCGGATGGTTGAGTGCATGTACGATGGATTTTTCCCGCTGTTTTTCAGTTTCTGTCTTGCAGACAATATTTTCCCGTTGTGTGATGAGGGTGGACACCATCATACCGTAGTGCTCTCTGAATCCGGGATATCTCTCCAGCAGGATTTTTGTTGCCAGCTGATTTTCCCGGAACCAGTCGAAGTGAAGGGGCAGCTGTGCCGCCATTGCGGCGAGCCAGAAATAGAGTGTCTTGTTGAGTTCCGGTTGGGGAAACAGTTCTATCCGTTCAGGAAAATAGACTCCTTTCTCATCCTGCCAGGCCATTGCAAAACGTTGTTGTGTTCCTGCAATGCGAGCCAGCCAGGCGCGTCGGGTGCGAAGCCTCCTTTTATCAGTACAGCCCAGGGTCTTTGCCGGATTACCTCCCATCGCACGATAGAAGGTACTGAGTCTCCGTGACAGCTCTGAAAAAGAGACGGCAGATTGCGGGTGGCCGGTTGCTGTCCGGCCGGTAATGAAATTGTGCCAGAGTTTGCCGACCTGTTCTTCCACGGTGTTCCTCCGAAGTAAGACAAGACCCCATGCAGTCACGCATGGGGTCCTGCTCCTTTAGTGTGCTTTATGCACTTCTGTTTTCAGATTTTCCTGCGATGAAAAAACTGGCGAAATAGGCAGCCAGCCCTGCCGTAAACATAAGACCAAACAGGAGTCGAATCCAGTAGACAGGAATAATCTGAGTCTGCGTGTCAATGAACCCGGTAGCACCGGTTTCTGGAAGTCGCTGAAGGGCAACCTGCCATACGCCGGCTGCGGTCAGCGCCAGGGTAATGCCGATCATGCTGATACACATCAACCAGAAGGCAATCCGTTCGACCTTTTGCGCCTCAGGTGGATTGCCATCCTCCCGACCACGCAGGATGGGCATGGCATAGGAGATAATGGTCATCACAATCATTGCGTAGGCGCCAAAGAATGCCAGATGCCCGTGTGCTGCTGTGATCTGCGTGCCGTGGGTGTAGTAGTTGACCGGAGCCAGTGTGTGCAGGAAGCCCCACACACCAGCACCCAGAAATGCCATGGTTGCAGTACCCAGCGCCCAGGTGGTGGCAATCTTGTTGTTGGGATTGATGCGGCGCTTTTTAACTACGCTAAATGCGTACAGCATCATCATAAAAAACGGAATGGGCTCCAGTGCGGAGAAGAATGAGCCGAGCCACAACCAGTATTCCGGCGGGCCAATCCAGTAGTAGTGATGTCCCATGCCAACCAGCCCGGAAATAAGGGCAAGTGCAATAATAAGATACAGCCATTTTTCAATATACTCGCGGTCGACACCGGTGATCTTGATCAGTACAAAGGCCAGGATAGCACCCATGATCAACTCCCATACCCCTTCAACCCAGAGGTGGACGACCCACCACCAGAAGAATTTATCCAGTGCAAGATTGATCGGATTATAGAAAGCAAACAGGAAAAATACCGCCAGACCTATCAGGCCGGTGATCAGGATAAGATTGATGACTGTTTTGCGTCCCCTGAGTATCGTCATGCCAATATTGAAGATAAAGGCAAGGGCCACTACCACGATTCCCAGTTTGGTAATGGTGGGTTGCTCCAGAAACTCCCTGCCCATGGTTGGCCATAATGCGTTTCCGGTCAAGCGGGCAAGTTCAGCATAGGGTACCAGCAGATATCCCAGGATGGTGGCTACACCCGCTGCTGCAAACACCCAGAACATGATGATGGCAAGTTTCGGGCTGAACAGCTCGGTTTCCGACTCTTCCGGGATCAGATAATAGGCTGCGCCCATGAAGCCAAACAGCAACCAAACGATCAGGAGATTGGTGTGTACCATTCGGGCAACGTTGAATGGAATATAGGGAAACAGGGTGTCCCCGTTGATATACTGCATGCCCATCAGAAGGCCGAATATTATCTGTCCGGCAAACAGCACCAGGGCGAATATAAAATAGGGTTTTGCTACTTGTTGTGATTCATATTTCATGAGTTTTCTCCAGTCGAGCAGGTTCGCATATCAACCTTCGATGTTGGGTGGCCAGTCGTTGTCATCAATACGCGATGTCCAGATCAGAAAATCCGCCAGTCCATTTACCTCTTCCTCGGTCAGATTAAACTGTGGCATCTTTCTTCTGCCAGGATTCTGCAGTGGCTGGATGGACATCCAGACGCTGAGATACTGTTTGAAGGTTTTTTCATCACTGTTGCCCCTGCGGTTGAATACGTTCGCCAGTTCAGGAGCATAGTAGGCGCCTTCTCCCATCAGGGAGTGGCAGCCGATACAGTTGTTGTTCTCCCAAACCTCCTTTCCCAAGGCAACACTCTCAGTGATTTGATCGCGGTTATCCCGTTTTGGAAGCTGGCTCATGGTGTCGACGGTCAGGCCGACCAGAAACAGGAAAAAAAACAGGCTGCCGCCGAAATAGATATTTCGGGCCATGCCTTTGGTTATACGTTCAGACATTTCTGCCTCCTCAATAGATATATTTCACATGCATGTTTTTGTGTGATAAGCCACAATAGCGGGTGAAATGCAACAAATGGCTTAGACATTGTCAAGACATTCTGTTTACAATTACAGAGGTCACCAGAAAATGGAATGCCTTGAACAATACATGTATGCTAGATGCAAGTTAAGTTGATGTCAACGTATTGGAGGTTCATTTTTTCGGAGCCGAATAATAAAAGTATCAATGCTTTTTTTTGGTGTTTCGTCCGGATATATAGATGGTGTATTTATGTGCTTCCGGGATAGTAAATCTATGGAGTAGAGGCTGAGATGCAGATAACCCGCTATACAGATTACTCACTCAGGGTGCTGATCTATTTGTCAGCGATGCCGCCAATGAAGCTGGCCCGCGTTACCGATATAGCCAAAGGCTACGGCATTTCACGAAACCACGTTGTCAAGGTTGTGCATAACCTGGGTCGGTTGGGGTATATCTTTACCCAACAGGGTCGGGGTGGTGGCGTTCGCCTGAGCAAATCCCCGGATAAAATCAATCTTGGGTTGGTGGTCAGAGAGGTGGAAAATACGTTGAATCCGGTTAATTGTGAGGTGATGGAGTGCCCGCTGCTGCCGAGCTGCCAACTTTATACCATATTGAATCAGGCTGTTACTGAATATATCAAAACACTTGATAAATATACTCTGGCTGATTTGATCTCGGAGAGGGCAGCCTTGAATCAGGTCAGGAAACTGATACCTCAATTCCAATAGAGCGGGCGGAATTATTGTCTCTTCCTATTGAAACAATCAGCTCCATACCAGCGCGGGTTCATCCAGTAATGCCGCCTGTTCCCGCAGCGACAGAATGTGTTCTTCCCAGTAACGCGGCGTATTGAACCAGGGAAATGCCAATGGAAAGGCAGGGTCATTCCACCGGGAAGCAAGCCAGGCGGCATAGTGAATCATGCGCAGCGTTCGCAATGCCTCTACGAGATAAAGTTCAGTGGGGTTAAAATCAAAAAACCGGGTATAGCCCTCCAGCAAATCACCCAGCCTGGCCGTCATATACTTCCTGTCACCGGAAAGAAACATCCACAGATCCTGAATGGCTGGCCCCATGCGGGCATCATCAAAATCCACAATGTGTGGCCCGTTATCTGTCCACAGAATATTGCCGGGGTGACAGTCTCCATGCAGGCGCAGGTGTCGAATTTTGCCAGCCCGTTCAAAGCAGATCTTGATTTGTTTAATCAGATCTCCGGTCAGTGTCTGGTAAGCGGTTACCAGGTGGTCAGGAATAAAGTTGTTATCCAGCAGGAAGGCTTGGGGTTTGGTGGCAAGGCTGTCAATATCTATTGTGAGACGGTGCTGGTAATTCTGGACTGCTCCCATTGCATGAATGCGTCCAACGAGGCGACCAAGTTGCTCCATATGTTCCGGGTTGTCCAGTTCCGGTGTGCGTCCGCCACGGCAGGGGTAGAGGGCGAACCGGTGAGGTCCGTGCTTGTGGAGTGTGTCACCGTGACTGTCCTGGCTAGGGGGGATGACGGGAATTTCCTGTTCCACCAGTGCCAGGGTGAACTGGTGTTCTTCCAGAATGGCGGCGTCACTCCAGCGCCCGGGACGATAGAACTTGGCTACCACCGGGTCTTCGTTTTCCAGCCATATTTGATAGACGCGGTTTTCGTAGCTGTTCAGTGCAAGAAACCGACCGTCACAACGGATGCCGGTAGTTTCAATCGCGTCAAGCATCTCGTCGGGGGTTAGCTCGCCAAAGGCCGCTGTAGTGGATTGTTCATTCAATATTATTTATCCATTATTGCTCTAATTCGCTCAGGTTCTGAACCTTGTTTTTTCAAGTGTGTATATAATGTGATAAACAAAATAACACATCTAAATCGGAGAATAAGGAAACATGGCGTGGATATTACTTTGACCTTTAACGAAACACGTGTAATTGGTTCACTGATAGAAAAAGAGATTACCACACCCGATCAATACCCCTTGTCGCTGAACGCCCTGGTTAATGCCTGTAATCAGAAGAGCAATCGTGATCCGGTTGTTGAACTGGAGGAGAGTACCGTGCAACAGGTGATTGATGAGCTGGTCAGGAAACGGCTGGTGACGGAGAAAAGTGGTTTTGGCAGTCGGGTGACCAAATATCAACATCGCTTTGCCAATACGGAGTTTAGCGAGCTTCAGTTCAGCGAGCAGCAGTTGGGCGTAATCTGTGTGCTTTTTCTCCGTGGAGCGCAAACTCCCGGCGAGCTGCGCAGTCGTACCAGCCGGTTGTGCCGCTTTGCTGATGTGCATGAGGTTGAGTTGACACTTCGCAATCTGGCAGAGCGGGAGGAGGGACCGTTGGTAGTCAAGTTGCCGCGGGAGCCGGGTAGAAGAGAGTCACGTTATGCTCATCTTTTCAGCGGCGAAGTGGATATTTCTGATGCTCCCGAGCAGGTCGGGTCTTCGGCAGGCCGGTATGAAGAACGTATTATCTTGCTGGAGCAGAAGATTGAAGAGATGAGTCGGCAACTGGAAAGGCTCGTTGACCGGGCTAATACCTGAATTCACGGATTCAGGTAGTATTCATCTGCAATCTCGAGAAGGGAGTACCAAAGCATACCGACATACTCATGCAGTGCGAGATAGCTGGTTTGCAGTGCGCCGGCCTGTGGCAGATAATCCAGCAGCGCCCCGGCTACGTTAGCTGGGTTGCTGGTGAATGCGGTGGGAGCGGGAATCACCTTTATTCCTGTGTCTGCAAAACTGTTCACGGCACGGAGCATGTGGAAGGCATGGGTGACCAGATATATTCGGTTTATGTTCCGGCTTTCCAGCAGCTTTTTGAGATGGAGTGCGTTTTCCCGTGTTGTCTGGCTAAGTTCTTCAGTCTGGATATCGGGGATCTGAAACTCCTGCCGCAGTACCTGCGCCATGAGTGCTGCTTCTGATACTTTTCCCGATGAGAGTACGATTCCGCCGCTGGTGATGATCGGCAGATGGGTGCGCTGGTAGAGCCAGGCAGCGTAGCGAACCCGGGACAGGGAGAGGTGAGAGACGGTATCGGAGCCATACTCCGGGGCATCGGGTTTGCGGCCACCGGCCAGTACCACGATCGCTTGGGCGGTCGGTCGGATGAGCTGCTGGTCGGTTAGTGCTGGCCAGTTATTCTCAAGGCTTCCAATCAGGGCAAGGGCCACTGCCGGGATGCTCAACAAATAAAGTATCAGCAGGGTGCCCCACGCCAGCACATATCCTGTGCGTGGTCTCCGTTTCAGCAACAGTAAACCCGCGGCACCCATCAGCAGCAGAATGCCGGGAGGAAGAATGATGGTTTCAATGAGGCGGGTGAACCCAACCGTCATTCTATGATCTTTCCGGCTGCCTGCAGATCGGCATGGTAGGAGGAACGCACCATGGGGCCGCTGGCAACGTTGCTGAAACCCATTTTGCGTCCGGTTTCCCCGAATTGCCGGAACAGATCCGGGGTAACGTAACGTGCAACCGGAAGATGGTGACGGCTCGGCTGGAGGTATTGCCCCAAGGTCAGCATATCGACCTGGTGGGCACGCAGATCCATCATTACCTGTTCGATCTCTTCGTCGTTTTCCCCCAGTCCCAGCATCAGGCCGGATTTGGTCGGGATATTCGGATTGCTCTCCTTGAACTCCCTTAACAACCGGAGCGAGCCGTCATAATCGGCACCCGGCCGGGCCTGCCTGTACAGGCGGGGGACGGTTTCCAGATTGTGATTGAAAATATCGGGCGGCCTGGCTTGCAGCCGCTCCAGCGCCGTTGTGGTGCGCCCCCGGAAATCGGGCACCAGGATCTCTATCTGCGTGGCGGGTGTGTATTGGCGGATAGCGCGGATACAGGCGGCAAAATGCTCGGCGCCACCATCGCGCAGATCGTCCCGATCAACCGATGTAATCACAACATGCTTGAGCTTCATTGCCTTGACGGTTTGCGCCAGATTTTCCGGTTCGCTGCTGTCCAGCGGCTCGGGGCGCCCGTGGGCCACATCACAGAAGGGGCAGCGCCGGGTGCAGATTCCGCCCATGATCATGAAGGTAGCGGTGCCGTGGGCAAAGCATTCGCCCAGGTTGGGGCAGGCGGCCTCTTCGCAAACGGTGTAAAGCCGCTGTTCGCGCAGCACCTGCCTTAACCGTTTCACTTCCGGATTATTGGGTGATTTGGCGCGGATCCAGCGGGGTTTGGGCAGTGGATTATCAGCCGGAACCACCTTGACGGGAATACGGGCCGTTTTCGACTCCCCCTTGAGGTGGGTGAGTGATTTTCCGGGGCTGGATTTCAGCATTTCAGCTCGGCTGAAAGATGGGGCTGGATGGTTTGCAGGATAGCGCGAAATACCTTGACATTGCCTGCCACCAGATTGCCGGTTTCCAGAAACCGGTTGTTTCCGCTGAAATCACCCGTCAGGCCGCCTGCCTCTTGGATCAGCAATGTACCGGCCGCCATGTCCCAGGGTTGCAGGCCGATCTCCCAGAATCCATCCAGCCGGCCGGCAGCCACATAGGCCAGATCCAGTGCGGCCGCCCCGGGGCGCCGGATCCCCGCTGTCATGGGGAACAGCGCCCTGAAGGTTTCCATATAGATATCCAGGTGTTGCTGCTGTTTGAAGGGGAAGCCGGTGCCAATGAGCGCGCCTTCCAGCCCCTTGCGCCTGCTGACGCGGATACGGCGGCCATCCAGCTGTGCGCCTCCCCCTCGGGAGGCGGTGAACAGCTCCTGGCGCATGGGATCATAGACGACTGCGTGTTCAAGTCGTCCCCGGTGCCGGACTGCAATGGAGACAGCAAACTGGGGGAAGCCGTGCAGAAAATTGGTGGTGCCGTCCAGGGGATCGATGATCCACTCGTACTCATCTCCCTGCTGCTGACCGCTCTCTTCGGCCAGAATGGCATGGTCGGGATAGGATTTGCGGATAACCTGGATAATCTCCTGTTCAGCCAGCCGATCGACCTCTGTGACAAAATCATTTTGCGCCTTGGTGTCGATGGTCAGGCTGTCGATACGTTCTACCGAGCGGCTGATGATAGTACCGGCATTGCGTGCGGCACGGACAGCGATGTTAAGCAGGGGATGCATCCGGGTAATCTCCAGTCTGGGTATTTCACATCACCGGGGCACTACGTTTGAAATAACGCTCCAGGATTTGGTGGGCGAATATTCTAACAGAAAAAAGTCTCCCCCGAGCAGCACCAGGGGTGTGATAATAGTGATCATCTGGTCAGGAACTGTGCAGAACTCCATGAAACTGTCAAATATACGCGTTGTACTGGTTCAAACCACCCATCCCGGAAATATCGGGGCTGCGGTTCGGGCAATGAAGAATATGGGCCTGGAAAAACTCTATCTGGTGGAACCAAAACATTTCCCTCATGCTGATGCCACTGCACGGGCATCCGGTGCGGATGATCTGCTTGCTACAGCGGTGGTCTGTGAAACACTGGAGGGGGCGTTGGCAGGATGTGGCCTGGTGTTCGGTGCCAGCGCCCGTTTGCGAACCATTGCCTGGCCACAGGTCAACCCTCGCCAGTGTGCGAGTGTGATTTCAACTCTGGATGATACTGCCGAAGTGGCGCTGGTGTTCGGGCGGGAGCACGCCGGGCTGACCAATGAAGAGCTGGAACAGTGTCACTATCTGGTACATATTCCGGCCAATCCGGAATTCAGTTCGCTGAATCTGGCAGCGGCGGTGCAGGTGCTGGCTTATGAAGCAAGAGTAGCCTGTGTCGATGAGGTTGCTAGCCAGGAAACCGGGGTGACGAGTAGCCCGATGGCCACAGCGGATGAGATGGCCGGGTTTTACCGTCACCTGGAACAGACGATTATCGATATTGGTTTTCTCGATCCGGCCAATCCTCGTCAGTTGATGCGGCGTCTGCGGCGCCTTTTTAATCGTGCTCACCTCGACAAGATGGAGCTTAATATTCTGCGCGGCATTTTTGCTGCTGCACAAAAAAATATTAACTAACCGTCGGGTCTGGCTGGGTTTTACCCAATAGTCTTTAATCCTGATAACATTGCTCAACAAATAGAAAGGTGATAGAAAACGGTATGTTTGAACGTATTCGTGAAGACATCAATTGTGTTTTTGAGCGGGATCCGGCAGCCCGTTCTGTATTCGAGGTAATGATCTCCTACCCGGGTTTTCATGCCATCCGTATTCATCGGCTGAGTCACTGGCTGTGGCGGTTGCGGCTGCGGCTGCTGGCGCGAGTGTTGTCTGCTCTTGGTCGGTGGATAACAGGTGTCGAGATCCATCCTGCAGCTGTGATCGGACGGCGGTTTTTTATCGATCACGGGATGGGCGTTGTTATTGGAGAAACTACCCGGATTGGTGATGATTGCACTCTTTATCACGGGGTTACGCTGGGGGGAACCAGTTGGGAAAAGGGCAAACGGCACCCCACACTGGAGAGTGATGTAGTTGTTGGTGCAGGTGCCAAGGTATTGGGTCCGATCACTATCGGTCGGGGTGCGCGTGTGGGATCCAATGCGGTGGTGGTAAAGGATGTTCCGGAAGGAGCTACGGTGGTGGGTATTCCCGGTCATATTGTTGGCCAGCGACAGTTGTCCGATAGAGAGCAACAGCGTCATGCCATCGCAAAAAAAATTGGCTTTGATGCCTATGGAACAACACAGGATATGCCTGATCCGGTTGCTAGGGCTATCGACTGCATGCTGGACCATATGCATGTGCTGGATAGCCGCAATGAGAAGATTTGCGAGGCGTTGAACCGGTTGGGGGAGAAACTGGAGCTGCCCGAACTACCCCCTTGTGAAGCGCTGATCGATGACGATCTTGAAGCAAAGGGGAAATAAATACTTGACAAAAACAGTGGGTATTCTAGACTCTAGTTTGTACCGCATCATACCAATTGAATATGTAAGTGTTCTCTTGCTGGAAGTTAATTGGTATGAGGTCGGTTATAGACTGCAAGTAACATAGCTGGCGAACAAGGAGCAGGATATGCGACTTACGACGAAAGGCCGGTATGCCGTAACGGCGATGCTGGATTTAGCTATTCATTTTGAAAAAGGTTCCATTACTTTGGCGGATATCTCAAGACGCCAGGGAATTTCCCTCTCCTATCTGGAGCAACTTTTTGCCAAGCTGCGCAAGAAGGGGTTGGTGGACAGCACCCGAGGGCCGGGTGGAGGTTATAAACTAAGCCGGCCGCCAAGTAGTATTCCGGTGTTGGATGTTATTACCGCAGTTGATGAGAAGGTTGACGCAACCGCTTGTGATGGTGAAGGTAACTGTCAGGATCATGCCCGTTGTCTGACTCATGAGCTGTGGATGGATCTGAGTCGGCAAATCTATGGCTATCTCGAGAATATCAATCTCGGAAAGCTAATGGAGCAGCGGGACGTACAGGAAATCTACGAACGTCAGGAATGGGTTTGTTTTAACAAAAAGAGCGCCTGAAATACGGACAAATATGAAGACACCAATATACTTTGATTATTCTGCAACCACTCCGGTTGACCCCCGGGTTGCAAAAGAGATGTGCCGTTACCTGACCATGGAAGACGGGTTGTTTGGCAATCCCGCTTCGCGCTCGCATGTATTTGGCTGGCGGGTAGAAGAGGCGGTGCTGAATGCGCGTAAAAACGTTGCTGCACTGCTGAATGCCGACAGCAGGGAGATTATCTGGACCTCGGGCGCAACCGAATCCGATAATCTGGCCCTTAAGGGTGCTGCCCATTTCTATGCGAAGAAAGGCAAGCATATCGTTACCTGCAAGACCGAGCACAAGGCAGTGCTCGATTCTTGCCGGCAGCTGGAGCGGGAAGGTTTCGAGGTTACCTATTTGGCTCCAGAACCCAGTGGTCTTGTCGATCTGAACAAGCTGGAAGCTGCCTTGCGTGATGACACCATTCTGGTATCCATCATGCACGTCAACAATGAGATCGGTGTGATTCAGGATATCAGGGCTATCGGTGAGCTTACCCGCAGCAAGGGGATTGTTTTCCATGTGGATGCCGCCCAGAGCGCCGGGAAGGTTGCTATTGATGTTCAGGAGCTGGATGTCGATTTGATGTCACTTTCCGCCCACAAGGTGTATGGCCCAAAGGGTGTTGGTGCGCTTTATGTACGCCGCAAGCCGCGGGTCCGTATTGAAGCGCAGATGCATGGTGGTGGCCATGAGCGTGGTATGCGTTCCGGAACGTTGGCTCCTCATCAGATCGTGGGGATGGGAGAGGCTTTCCGTATCGCACGGGAAGAGATGGCCGAGGAGAGCGGGCGGATTCGCCGTTTGCGTGACCGCTTGCTGAACGGGCTGAAGGATATTGAGGAGATTTATGTTAATGGCGACCTGGAGAAGAGAGTGCCTCACAATCTCAATATCAGCTTCAACTATATTGAGGGTGAATCACTGATGATGGCGTTGAAGGATATCGCTGTTTCATCCGGTTCGGCCTGTACCTCCGCCAGCCTGGAACCGTCATACGTGCTGCGTGCTCTGGGCCGCAGCGATGAACTGGCCCACAGTTCGTTGCGCTTCTCCATCGGTCGTTTTACTACCGAAGAAGAGATCGACTATGCAGTCAAGCTGTTGCATGAGAAAGTTGGGAAATTGCGTAAACTTTCACCGCTATGGGAGATGCACCAGGAGGGTATCGATCTGGAATCGGTGCAATGGGCTGCTCACTGAGTAGGTTGTTTGAATTTTCAAGAGTAAATTTGCTATGGCATACAGCGAAAAATTAATCGATCATTATGAAAATCCGCGTAACGTTGGAACCTTCGACAAGGAGGATCAGAAGGTGGGAACCGGTATGGTCGGGGCGCCCGCCTGCGGAGATGTAATGCGGCTGCAGATCAAGGTAAGCGATGAGGGTGTTATTGAAGATGCCCGTTTCAAGACTTACGGCTGTGGCTCCGCAATCGCCTCCAGCTCCCTGCTTACCGAGTGGGTCAAGGGCAAGACACTGGATCAGGCCGCGGAGATTAAAAACAGCGATATCGCGGAAGAGCTGGCCTTGCCGCCGGTCAAGATTCACTGTTCCGTACTGGCAGAAGACGCCATCAAGGCGGCCATTTCTGACTACCAGGCAAAACAGCAGGGTGACAGTGACAGCCGGGAGGAGGTGGCCTGAAATGGCCATCTCCCTGACCGAAGCTGCCGCCGAGCATGTGCGGCAATTCCTTGCCAAACGGGGTAAAGGTATAGGCTTGCGCCTGGGGGTGCGAACCTCCGGCTGCTCGGGAATGGCCTACGTCCTGGAGTTTGCCGACGAGATAAAGCCGGATGATCGGGTGTTTGAGCAGGGTGATATCAAGGTGGTTGTTGATCCCAAGAGCCTGATCTATCTGGATGGAACCGAGCTGGATTATGGCAAGGAAGGTCTTAACGAAGGCTTTCGGTTCAATAATCCAAACGTTGCCAACCAGTGCGGTTGCGGCGAAAGTTTTAGCGTGTGAACCACTTCAGGCTGTTTGGTTTGCCTCAGGACTTTGAGGTGGATATCGACCGCCTCAATGAGCAGTACAGAGAACTGCAACGTACCTTCCATCCTGACAAATTCGCCAACGCCAGTGCGCTGGAAAGGCGCCTTTCCATTCAACGTGCCGCCCGGATAAACCAGGCTTTCCATACCCTCAAACAGCCGGTAGAGCGGGCGCGCTATCTGCTCGAACTGCATGGCATCGATAGCGAAGGGCAAACTGCAAAGGTGGATCAGGCGTTTCTGCTTGAGCAGATGGAACTGCGTGAAGCGTTGGCAGACATCCGTGATCAATCCGATCCCGTTGCTGCTCTCACAGAGTTGACTGACGATATTCGTCATCGCACCGAGATTGTTATTCAACAGCTGACTGAACAGTTTCAGGATGCGTCTGAACAATCTCTTGCAGCTGCACGCGAGAATGTTGACAAGTTAATGTTTCTTAATAAAATTCAGCAAGAAGCTGATGAAATATATGATGAATTAATGGGGTATTGATTGTGGCGTTGTTACAGATCAGTGAACCGGGCCAATCCACCGTTCCGCATCAGCACCGGCTGGCGGCAGGGATCGATCTGGGCACCACCAACTCACTTGTCGCCACCGTGCGCAGCGGTAGCGCCGATGTCCTGCCCGACAGTGACGGGAACTATCTGCTACCCTCCGTTATTCACTACCGTAGCGGGGAGACGCCACTGGTTGGCGAAGCAGCCAGGAGGCACCTCTCAACCGATCCTCAAAATACTGTCAGTTCGATTAAACGGCTGATGGGGAGAGGTGCAGCCGACATTTCCGGCAGCGGTTTTCGTCTGCCCTACCGGATGGTTGAAACCGACTCTGCCGTACCGCGTCTGCATACAGCCGCTGGCGACCTCAGTGCAGTCGAGATCTCCGCCGATATTCTGCGCACTCTCCGGGAACGTGCCGAACAGAGCCTGGGAGGGGAACTGGAAGGTGTCGTGATTACCGTTCCGGCCTATTTCGATGATGCCCAAAGGCAGGCGACCCGTGATGCGGCCCGTCTTGCCGGACTCAATGTCCTTCGTCTGCTCAATGAACCCACTGCTGCTGCGGTAGCCTATGGCCTGGAGCGAGCCGCAGAGGGGGTTTATGTGGTCTATGATCTGGGTGGCGGCACCTTCGATGTTTCCCTGCTCAGGCTTTCCAAAGGGGTATTTGAAGTGCTGGCGACCTCGGGTGATACCGCGCTGGGTGGTGATGATATGGACCACCTGATAGCGAAGTGGATCATGGAGCAGGCCGGTATCAGCGAGGATGCCGGGCATCACCAGCTGCGCCGCCTGCTTTCTGTTGCCCGCAGCGCCAAGGAGATGCTCACCTCTAACGAGACGGTGCCAGTCAGGATTGAACTGGAAGACGGCAACCACTGGGAAGGCGAGTTGAGTCGTGACCAGTTCAACCGGCTGATGGAGCCATTGATAAGGAAAACCCTGATTCCTTGCCGGCGCGTACTGCGTGATGCCGGGGTCAAGGCAGAGGAGATCCGTGAAGTTATCATGGTCGGAGGCTCCACCCGCGTCCCCAGGGTACGCGAGCTGGTTGGCGAGTTTTTCGGGCGTGAGCCGTTGGCCGATGTGGATCCGGACAAGGTGGTTGCCATCGGCGCTGCCATACAAGCTGATATTCTGGCCGGAAACAAGCCGGATCAGGAGATGTTGCTTCTGGATGTCATTCCGCTCTCGCTGGGGCTGGAGACCATGGGAGGCCTGGTGGAAAAGGTCATTCCCCGCAATACTCCAATCCCGGTTTCGCGGGCCCAGGATTTTACCACCTACAAGGATGGCCAGACAGCAATGGCTATTCATGTTCTGCAGGGTGAGCGGGAACTGGTCAGTGACTGCCGCTCCCTCGGGCGTTTTGAACTGCGTGGTATTCCGCCAATGGTGGCTGGAGCTGCACGCATCCGTGTGACCTTTCAGGTGGATGCCGATGGTCTGCTGTCGGTCTCTGCACGGGAGGAGACCTCCGGTGTGGAGGCCAGTATCCAGGTCAAACCCTCTTACGGCCTGACCGATAGTGAAATCGAGCAGATGCTGAAAGAGTCTCTTGACCACGCCAGCGAGGATGTGGAAGCCCGTAACCTGCGCGAGCAGCAGGTAGAGGCAGACCGGGTGCTGGAGGCGCTGGAGGCTGCTCTGGCTGACGATGGCGATACGTTACTTAATGCGGATGAACGTGCCGGGATTGAAGCTGCGATGAATAAACTGCACACAGCCCGCAGTGGCAGTGATGCAAGGCGCATCAAGCGCGCAATTGAAGAGGTGGACGAATGCACCCGCAGCTTTGCTTCACGGCGTATGGATGCCAGTATCAAAAAGGCACTGCAAGGGCAGGCGGTGGACGAACTGAAGGTTTGATATGCCACAAATAATTTTTCTTCCCCATGACGAGATCTGCCCCGAAGGGGCGGTTATTGAAGCAGAGCCGGGAACCACCATTTGCGATGCTGCACTGGAGAATGACATCGAGATTGAGCACGCCTGCGAAAAATCGTGTGCCTGCACCACCTGTCACGTCATCGTGCGGGAGGGTTTCGACTCCCTCAACGAGGCCAGTGACGCAGAAGAGGATCTGCTGGACAAGGCCTGGGGGGTAGAGCCCGATTCCCGCCTCAGCTGTCAGGCGGAGATTGGGGAGGAGGATCTGGTGGTAGAGATCCCCAAATATACCATCAATATGGTTTCTGAAAACCGCAAGGAGTCTGAATGAGCCTGAAATGGATCGATACGCTGGATATCGCCATCGAGCTGGATGAGGCGCATCCGGATGTGGATCCGCAGTATGTCCGGTTTACCGATCTGCACCGCTGGATATGCGAGCTGGAGGGGTTTGACGATGATCCAGAGCGTTCTAACGAGAAGATTCTGGAGGCGATCCAGATGGCTTGGATTGAGGAGCGGGAATAGAGGCAGACATCATAAGTTTGCCTCTCCAGCGCAGAAGGTCCGGTTCGTCCAGCAGCTCGGTTGCAAAATCAAATGCAGCATCCAGATGTTTTTCCGCTACGTCACTTAGCTTCTTTCCCAGCTTAAAATTATTTCCTCTGATACTCAGCAAAAAACAGCATGGTGGCGGGCGTCGAAACAGGGTTTCATAAATATAAAGCAGTGTTTCAGGAGTCATGGAATGAGTGCTGTAGCTGATCTCGCAGTTTGCTGTGAGTTCGGTAAAACTGAACGGGGCGGAGGCGGACACGCTGGCATCCGCGAACAGGATAAGCCGGCGATTCTCAAGGTCAAAAATCTGCTCTGGTTGCAGTTGAAAACAGGCCAGACTTTCATGTTTCGTTCGTTCTGCACAATCAAGTTTTTCAATTAACATCGGGCCGAGTGCATCATCACCCCGGCCTGGATTCCCATATCCCAGCACCAGGATATCGCTGCTCACAATCTAATCCTATTCACAATTACGTTTTACCAGCCGATCCAGCCGCTCCCCATCGGCACCGTACAGTTCCACCTGCAATGGCATTTTTCCCAGCGCATGGGTTGCGCAGGAGAGGCAGGGGTCGTAAGCGCGAATGGCCACTTCGATGTGATTCAGCAGCCCTTCTGTCAATGTGTGGCCATCAAGATAATCCGCAGCTACTTGCCGGATGGCTTCGTTCATGGCCTGGTTGTTGTTGGTGGTGGACACGATTAAATTGGCCTTTTCTACCAATCCTTCCTCATTTACCTGGTAGTGGTGGAACAGGGTGCCGCGTGGCGCCTCGATAACACCGATCCCTTCCTGCTGTTTCGTTCCTTCCACCAGCAGATCGGTGCCGAGTAGCTCGGGATCCTGTAGCAGTTCCCGGATCGCCTCAGCGCAATGGATGGCCTCAATCATTCGCGCCCAGTGGTAAGCCAGTGATGCATGTACCGGCTGATCGCCGCTGTGCTCCATGAACTCCTGGCGCGCCTGCTCCGATAACGGTGTGGGGATGAAGTCACAGTTGTTGATCCGGGCCAAGGGACCAACCCGGTACCATCCGGCCTCACTCCCCAGGGAGTGAATATAGGGGAACTTCATGTATGACCACGGTTTGACCTCTTCCCGCAAATAGTGGCCGTAGTTGTGGTAGTCTACCTGTTCAAATAGTGTTTTCCCTTCCGCATCTCGGGCGCGCAGCCCGCCATGATACAGCTCCAGGGCGCCATCCTGGCGCACCAGGCTCAGAAAGTTGGAGCGGATGACGGCAAACCGTGAATGGTATTCCGGATTGCCAAGATAGATGTTCCTGATCAGTGCCAGTCCCTCCTGACACCAGTGGACAGTCTGGTCGATATCGGTGAGCAGGTAGTCCCGATCATCAGTGGTCAGCGGTTTGTTCATCCCACCTGGCAGTGGACCTGTGCCATGAATGCGTTTGCCGGCAATGACTCGGATTACCTCCTGCCCATACTTGCGAATCCTGATCCCCTTCAGGGCGATATCACGGTGATGCTCCATTACTCCCATAACGTTGCGCTGTTGTGCATCGCTGTTGAAACCGAACAGCAGATCCGGGGCAGCGAGATAGAAGAAGTGCAGGGCATGGGACTGCAATACCTGTCCGAAGTGCAGCAGGCGGCGCTGCTTTTCTGCGGCAGGGGTGAGTTGTTCCACTCCCGCCAGCTGATCCATTGCTTTTGATGCTGCCAGCAGATGGCTGATGGGACAGATCCCGCACAGGCGCTGTACCAGCACCGGCACCTCTTCGCAGGGACGCCCCTGGATGAATTTCTCGAAGCCACGGAACTCTACGATGTGCAAACGTGCCTGAATCACATGATCGTTTTCATCCAGCAACAGTGTCACCTTGCCATGTCCCTCCACTCGTGTCAGCGGGTCGATTCGGACTCGGCGCAGTTTGCCTGGATGTCTGTTTTTCGGGTCAGTCATAGTGAATCAGTTCAATAGGCAGGGCGGGTTCCCGGCCGGCGACGAGATCCTGCAGCAAGGTCCAGATGGCATCGGCAGAAGGGGGACAGCCAGGCAGGGAGTAGTCCACCTTTACCAGCTCATGAACGGGGTGGAGCTTGTCGAGCAGGCGCGGCAGTTCCGGGTCATCGGGAAGTTGCGGATTCTCCACTCCAATGCTCTCCAGATAGGCCTCGTTCAGGCAGTCGGTCAGATCATAATGGTTGCGCAGTGCCGGGATGCCGCCGTTAATGGCACAGGCACCGATGGCGACCACGGTTTTACAGTGGGTACGGAACTCTCGCAATACCCGGATATTCTCCTCATTGCACACGCCACCTTCGATAAGGCCGATATCGCAACGGTGAACCTGCTTGATGTCGGTCAGGGGGGAGCGGTCGAACTCCACTACTTCAGCCAGCTGAAATATCCGCTCGTCGATATCCAGAAAGGACATATGGCAACCAAAACACCCTGCCAGCGAGGTGGTGGCAATGCGCAGTTTGTCACTCACCTGCCTGCTCCTTAAATGTTGCCGCTGCGGTTTTGAAGCTTGATTCCGCTATGCTTTGCTGATCGTAGAGCCGTTTGCCGATAGGGGTGTGGAAAGCCTCCCCGCGAGTCAGCAGGGCGCCGGTGGGGCAGACCTGCATCGCCTTGTCTGTGGCACTCAAGTTGCTGTCACCCAGCTTTCCACTGGGGGAGTCGACGATCAGCCGGGTGTGGATTCCCCTTCCGCTGAGAGCAAAGACATTTTTGTGATCCACATCCCGGCTGGCATGCACACACAGCTCGCAAAAGATACAGCGATCCCGATCCAGAAGTACATCAGGATGGGAGGCGTCCAACTCCCGACGGGGGAAAAAATGGGGAAAGGGTGTATCGAGCATTTGCAGCCAGTATCCCGTTGCCTGCAGTCTGCAGTTGCCGCTTTTCTCGCAACTGGGGCAGAAGTGATTGCCCTCAATAAACAGCATCTGGACCAGGATGCGGCGTAGTCCGTTCAATTCTGCTGTATGGTTCAGCACCTGCTGGCCGGCTGCGGCTGGCGTGGTACAGGCTGGCATTTTCCGTCCGTTGATTTCAACCGTGCATAACCGGCAACTGCCGTGGGGTTTGAACTCCGAATGGTAGCAGAGATGTGGAATAAAAATCCCCGCTGCCAGCGCCGCCTGGATGATGGTCTGTCCGTCCTTGAAAGAAACCGGCTGGTCGTCAATGGTGAAAGAGTGGGTGCTCATTTTGGATTCAGGGATCTCTGCAGCTCCCTCTCCGGGTCAAAATCAGGAGTAAAGTCGTCGTGGTCAAGGCGTTGCTGGTACTGTTTCGGCTCTTTGTTCAGCGTGCTCAGGACAGGGTTGGCCGCCGTTTGTCCCAACCCGCAGTGACTGGCGGAGGCCATCAGTTTTCCCAGTTGTTGGAGTCTGCTCAGGTCATCCATACTTGCCTTGCCCCGGTAAACCTTCTCCATCAACCGGGTCAGCAGTGAGGTGCCCACCCGGCAGGGGGTGCAGAAGCCGCAGCTTTCACGGGCAAAGAAGCGGCTGAAGTTGTGGACGATCTCCAGCAGTTCCCGTTCCTGACCGAAAACCATCAACGAGCCGCCGGTGGAGAGATCCTCGAACGCCAGCTGGCGATGGAACTCGTCGGAAGTGACCCAGGTTCCGGATGGACCTCCCATCTGCACCCCCAGCAAATCTTCCGCTCCGCAGGCATCAAGAATCTCTGCAAGAGGGGTCCCAAAAACAAACTCATAGACTCCCGGCCGGGCGCAGTCACCACTGATGCTGAGCAGCTTGCTGCCCCGGCATCTTTCCGTGCCGAAGGAGGTAAACCAGTCGCTGCCGTGAAAAGCGATGTCTGCGGCGGTGATCAATGCTTCCACG
>JAJRUX010000097.1 GCA_024277575.1 Gammaproteobacteria bacterium | reverse complement strand
GCGAAGCACCACAGGAACGCTGAATCCTAATTTATTACCTTGAAAGAGTACTAGGAGACCATCTCATCGACAGGTTCCTGGAATCCGCAGTTGACCGCTCCATTCTGATACCAGGTTATTGATATGCTTGCTACAGACATTGACCTGACAATTCGCCTGCCGGGTGAACCACGCTACGAGGCGAATTGCATGCTTGCGGTGGCGCATGGCAGCGTCGCCTGCATGGACGTAGGCGAGGGGCGTGAGCATGGAGCGGCAAGCTTTGCAACTCCTTGGAATAGAATGACTATTCGTCGCTCCCGGCATCCTGCCTCCCGCGAGCCTTCGCCATCCCTGGCGGTCGCGCGTCGTTGCGCCTTGCCCTGCACCACCGCAAACGCACACTTCACCTCATCCAACTGCGGATTCTAGGTTCAATGATTGGGGCAGGGGATGAATGCGCAGGTAAAGATTTTACTCGTCCCCGATTCTTTCACTATCTGATTCCTTTATCGATGTCTTTTTTTCAACCAGGTTTTCCCGTTTTCCATCCTTGATGGAATCAACCTCCCAGTTGGCTACTTTGAAGCGTGTTTTCTTGTCTGACCGCTGTAACAGGTAGCCGCCATCTTTTAGCCTGGAAAAGGTATAGTCCAGGCTGTTCTCCCCCGCCAGTGTCACCGTTATTGTCAGGGGCTTTGTGTCTTTCTCCAGTTCTGGATTGTCCTCGGTTGTGAGCAGTGATTCGATAGTGAGTCCAGCCAGTTTTTTGATCAGATTTTTGGTCTGGCCAGTAACGGTTTCCTCATCCGCAGCCAGTTCTTCAAGTTGCCATGTTTCATCCCGGCGCTGAAGGGTAAAGCCAGGGAATTTGACACGAATGATTTTCTTTTCATCCAGCTTGAGAATATTGCTGTCGATCCAGTCGTTGTTGTCAGAACCGGCTTCGAACAGGGAGAAACCAACAGTGATGATCTCGTTTTCATCTGCGATACGGGCGTATACCTTGCGCAGTCCTGGTGAAGTACCAAAGTACAGTTTCGCGACACTGTTTCCACCGCGCTCCAGGATGATGCGGCGTTCAAACTCTTCCTCATCAACCTTGAATCGTTTGGCGGCGCCGGCAGTGGTTGCTACCGGCCAGCCCTTTTTCAGGTTCGACAGGTTATCAAGCAGTTGCGTAACCTTCAGCTGGTCGGCCGGGAAATCATCGAGCCCGGGAAGCTGCCATTTCCCGTCAACTTTTTTCAGTACCGCCTGCCCGTCGGCTGTTTCGATAACCACGGTGTCTATCTGTGCAGGCTCGAAGTTGGCCAGTTTATCTTCCGGGGTAAAGGCGGTGTAGGTATCACCAACTCTATTCAGCGTGATGGCCAGCACAATCTGGATGATGAGAAGAGCGCCAAGTCCTGCAATCCACTTCTTCATCGCTCAAGCCCTCCCTTCATTCAGTACGGATTGGTAGTAAATTCGGGCGCGTTTGCGGGCGATGCGGCGCAGCAGCCACACCACCGCCAGGCCAAGCAGCGCCAGTGCGTAGTTGAGATATTCCCAGAACTGCTGCTCATCGCGATCCAGCGGATCCAGTGTGCGGGAGAAGTGTCCCCGGCCCCGGATGGAGAGCAGACCGCGCTCTTCCAGTGACCAGTCAATCGTGTTTTCCACCAGTTGCACCGGGTTGAAGTAGCGGGTGCGCAGCGCCGCTGATACCAGTTCGAGAGCGCTGTCACTGAGAAAGGTGTTGGATGAGAACAGGATGATTCGTCCCGACTCGGGAGATTTTTCGATCACCCGGCTGATGGGAGACTCTTCGCCCTTTTCCCCGGCAGTAGCTTCGTCAGTGGTTTTTTCATTCTTCTCTTCCGGTGGCTGTTCACCCGCTTCCTCCCGTTTCAGCAGGGGAGAGGGTTTGCCCTTGAAGAACGAGTCAAAGCGGCCCTCGACTACCACCGCCAGCAGCTGCTTGCCAGTCTCCCCCTCCGGGCTGAAACCCAGCTGGCCATGGGCGCGAAAATCCGGCTGGATATTTGTGCTGGATGAGGTCCATGAGTTTTCTGAACTGTACAGTAGCGGAATTATCCGCCGGGTCTTGTTCTTTTCCTCATCGATGACAATGGGGGAGGCCCAGTTCATGGTGACCTGGCTGAGTCCGGCAGTGATACCGCTCTCCTGCTCCATGCCCTGTTCGCGGATATCGACGAAATACGGGTAGGCGATCATCTGTGTCTCCTGCACGATGAAGCCGCCGATGTTACGCTGGATCGGAATGGGGAAGGCGCTGTTCTGCGGATCAAGAACCATCTCCTCCCTGATGCTGATGCCCTTGTGCTCCAGCCACTGCTTCAATCCCGATTCGTGGGGCGTGGCTGAAAGAATCTGTTGCATCGAGATATCAAAGGGCGAGGTGGAGAGAATCACCGTGCCCCCCTCCATCAAAAACTGATCCACCGCGAACAGCTGTTTTTCATCCAGCGACTCGGGTGCAACCACCAGCAGCAGATCGGCATCGGTGGGCACCCGGCCTGCTTTCAGGTCGCTGGGCTGTATCGTGTGCTCCTCGCGCAAGCGCTCCTGCAGCCAGTTGAACTGCTTGCCACTGCCCGGCATGCCAAACTGCGGCATGTGTGGCATACCGGGTGGGGTATGGAGGGCTATTGTTTTGAGAAATCCTTTCGAAAAGCGCTTGAGAGCGGTGTCAATACTCCGCTTCAGACTGGCGGTGTCCAGCGTTTCCGGCAGTGGTACCGGCACAATTTGATCGCTGCTCTCCAGCGTCATGTAGAACCAGAAAGTATCGGGATCAAACAGGCCGGCCGCCATGGGACGGAAGCCGTACTCACTCTCGATCTTTCTGGCCAGCGTGCCGCCGTCGGCATCGGGGTCCCTGATCTCCACTTTCAACCGGTCACCCGCCTCTTTTTTCAGGGTGGCCAGTGTTTCATCAAGCCCTTTCCTGAGTTCGACGAGCTGTTCGGGCAGGCGTGCATCGGGAGAGATATATCCCCTGAAAGTAACGGGTTGGGTAATGTTTTCAAACAGCTGTCCGGCCCCCTGATAGGCAAACAGCACCTTTTTTATTGCACGGGTGATGTCATATTCGGGGTTGCGCAGCTCCACCTCCAGATCTGCCTCGCTCTGGGCCTTGACCTCGATGAGGTCACGGAAACCCAGCACTTCATACTGATCACCATATTTAATCAGGATGTCGAAATAGGAGTTGACCACCGACGCCTGGTATTTGCTTGCGGTCTGGAACGGCACCGGGCGGATGCCATACTTCTGTCCCGCCTCCTGCTCCAGTTCGGGATGCTCCAGCGGATCGACAAACTCTACCCGCACCTTGCCCTTGCCGGCAACGGCGTACTCCTCCAGCAGATCATGCAGCCGCGGCACCAGTGGCGCCAGCAGCGGATGGGTCTGGGCGCTGAAATAGCCGCGGATCAGCAGGGGTTCGCGAAGCTGGGCCAGATAGTTGCGGGTTGAGTCGGATATGGAGTAGATATTGCCCTGGGTGATATCGGCGCGCGCCCAGCCGACCGGTTGCAGCCAGAGATTGCCAATGATGAAGTTGGCAACCAGCAGGGTGGTCGCTGCCGCCCACTGGCGGTGGCGGCTGTTGGACGGGTTCCCGGCCCAGCGCAGCCGCTCCAGGGAGAAAACGTTGAGAGCCAGAAAGATTCCCACCAGGCTGAGATAGTAGTAAAGATCGCGCAGATCGATGACTCCACGGGTGATGGACTCAAACCGTGATCCGGTGCCCAGCAGTTGCAGCAGCTCGCTGCCCCGGTTGCCCACCAGTCCGGTCAGCGCATCGGAACCGACCAGATAGAACAGGCCGCAGAGCAGCGAGGTGACAATGAGGCTGATAATCTGGTTGTCGGAGCGGGCGCTGACAAACAGGCCGATGGCGATGTAGGCCGCGGCCAGGAACAGGGTGGCCAGATAACCGCCAAACACCGGCCCCCAGTCGAGATTGCCGATGAAGGCGACTGTTACCGGCAGTGGCAACGTGAGCAGCAGCGCCACCCCGACCAGCATCAGGCAGGCGAGAAATTTGCCCAGTACCAGTTGCCATGGCGGTACCGGCGAGGTGAGAAGAAACTCCAGCGTACCGCTGCGCCGCTCTTCGGACCACATGCGCATGGTGATGGCGGCGCCCAGAAAGATCAGCAGCACCGGCATCCAGGAAAAAAGTGGCCGAACATCAGCGATATTGCGGGCGAAAAAGGTTTCCACCCAGAAAAAAATGAACAGGGTTACCGCCAGAAATGCACCAAAAAAGATAAATGCGATGGGTGATGAAAAGAAAGCGGCAAACTCCTTGCGTGCGATCTGAAACAGCTGATTCACTTTCGTTTCCTCCCTTGTCTATTATCGAGCAGCGGTTTCGAGAAAGATGGACTCCAGGGTGCGCTGTTCCGGCTGCATGGCATACAGTGCGCAACCCTGCTCCAGCAGTGCCGAGGCCACGACGGGGGCGCACTGTTGCGGCCCGGTCTGATCGCGGAACGTCAGTGCATAGCTCTGCCGGTTGCTGTCATCGGAGAGCTGTTTTACCGACTGAATTTCCGCTACCTCCTTCAGCGCGGCGTCCACCTTGCCCGGTTCCGCCTGCACGGTAACCAGCAGGCGGCTGGCGCTGCGCAGATCCTCCATGCGGGAATCCAGCACTTTTTGGCCTGCCCGGACAATGATTACCCGGTCGCATACCGCCTGAACCTCCTGCAGGATATGGGTGGAGAGAATGACCGTTGCATGCTGAGCCGCCTCCTTGATCAGATTGCGCATATGCTGCACCTGGGAGGGGTCAAGGCCGTTGGTGGGTTCATCGAGAATAAGAATATCGGGGTGATGCAACAGCGACTGGGCCACCCCCACCCGTTGACGGTAACCGCGGGAAAGCGTGTTGATGAACTGGGTGGCCTTCTCGGTCAGCTCGGTTTTGGTGATCGCCTCACGCACCCTCTCCAGACGCTCTGCCTCCGGGACGCCATGCAGGGCGGCTGCATAGTTGAGATAATCGATCACTGTCATCTCGGGATAGACGGGACAGTTCTCCGGCAGATAGCCAATCTTGCGCTGGATCGCTTCCCGTTGTTCACGGATGTCCAGTCCATCGATCGTTATCGAGCCACTCGTTGGTTCGAGAAAGCCGGTAAGCATCTTCATGATGGTGGTCTTGCCGGCGCCGTTATGTCCCAACAGGCCGACAATCTCCCCCTGAGCGATTTCGAACGAAACATCGTCAATTGCGGTGAAGTCGCCATAAGTGCGTATGAGCCTGTTAACATTGATCATCTCGCCTCCTTTTTCTGATTAATTTCTATGTGTTATCTATGGCTGTATCCCGACAGTTGTAGAACGTGACATGCTCGATAATCCGAACGGAAATATGTGACCATCTGACTAATAAAATGTTCCCGAAGATGGTTTATTGGCCAGATTTTATAAACAGCTGCTGAATGATGTAAAGCTTTCTGTCCGGCAAAGAGGGCTGGGCATGATCTATAAAAACAATCAATTAGTATCGCTGATATAATAGAACTTTTAATTCGGCGGTATATGGAATGCCGGTGGGTTATGATCTTTTGCTTCTCGCTGTTATCGCTTCCGGGAGTGTGAACTGAATCGTCTGGTTTTGGTGGATATGTCATGGACCTACCCGAAGGGTTGATTGCTACCCCCCTGTTGTGGGCAGCAAATCTGCTGTTTTTTCCTGTACTGGCGGTGGCGGTGTATCGTGCCCCGTGGTGGCGATTGTGCAGCCGGGAGGGGCAGCATCTGCTGCTGGGAGCCTGTGTCTTCACCTTTTTCCTGTGGAATGTAAAAGCGGGCGTAACGCCGGGACTTAGTTTTCACCTGCTTGGTGCCGGTCTGTTGACCCTGATGTTCAGCTGGGAGTTTGCCCTAATCATCATGACCGTGGCGCTGGCCGGAAATACCTGGCTGGGGGAGATGGCTTGGGAGACCTTTGCCCTTAACGGCCTGATAATGGTAGCTCTGCCAGTATTGATTATCTACCGTATTTTTATCCAGGTGGATCGCCACGCGCCCAACTTTTTTGTCTATGTGCTGGCCTGCAGTTTTCTGGGCGCTGCATTCTCTATTCTGATGGCTGGATTGGTGGGAGCAACCGTGTTGTGGGGCAGTGGAGCCTATACATTCAACTATCTGTCGGACAACTTTCTGCCATTTTTGCCATTGATTATGGTCCCCGAAGGGGCATTCAATGGAATGTTAACAACACTGTTGATCACCTATCGTCCGGAGTGGATGCGCACTTTCCGGGATGAGCGGTATATAAACGGCAAATAATTATCATAAAAAATCACAGGTCATCTTCAATGGAAAAAACTCCTGAAATCGTTGCGGCCGTCGATCTGGGTTCCAACAGTTTTCATTTGATTGTTGCCCGTCTACATAATGGGGAAGTGCGGGTGGTGGATCGCCTGCGCGAAATGGTGCGCCTGGGAGGCGGCTTTGATAAGCAGCGCCGTATTACCCCTGAAGCGGAACAGCGGGCGCTGGCCTGTCTGACCCGTTTTGGCGAGCGCCTGTCAGGACTTTCTGCGGAATGTGTGCGAGCGGTTGGTACCAGCACCCTGCGCAGTGCGCGTGACTCCGGACCCTTAATCGAGGCGATGGAACAGGCGCTGGGACATCCTATCTCCATCGTATCCGGTGTGGAGGAGGCGCGTCTCATCTACCTTGGCGTTGCGCACAGTCTGG
>JAJRUX010000096.1 GCA_024277575.1 Gammaproteobacteria bacterium | reverse complement strand
CTGGCGCATGACGCTGCAGACACGGGCATGGGCATATTGCACATAGTAGACCGGGTTGTCGTTGCTTTGTGACTTGGCCAGTTCCAGATCAAAATCCATGTGCTGTTCGCATTTGCGCATTACATAGAAGAAGCGGGCCGCATCGTTGCCCACCTCTTCACGCAGCTCGCGCAGGGTAACAAACGAACCGGATCGGGTGGACATCTGCACCCGTTCACCGTTGCGGTACAGGTTGGCAAACTGCACCAGCAGCACGTCCAGCCGGTCACTGTCGTATCCCAGTGCACTCAGGGCTGCCCGGATGCGGGGAACATATCCGTGATGGTCGGCTCCCCAGATGTCGATCACCCTGTCGAAGCCGCGCTCCATTTTGTCCGCGTGGTAGGCGATATCCGAGGCGAAATAGGTGGGTTGACCGTTCTCCCTTACTACCACCCGATCCTTCTCATCGCCAAATTCCGAGGATCGGAACCAGAGCGCACCCTCTTTTTCGTAGAGGTGGCCGGATTTTTCAAGGCGGCTGATCACTTTTTCAACGGTTCCGGATGTGGTCAGGGAGCGTTCGGAAAACCACTCTTCGTATACCACCCCGAACTGCTCCAGATCCTCGCGGATGTCATCCACGATGTGGGTCAATGCGGTCTGGAACACATGTTCATAATAGTCACCCAGCAACTCCTGGCTGCGTGCGATGAGGGCGTCGATATGCTGCTCTTTGTCACCGCCGTCAGGTTCATCGGCCGGGATATTGTCAAACAGGGCTGCGGCGCTGCGGCAAAAACTGTTCCCGTATTTCTGCTTGAGTTGTTCGGCGATGGCGTAGATATAGTCGCCTTTATAGCCGTTTTCAGGGAAGGTGAACTGTTCCCCGCACCGCTCCAGATAGCGCAGCCAGACGCTGGTGGCGAGGATGTTCATCTGCCGTCCGGCATCGTTGACGTAGTATTCGCGGTGTACCCGGAAACCCGCCGCCGCCAGTAGATCGGCAACAGCGGCTCCGTATGCGGCTCCACGCCCGTGCCCCACATGCAGCGGGCCGGTGGGATTGGCGGAGACGAACTCCACCTGTACCCGTTTGTCGTTGCCGATGGTGGAGTGTCCCCAAGCCTCTCCGGCTGCCATGATGTCCTGCACAACGTTCTGGAAAGCGGCTGCGGTCATGAAAAAGTTGATAAAGCCGGGGCCGGCAATCTCCACCTTCTCAACCAGCCCGGATGCCGGTAGAACCCTGACCAGATCCTCCGCCAGCTCCCGCGGCTTGCGGCGGGCGGCCTTTGCCAGCATCAATGCGATATTGCAGGCAAAATCGCCGTGGCTGGCGTCACGGCTGTTTTCGATTTGAACGGTAAACCGGATCTTTGCTGGCAGCAGGTTCTCCTGCTGCAGGGTTGTTACTGCCGAGCTGATCAGTTGTTGCAGGTGATGTTTCATCTGTCATGAGGTTTTGTTGGCTGAAACGATCATTATCCACGGTCGAAGAAAACAACTCAATCGAACCGGGCCGGATTAAAACAGATCAACGGGATCCACGTCCAGCGACCAGCGTACCTTGCGGCCGCTTTTCAGGGTTTCCAGTTGTGGCATCCACTGGTCGAGCAGCCGGTGCAGGGCGGCGCGGCTGGCGGATTGCAGCAGCAGTTGCGCCCGGTAACGTCCGGCCCGTTTTTCCATCGGGGCGGGTACGGGACCCAGCAGAAAGACTTCGCCGGAGTTGAACGGTGCGGCTGTTTGCAGCGCCTGGCGCAGAAAGTCCAGCGATTTTTCCGCCGCGGTGGCCTCTGCCCTGAGCAGGGCAATGGAGCAGCAGGGCGGCAGTTCGGCCTCCTGCCGCTCTTTGAGAGCTGTGTTGGCGAACTGCTGATAGCCGTGAGTAATCAGTTGCTGCAGCAGGGGGTGTTCCGGGTGGTTGGTCTGGATAACCACCAGACCGGGTTTTTCCGCCCGTCCCGCGCGCCCGGCTACCTGCGTGATGAGCTGGCTCATCCGTTCACTGGCGCGGAAGTCGGCGCTGAACAGCCCCTGGTCGGTATCCAGAATTCCCACCAGTGTCACATTGGGGAAATGGTGCCCCTTGGCCAGCATCTGGGTTCCGATGAGAATGCGTTTATGACCCTGCTGAACCTCGTTCAGCACGTTTTGCATACTCCCCTTGCGGCGGGTGCTGTCACGGTCCAGCCGGGCAACGCCGATGCCGGGGAAGTGCTGCTGCAGGGCCTGCTCTATCCGTTCCGTTCCTGCTCCCAGGGCGCGGAGATCGATACTGCCACAATCGGGGCAACGGGGATCCACGGGCCGCTCCGCGCCGCAGTGGTGACAGCGCAGGCGGCGCTCCCGCTGATGGAAGGTGAGATGGGTGTCGCAACGCCGGCACCGCCCCACCCAGCCGCACTCATGACACAGCAGGGTAGGGGCGAAACCGCGCCGGTTGAGAAACAGCAGGATCTGTCCATCGGTCTGCAGATGTTGCTCCATGATGCCGAGCAGTTCGGGTGACAACCCCTCTTGCAGTGGCTGACGGCGCAGATCCAGCAGCCGGAATGTTGGTGGTTGCGCTCCGCCTGCGCGCTCCGGCAGGGAGAGATGCAAATATCGTTTTTGTTGCGCGTTGTACAGACTTTCCAGGGAGGGGGTGGCACTGCCCAATACGATGGGAACATTGGCATTCCGGGCGCGGATAATGGCCATGTCGCGAGCCGAGTAACGGAATCCCTCCTGCTGCTTGAAGGAGGTATCATGCTCTTCATCGACTATGATAATGCCCAGGTTTTTTACCGGAGTGAACAGGGCGGAGCGTGTGCCGATGATAATGGCTGCCTCGCCACTGCGGCTGCCCAGCCAGGCCGCCAGCCGCTCCCGGCTGGAGAGGGATGAGTGCAACAGGGCAACGGGCCGGGGAAAACGCTGCAGGAAACGATCCAGTAGCTGCGGGGTAAGTGCGATCTCTGGAACCAGCACCATTGCCTGCTTGCCCGAGCTGATGACCTGCTCGATAATCTGGAGATAAACTTCGGTTTTTCCGCTTCCCGTTACACCGTCCAGCAGTAACACGGAGAATCGTCCTGCCGACTCCAGCACGCTGTCCACGGCTGCCTGCTGAGCCTGGTTAAGTATCGGGCGGTGTTCCGCTGTTGATGAAAGGGATTCTGCACGGGCAGGCAGAAAAGAGGATTCAATACACTGAACCCACCCTTTTTCCTTCAGTTTTTTCATTACCGGCTGCCAGTTTTGCTGGTGCTGATTGAGCTGCCGGGTGTGCAGTCCACCCGTATGTTCTTTCAGCATTGAAAGCAGCACTCTCTGGCGGGGTGCCCTGGATAGCTCATTTGTTGTAACTGTCTTGCCGGCTTCGGTGAGCTGCCAAATATGGTTACCGGGGAGAAGGGCCGGCTTGCCTTCACGCAGCAGTAGCGGCAGCGCCCCCATGAGCACTTCTCCCACAGGGTGATGATAGTAACGGCTTCCCCAGTTGAGCAGGGTCAGCAGATCCGGAGGTAGAACAGGTTCTTCATCCAGTATCTCAATAACCCGCTTCAGGCGCCGTACAGGAATGGTACTCTCCGTGACAAACTCCAGCAAGATGCCGATAACGGTACGTTTCCCAAATGGAACCTTTATTCTGACTCCTGATTGCGGCGCAGCCCCGTCCTGTTCCGGAGGCAGATAGTCGAAGCTGCGCCGAAGTGGAGAGGGAATGGCTATACGCAAAATAGAGGGTTTCGACATGCTGCCGTCAGTGTACTGCCTGCCCGGTGTGGAATGAAGCAACCTGATGAAAATTAGATGTCGCTAAATTGCGACGGTTGAGGTAAAATTAACAATATATATGTGGTGCTTATATTCTGAAGTTGATAGCAGGAATTTACACCCGGGACTAACTTCTTGTCGCTTAATGGATAAATATAGTTACTCACAAAATCTGTGGATAACTATGTGAAAAAACGGGGAAGAACTGGCTGAACAGCTGTAGTCATAAGCGTCGCGTTCATCTGGTTAAAACTTGCTCGATTATATTATTTAAAGATTGATCAGTTAGTTAAAGGCGTTTTGTGATTTTTCAGGTATCCATGTGCGTGGATGTTTGGGTGATGAGTAATCAGTCCCGCTTTTCAGAAACAGGGTGTGTATAAAGGAAACTGTCAGAGAACCTCTGTTTCTGGGCCATTGCGTTGAGAAGAGGTGCCAGAAAGGCTGAACAGCACATCTGTATTCCAGTTTGATGTGGTAATTAAAACACAAACGCGATTGTAAAAATTGCTTTGTTAACAATATAATTACAAAAATACGGCGTCGGAATTATGGCGATGACAAAAAAATGGCGCCACCGACCGTCCCAGACTAAATTACATGGAAAAGTTTATCCAGCTATGCTGCGTAGTCTACTTTTATTTACTTTGTATTTTGCTCTACTTCCAAACGGCCTCGCGATGAAAGCGGGTGCAGCAGAGGGCCAGCGGTGGCTTGCGTATTACTCCGATAAGGCTTCGCCAAGGGATTTCAACGCCTATGCGCTGCTGGTTCTCGATAGCGACTATCGCCCGGAGCTTGCTCCTTTGTCTGAACATGGAAAGACTTTGCTGGGTTATCTCAGTTTGGGGGAGGCAGAGCAGCATCGCCACTATTTTGGAGAGGTGCGCAAAGAAGGTCTCCTGTTGGATGAGAATCCCAATTGGGCGGGTAGTCACAGTATTGATATTCGCGATCGAAACTGGACTGAACGGGTTATTTATGAGTTGATTCCTGCCCTGTTACATCAAGGATTCGATGGCGTATTCCTTGATACTCTGGACAGCCCTCTGCATCTGGAGCGACAAGATCCCCAACGTTACCAGGGAATGACTGATGCGGCTATCCGTCTGGTACGCACCATTCGCAAGCATTACCCCCATATCAAGATAATGCTGAATCGGGCCTATGAGATTTTGCCGCAGGTCGCGGGTGACATCGATATCGTGTTGGGGGAATCGGTGTATGCCGACTATGATTTCGAGAGCAAGTCCTACCAGCGCGTTCCGAAACAGCTCTATCAGCAGCAGCTGGCCTATTTGAAAGAGGCGGTCCGACATAACCCGGCATTGAAGGTCTTTACCCTGGACTACTGGGAGCCGCAGGATCACGCGGGTATTGCCGCTATCTATCGTGAGCAGCGGGCGAACGGTTTTGTCCCGTACGTGGCGACAGTCGCATTGGATCGTATTGTTCCAGAGCCCCGCATATGAATAAACGCCTCCTCTTTACCTGCTGGCTGCTTTTGCTGTTGGCTGTTCAGGTTCAGCCGCTTTGTGCCCGGGTTATTCCGCGCACCATCTTGGCCCTGTATGACGGAAGGAGTGTTGCCGAGCCGCGCTTTTCTGCCATCCATCGGTTGGCAGAGATGCCGCTTAACCATCTGGGGCTTGTCGTTCGTTATCACGATATCAATGAACCATTGCCTCTACCGGCTTCAATTCCGGAGGTAAGAGGTGTTCTGGTCTGGGAGGCCGTGCAGATGGAGGATCCCGGCGATTTCATTGCGTGGGCCGGAGAGATCCTGGATAGCGGCAAGCGGTTGATCATGGTCGGTGGTTTCGGCAGTGAGGATGATTCGGAGCAGCTGTCGCGTGAGGAGCTGATTGATCAGTTCTGGGTGAAGCTGGGATTGCGTAGTGGGGATGACTGGATACCTCTTACCTACAAGTCAAAAATCGTATTCAGGGATCCTGAACTTGTGGATTTCGAGCGCCGGGTCGGTGGCGTGTTGCCTGGTTACGAACGGTTGAGTGTAATCGAGGGACAGGGTTACTCAGGTCTGAAAGTGCGTCAATCCGGCGATCCTGCCACTGATAGTGACCTGGTGGTAATTACCCGCAAAGGCGGATGGATTGCATCGGGATATGCCTATTTCCATAACGAATCCACTGATACCGTTCAGTGGTATATCAACCCGTTTGAATTTTTCCGCCGGGCGCTGACTACAGATGAGCTGCCCAAACCGGATACCACTACGCTTGCCGGAAAGCGCATTTTCTTCAGTCATATTGATGGTGATGGCTGGAATAATCTTACCGAGATTTATCCTTATAGGAACAGAGGGATTCTCGCTTCGGAGATTGTCGAGCACGAGATCATCGAGGCTTATCCGGAGCTGCCGGTCACTGTTGCTCCCATAGCCGGTGATATTGATCCGGCATGGCATGGGAGCCGGAAAAGTCTGCGGGTTGCTCGAGAAATTTTGGCATTGCCGCAAGTGGAGGCTGGCAGCCATACCTACAGTCATCCTTTTGACTGGGGCTTTTTTGCAGACGGTGATCCTGACAAGGAGCGGCCTTTCTTGAGATTCTATAGCAGACCGTGGCAAGGGAAGGGTGCCTTGCGGAAGGTCGGCAAGACAGATAGCGTCTACTACAAAAAAACCGGTTATGTCACACCACGCGCCTATGCGGTTAAACCCTTTGATTTGGAGCTGGAGATAGAAGGGGCAATCAGGTTTGTCAATTCCCTGTTACCACAAGGTAAAAAGGTACAGGTTTACCAGTGGTCTGGTGATACCAATCCTTTTCCTGCTGCAATAGAGCTTACGCGGAAGTTGGGCGTTCGTAATATCAATGGGGGAGATACCCGTCTGGATCGCAAGTATCCATCGTATGGCTGGGTATCTCCTCTGGGCCAGATGTCAGGGGGGCAGTTACAGATATATGCTTCCAATAGTAATGAAAACACATACACTGACCAGTGGTCAGAGCAGTTTTTTGGCTATAGGCACCTGACTCGAACGCTCAATAACACGGAGACTCCGGTGCGGATCAAACCAATGGGAGTCTATTATCACATGTACTCTGGGCAGAAACTCTCCAGTCTCAATGCAGTACGGGCGAACCTGGACTATGCGCGTAGCCAGCCGATTATTCCGGTTACCACCAGCCATTATGCAGCGATTGCTGAGGGTTTTTTTACCACTCAGATAGAGCAGACGGGTGAACGGCAGTGGCGTATCAATAATCGACAGGCGCTGCAGACATTGCGCTTTGACCACGCGCTTTTTTCCGCTGTTGATTTTGGAGATTCGCATGGTGTGGTGGGTCAGTATCACTATCAGGGTTCTCTTTACGTGGCTCTTGATCAAACAGTGTCTGATGCCGTTGTTGCTCTACGTGATTATGGTGACAGCGACAGGGAGCCAGACTCATCTTTTCCCTATCTGATCGGCTCAAACTGGCGGGTATGGGGAGTGCAGCGCAGGCCAAGTTCGTTCAGTTTTGAAACAATGGGATTTGGTAAGGGAAAAATGATCTGGCGGGTGCCGCAGGCAGGTGATTATGTGATTAGTGTAACCAATAAAAGTGGTGAAATCAGGCGCCAAACAGTTGCAGTTTCCGAGGAAAAACAGCTGCATTTTGCTATCGATTCCAAGGTACCTAATCAAACGGTACAGATTCATATTGATTACCGGCAGGAGACGGTCTGATGAGGAATGCGCATTTTATCGTTTTGCTGGTGGTGGCGCTGGGGCTGGTTGGCGGTTATCTGGTTTATCCACGCCCCTCCGAGTTGGCGTTGATGCATTATAAAAACCAGCAATATACAGCGGCACGTGCAGAGTACGAAAATTTGCTGGAGAAAGGAGATGCGTCTGCCAACGTGGTGCTGCCACTTTCCGATCTATACCTCATCTATGGAGAGATGGGCAAAGCGGTAGAGTTGATGGAAACCTTTGTTGAATACAATCCGGGCAATATGGAAGCCCGGTTGAGGCTGAGTAAATTTTATCAGCAGACCCAGCGTCCTCATGATTATCTCGGTAGTCTGGAAAAACGGACGGAGGTACAGCCCTCGGAGCAAGCCTTGCGCAATCTTTCGCAACTTTACAATGCTGAGGGGCGTTATCGCCAGCAGATCGAGGTGTTGAAGCGTATTGTGCAGGACTATGAAGCACAGCCGCATGACTATCTTGATCTTGCCTATTTGCTGGCGGCAGAAGGGGATATTGTTGAAGCGACAGATATACTGCGCAAGCTTGCGCGTGAGCACCCAGCTGCGTTTGATATGCGGGCACGGGAGTTTCTGGTAAGCCTTTCTCTGGATCTGGGGCAGTATGAAGGGGCAATTACTTACCTCCAGGGTTATGGTAATCGCGGTGGCAGATGGACTGCTTACTATGAGCGGGCACTGGCTGGAGCGGGTCGTTATACAGAACTGTTTGCCTTCTGGGATCGTCAGCTTACTCGAGCTGATGTGAGCGACAAGGAGAAGCGGGAAATCAGCTATCGCTATGAGACTACCCTGCGTGAGCTGGGACGTGAGGAGAAACGGCTGGCTTTCCTGCGCCAGCAATTGCTGCGTTCCGATTTGGATGAACAGCAGCGCCGGGAGCTGGGTGAACGCTATGAAGCGGCATTGCGTGAGAACAACCGCCAGCAGACGCTGCTTGCCTATCTGCTGGATCAGATTCAGCGTCCAGGTCTGAGTCCAGAGGAGAGGGAGGCGGTTACCTACCGCTACGAATCCATGCTGCGCAAGGCAAAGCGGCAGGAAGAGTTGCTTGCATTTTGGCAGCAGCAGCTGATGCGTTCCGATCTCGGTGATGAAGAAAGGAAGGAGATGAGTTATCGCTATGAAACAGCCCTGCAGAAAGCAGGTCGGCATAACGAGCTGCTCGCCCTGTTGCGACTGCAGCTAAAACAGCCGAATCTGAGCCGGAAAGAGAAGCGGGCTTTGGCATACCGTGCTTTGAAGTTGGGGGACAAGCTTCTGGCAGAGAGGATCTATATGGAACTGGCTGCAAAAGCACCGGCCGAAAGTCCTGAAGTAAGTCAATTGCTTTATATCTGGGGTCCCCGGCCTGAACCGCTTGGATTGCAGTGGGTGGAAGAGCGGGCTCGCAGCGCACAGGGTAAACAACGGCTGGCGTGGTTGGAGCGGTTACTCGATATAGGTGCTACCGAGCGCGTGCTGAAAATGGGTGAGAGTGATCTTGTGTCACTCGGTTTTAGTGGCGAGCCGGTTGAATTTCAGATGGACATCCTGCAGCGGGAAGAGGATTACCCTCGCTTGCGTCTTGTCCTGAGCCAAGCCATAAGAGACAGTCAGAGCGTTGAACAGCTGCGTCGCCATATACGTCGAGCGGATCAGGTTGGTTTTACAGATTTGGCACTGGAGGCCAGCAGACGCATTCTTGCTATCGCTCCTGGCGATCCCGACATGCTTCGAAGGCTCGGTTTGCTCGCTTATCAGGAAGGGCGCTGGGAAGATGCATTTGACATGCTTGGGCGTTATCTCAACACCACCAGTGGTGATGTGGAGAGCAACTATTTTTATGCTGAACTACTGACGCGGCGGAACAAGACACAACTGGCAGTACCCTATTACCGCCGGGTTATTCAGTTGCTTGCGGCAGAACCGGAGCTGGATATGCGCAAGGCGAGTGTTCGGGCCCAGAGCCTTTATCGACTCGGTGAACGAGACAACGCAATTCTCGCATTTCAAGAGTTACTGGCTGCTTATCCCGACAACCCTGATTTGCGGGCTGATTTTGCCACTGTCCTGATCGAGACCGGCCATATCGATCAGGCGGGAGAGGTTTTGGCAGTAGGGGGGCAGAAAATATGATGCGGCTTCACAGGAACATGTTACCGGCGCTGATGTTACTGGTAATGTTATCTGCGCTCCCAATGGTACATGCCGATAATGGTGTTGAACTGCACGTTGATTCTGGTGCAGAGCGGTTACGACTGGTTTTCGTCTGGAATGAACCCGTGAGTGTGCGGCATGAAGTGGATGGAAGAGAGGTGGTTTTACGGTTTTCCTCTCCTCTCCTCCCCTCATTGCTTGCTGATATGACTAGCCGTGCGGCTGGGTGGATTGACTGGAGCAGTACCGGCTATGACAGTTTGTTGATACACGCCGGGCGGGATGTCATTTTTCGTGTTCAGGCGGAGGATGACACCCATATTGCTCTAGAATTAATCTCCCGTCCGGAGGTTGCTGATGCAGAAAAGCAGTCCAGATTGTCCTTGCGGCAACGAGAGGCAACTGCACTTCGTCTCGAGCGGTTGCGAGCGCTTTGGCTGGCGGAGAGCGGAAGGTTGTTTGCAGCCCGTGGAAAATTGGCGGAGCTGCATGAGCAGTATCCGGACAGCGGAGAGTTGTTACCGGAGATGGCCGGTATTGAAGCGCGCCTTGGGCAGTGGCAGCGGGCCGTTACCTACTATAACCAGGCACTGCATATGGGGCGGGAGGATGCGCCGGTAATCGCGGCGAAGGCCGGTTTGTTGTATGAGTACGGTCCCCGTCTGCGTCTGGATATGGATTGGCAGCAACTGCATGATGCTGACTGGCAGCAGATTTCCCGGTTGTCGGGATATCAGCTTTTCGGGGAGAGAGCCCAACTGGGTTTTACATATGAGCGACGTTCAATACGGGACAACGAGTTACGTCGTATCGATGGTCCGCTGGGCTCATTTAGTGGTGAAAGAGAGTATTTTGAACTGCATGCGCAACGGCACTTTGATTGGGCAGCCCACACGCGTTTGACCTTGTCTGGCGGAAATGAAGGTGCTGTTGGCTTGCGAGCTGAATACTCCCAGCGTCTGGATCTTGCGCGGGTCTGGATAGATGCAAGCTATCAGGCGCCGGCATGGCAGTATGTCGAAGGGGTGGTGGATGGTGGTACCGTTGATAGCCTGACCGTGGGTTGGGAACGGCCGGGCCGGGATGGCTGGCGGCGGCCGGTGGATGAAGCTCTCTCAACTTATATTGCAGCTTCAGCGCGAAATTACGGAGTCAAGGATGACAATAGTGTAGCCGGCAGTTATGGCGTCAAGCTCGGTGCCCGGCTGTTGTTGCAGGAAGTGGCGCCGCGACTGAGCGTTGGTTACAACCTGGATCTGGAAGAGCGAACCTCTGTTGACACGCGGCGGTATGCGGGAATTGATTATCATCCGCTGCCGGTGGTGTCCCGCCAGGTACATACGCTGGATGCCATGTGGTTTGATCGACTAAGTGATTATTTGCGCTATGAGGCTGGCATTGGCGCCAGCTATGATCCGCGCAATGAGGCTGGTGGACCGTTTGTGACAGCTAATCTGGCTTACGAACCGTGGCTCGGTCTGGAGACCGGTCTGAAGTTTGTTCACAGTGCAGGTCCGTATCGTGGAGAGTACGCCCGTTATACGCGGGCAGGCTGTTATCTGTTGTGGCGTTTCTGATTTTTCGGAAATTCCCGGGTGGAGTATATCAGCGCCCATTAGTTGCATTTATGACAAGGGATAAAATCGTGATGTTGGAAAAAAAGTTCGGTAGTAAACAGACAGGTTTGTTCGGGGTGGTTCTGCTTGTTGTGTTCGCTCTTTCTGCTTGTGCAAGTAACAAGGGAATAGAGAAAGATGGGGCACAGAGCCGGACTGTTTCTCCGGATACCCCTCACGTGGCGGTTCTGCCGTTTGAGAACCTGAGCGAGCACCCCAATGCGGGTCAGATATTGACTCAGTTGATGAATACTGAGCTGTATCAGCAGGGGGCGTTCCTGATTCGCGAGGAATCGGCGCTGCTCCAGCAGCTGCGCAATGAGAAGGAGGGGGACAAGCAGACTCGAAGCGTACCCCGTGCCCAGCAGTTGGCACACAAGCTCGGTGTGGATGCAGTGCTGCTGGGTAGCGTGACAGAGTATCGTTATCAACATGGTTTACGCGAAGAGCCTGTGGTTGGCCTGAGCGTGCGAATGGTGCGTGGTTGTGATGGACAGGTTGTCTGGGCCTCCAGTCAAAGTGTTACCGGGCGTGGTTTTATACATCGTGACAGCCTTAATCAGGCCGCGCAGCGGGTTGTACATACCCTGGCAACAGAGCTGCAGCAGCTGGATGCGAATGAACTGCGTTGCTCAACCTCGCTGCTGGACAATGCCGGTGATAAACAGGTTAGGCAGCGTAGTACAGTTGCCGGGGAGGCAGAGGGGAGTCCATCATGAATACAGGCATAAACAGCCGCTATAAAGCTGTCGCATTTGTCTTGTTTGCAGTGGCGGCGCTCTGGCTTTCAGGGTGTACTACCGGCTCTCATCTGGAGCGTAATTTTATCAGCAACTCTCCGCCGCCTCAGCGCGATGGGAGTGTGCTTGTTGTTCCCTTCCAAAATCTTACGGTTCATCCCAAGGCGGGAGTTGCTGTTGCCAAGATTGTAGCCACAGAGCTGTATAAAGAAGGCCTGTTTTCGGTACAGGAATCTCCACTGTTAAATGCTGCACAGCCTGTTGGAAATCATTCAACAGATGAGCCTGTAGCGATGGCACGGGCTGCAGGAGCCGATGCTGTTTTAATCGGTAGTGTAACGGAATATGGCTATCGCTATGGTTTCCGCAAGCAACCGGTTGTTGGCATCAGTGTTCGCCTGATTCGTACTGATGGAGCGGTTTTGTGGGCGGCCAGTGCTTCTGAAGTGGGTAGTGCCTATCTGGGAAGGGATAGCATGACTGAGGCCGCACAGCGAGTGGTAATGCGCCTGGTGCAAGAGCTGTCACAACAAATGATGGAAGGCAAACAATGAAGACCGAGATATTGCAGCGCCCGAAATTTGCAGATAATGCGGCGGAAAATGCCGCAAAGGATTTGGAGCACAAACCGGTCCGGATTCTGGGTGTAAGACGCTCAGCATTGCTGGAGATTGCCCTGTTTTTTGTGCTGGCTATCTTGCTGGATCAGTTCGTTTTTGATGCAGATTCATTCTGGTATGTCACACCACATCCGTTCTGGCTAATCATACTTTTGGTTACAGTACAGTACGGCACAGCGGAAGGCGTACTTGCCGCCCTGGCGGCGACGGTTGTTTTGCTGGCGGTGGGTATTCCCGAGCAGACCCTGAATCAGGATCTCTATGATTATCTGTTCAACATAGTGCGTCGTCCGCTGATGTGGTTTGTTGCTGCTGTGTTTTTGGGCGAGTTGCGCATGCGTCATTTGCGGGAACGTGAACAGCTGCGTAAACAATTGGAAGAAGCACGTCGAAATGAGAAGGTTATTGCCGATGCCTATCAGCGTCAGCAAGAGATCAAAACCGATCTGGAGGTGCGTGTTGCAGGTCAGATGCGTACCGTTATCTCCATGCATCAGGCGGTAAAATCACTGGAGCAACTCGATTCGGGCAAGGTTTTGTTCAGCATCATGGATATGGTCCGTGCCGTGATGAATCCGCAGAAATCCTCGGTATTTATTCTTAGCCAGGATGTGCTGGAAGCGGCGGTACATACCGGCTGGACAGGAAAGGATGAGTATCTGCGAGTTATTGGAGCGGAACATCCCTTGTTTCAGGAGGTGGTTGCGCGTCGCCGCATCTTGAGTATCTCCAACGAGAATGATGAGCATATACTGGACCGGCAGGGCATCCTGGCAGGACCATTAACCAACGCCGAAACCGGCGAGGTTATCGGTATGCTCAAAATCGAAGAGCTGGATTTTATCGAACTGGGCTGGACAACCATCAAGAATTTCGAGGTGGTGTGTGAATGGATTGGTACGGTCTATGGTAATGCTCGGCGGTTTCATACCGCGAAAGAGAACAGTGTCGTCAACGACAGCGGACTGTTTTTGTCTTCCAATTATTACACTCGCCAGACGGCCTTTTTAACATCTCTGGCCCGGCGACATAACTTTGCTCTTGCGCAGATCGATATAGCGCTTCAGAACTACGATGAACTGCCAAAGGATGTGCGCTCTCATGCGCCGGTTGCGTTGAGCAAGGCGGTTGATCAGGTGTTGCGTACCACGGATCTGGCCTTTGACCGGCGCAATAATGGCCGGGAATTTACCATCATTCTTCCGGCCACACCGACGCGAAATGCCCGAATTGTGGAAGAGCGGTTGCTGCAGGCCCTCCAGAGTGAGTTGGGGGGGGAGTTACGAGAAGCATCGTGGGCGGTTAGGATTTAAGATCTTCATACTCCCGCTTAGTTGTTTATTTTGTTATTGGACATGACACCAGGTATAAACTATGACTGCCCCAACAATAAGCAGTAAATATATCCAGCAACCAGTGAAGGGGCGCAAAACCTCATCCGGTTGCCGTATTCAGTTTGCTGTCGTGTTGCTGATTACGTTGGTGCTGGAGCTGATGCTCCTGTACGGTACGGCGGCGGATGTTTTGTCTATAGGGTGGGCTGCTGTACTGCACATTCTGCTGGTGGCACTACTGCTTTTCTGGCAGCAGAAACTGTTTCATTGCCCGGGAGGGGTAAAGCGTCGCACGGTGTATCTGTTTCTGGTTGCGACGGCGGCGTTTGGTCCGATAGGTGTCATGGGGACGCTACTCACTATTGCACTGTATGCCTGGTACCGACGGACGACCACAAGCTTTGAAGATTGGTATACCGGCCTGTTTCCAAAAGAGCAACGGGATGAAGTTGCCGAACTGGCCGATTTTCTTGAAGTCCACAGCGCCTTGGGTGGAGTTTCTGCTCCCGATTCCTTTAGAGATATTCTTGCCAATGGCACCCTGCAGCAAAAGCGGGATGCCATTGTGCTGATGAGTAAACATTTTCGCCCTGAGTTTGCCCCAGCCCTGCGTAGTGCCCTGCTGGATCCGGACAACTCGATTCGGGTTATGGCTGCTTCGTCAATAGCCCGGATAGAAAACGAGTTCCTGGAAAAAGCCATGCTGGTGGATAGAGCCGTTGCCAATGCTCCGGATGATATCGATACACTGCTTCGGCAGGCGAGGCTATACGATGATTACGCCTTTACCGGTTTGCTGGAGCGGGATCGTGAGGAAGTGAACCTGGAGAAAGCCAAACAGATTTATCGTGAAATAATCAGATTGCAACCGGAAAACTATCCTGCGACCCTAGGGCTGGGTCGCCTGTTGATACGGACGGGCGAGGTGGAAGAGGCGGCTGAGCGGTTGCGTCAAACGTTGCAGTTTCGAAACGGTGAGCCGCAACTCATGCTCTGGTATGCCGAATGTTTGTACAAATTGGGGCACTACCAGGAGCTGCGTAAACTTTTGCGTGAACACGGGAACTCTTTTATTGACGGGCCAGGCAAACAGCGGCCACGAATTGCTGATGCAATTCAGATGTGGCTGGGGCGAAGCGCCTCGTCAAGTTGATGAGGTTCAGCGCTTTGCGAATCCGATCACGTTGCAGCGCCGAGTTAATAAATCCGTCATGAAAAATTGTCGGAGTATTTGAGGGACAGAATATGGATAAAACCACGGCACAGGCGGATGTTTGTATCATCCTGGAAGGTAGCTATCCCTTTGTATCAGGAGGGGTGTCATCCTGGACACATGAGCTTATCAAGGCGCAGTCTCACTTGACTTTTCACCTGGTTTTTCTGGTAGCCCCTGATGCTGATCTGACCTATCGGTATGAGCTGCCGGATAATGTCCTGGCGACTACCCAAATCGTGTTGCAGCGAATTCCAAAAGGCGAGTCCCGGATGTCTGGGGAAAAGCAGTTACTGGCGCGTCTCGAGGAGCCGCTGTTGCGACTGCTTACCGATGGTGGACTGGATGACCTGGATGAGGTGCGGGCAATATTAACGCCCCATGTGGGGAGAATCGGGGCAAACGTGCTGCTGGATTCACGTTATGCCTGGGAGATGCTGGTGCGGATGTACGGCAAGACCCATCCCGAAACCTCTTTCCTTGATTATTTCTGGTCATGGCGCGCTCTGTTTGGTGGTATTTATTCAGTACTGCTGGCGGAGATGCCGCGGGCGCGGATCTATCATTCTCCCTCAACGGGTTATGCCGGGCTGTTTGCTGCCAGAGCGGGTCTGGAAACGGGATGCCCGGTTCTGCTGACCGAGCACGGTATCTATACCAACGAACGACGTATCGAGATTGCCCTTGCGAGCTGGTTTCACGAGATGGAGGAGGATAGTTTGAGTGTGCATCGTCTTCCTCATCAGCTGAGTGACATGTGGGTCAAGGCATTTACCGCTTACTCACGCTGTTGCTATAGCGCCGCTCACAAGATTATCACTCTGTTTGAGGGCAATCAGCTGTTTCAGCTTATGGATGGGGCGAACCGCGGAAAGATGATGGTTATTCCCAACGGGGTGGATGTTGACCGTTTCGCGGCGATACCGCGCGAGCAGAGTCCCCGCCCGCCGACTATTGCGCTCATTGGTCGGGTGGTGCAGATCAAGGACGTAAAGACCTTCATTCGTGCCTGCGCTACGTTGCAGGAAAGCATCCCGGATTTGCAGGCTCTGGTGATGGGATCCATTGAGGAAGAGGAGCAATACTTTCTGGAATGCCAGGAGATGGTGGATCACATGGGTCTGGAAAAAATCATTACTTTTACCGGGCAGGTGCGGCTGGAAGATTATCTGGGAAAAATAGATGTTCTGGTGTTGACCAGTATAAGTGAGGGTCAGCCATTGGTTATTCTGGAGGCCGGTGCGGCGGGTATTCCGGTAGTTGCGACCAACGTCGGTGCCTGTCGGGAGATCCTGCTGTCTGATCATCATGATACTCATCCACCGCCCCATGGTGGCGCTGTTACGCCATTATCCAATCCTGCTGCAACGGCGCAGGCGGTAGAACGGTTGCTTACCGACCAGCATTGGTACCAGAGTGGCAGTGATGGTATCCGTGAACGAATACGCCGTTATTACAACAAATCCGATTTCGATCGGACTTACCGAGAACTTTATGAACGTTATCGTCACCAATCTGTTGATGATACAGCTCTTGAGGAAGCAAGCTGATGGCCGGTGTTGGGTTCAATTTACGCAAGTTGGTTCAGCGGGACGATCTGCTAGGTATTATCACAGGATTCTTCTATTCAACCTGGGTAACGGCGGGTCCATGGATACTGACCATTGTTTCACTTTTCTTGATTATATGGATAAGCGACGTTGCCGGTTACCAGACCATTGCCGAATTCCGACTGATCGTTATTTATAACTTTGCTTTTTCGCTGGCATTTACCGCGCCTGTTTTCATGGTTGTGACGCGCTATCTGGCAGATCTCGTTTTCAGTGCAGGAGATGAATCTTCTGATAGAAAGCGCTCCGGCGGAGCTGCGCTCAATAAAGTGCCGGGGATGCTGCTTGGTTCGGTAGTGCTGGTATTTCTGACCCAGTTTCCGCTTGTTGCCGTGTTTTATCTTTGGTACGTAGAGCTTGAACCGATTATTCGTGTGGCCGCGATGGTTAACTATTTTCTGGTTGCGGGATTATGGGTGGTCGCGGTATATCTTACTGCGCTGAAGGCCTATCATGTTATTTCCACAACATTCCTGGTGGGTTTGATACTGTCACTGTTGCTTGCCTGGCTGTTTGCCGGCAATTATTCCCTGGCAGGGATGTTGATGGGTTTTTCCATCGGACTTGCAGTAATAATGTTCGGGTTGATTGCCTATATATTCTCCGAGTACACGGCAGATGCGCGGGAGCCATTTGGTTTTGTCCGCTATTTCCGCCGTTACTGGGAGTTGGCGCTGGCCGGTCTGTTTTATAATCTGGCAATCTGGGTGGACAAGTGGATTATGTGGCTGTATGCACCGGAGCGGGAGATGATCATCCCCGGTATGCCATCATATCCTGACTATGATGCTGCCATGTTTCTTGCTTATCTCTCGATTATTCCGGGTCTGGCGATGTTTGTGATAAGCGTGGAAACCAACTTTTTCATGCAGTACCTGCGGTTCTATCGGGATATCCAGAAACACGTTAATTTTGAACGAATTCAACAAAATCTGACCCGAATAACGGCGAGCCTGACTAGCGGGCTGCGCAGCATGATCGTATTACAGGGGTGTATTGTTATTGTACTGTTGCTGCTGTCGCCGCGGTTGTATGAGTTGATCGGTTTCAGTTACACCCAGATTGGGATGTTCCGGTTCGGGGTGCTGGGTGCTTTTTTCCATGTGTTGTTGGTAATGCAGTTTATTATTCTTACCTACTTTGATTTCCGCCGTCTGGTTCTGGCGTTGCAGGGGTTGTTTCTTGTTACCAATATTGTATTTACCTTTGTCAGCTTGAATATGGGCTTTCCTTTCTACGGTGCCGGCTATTTTGCCAGCACCCTGTTGACCTTTGCTGTGACCTACCTGGCGATGGTTCGCTACGTTGGTGAGCTGCCCTATCGGACCTTTGTTCGGGACAACTTGTCGGTCAAGCGGATGCCGCCCAGTTTGCAGGTGACCTCCGGCAGCCGGCGCTGATACGGTATTACCGTTTACCCGGGATTTACGGCATATAGACAGTCGTTGGGATTCCGGATGGCGGTATCGTGGTAATGATTTGGCGGCAAATTTCGCAACAGATCAGCGAGGCGACAGGGGTTCCGTTTATTGTTGCACAGCGTTCAGCTGTTACCGGTGGCTGCATTAACGAAGCATGGCGGCTCGATGGGACAGGCGGGCGGTGCTTTTTTGTAAAAACAAATAGCTCCTGCAATGAGGAGATGTTTGTCGCCGAAGCTGCAGGTCTGCAGGAGATAATCGATACCGGTACGGTGGCTGTCCCGGCTCCAGTCTGCTTTGGTTCGGTGGAGAATCGTGCCTTTCTGGTGCTGGAGTATCTTTTCTTCAGGGCAGGAGATGCTTCACAACGTCTGGGTCATGAGTTGGCCCGGATGCATCGTCACACCCGATCCGATTACGGATGGTCGAGAGACAACACCATTGGCTCCACTCCCCAGATTAATATCCCCGGCAGCGATTGGCCGGAGTTCTGGCGCGAACAGCGTTTGGGTTATCAGCTGCAACTGGCAGAAGAAAATGGTTATGGTGGGAGTCTGCAACGAAAGGGGGAGCTGCTTTTGCAACTCTTTCCTGCGCTGTTCTCCAGTTATATGCCACCTGCCTCCCTGCTGCATGGTGACCTTTGGTCGGGGAATCAGGCAGTGACCCGTTATGGTCAGCCGGTAATCTTTGACCCTGCAGTTTACTTTGGCGATCGGGAAACGGATATTGCCATGACTGAGCTGTTTGGTGGTTTCCCAACCCGCTTTTATGCGGCCTATAATGAAGAGTGGCCGCTTGATGACGGGTATCCCGTGCGTCGCGATCTGTATAATCTCTACCATATTCTCAATCATCTGAATCTGTTTGGTAGCGGATATCTGCGTCAGGCGGAGCAGATGATGGAGCGGCTGTTGAGTGAACTGCGTTGACGAAAAAGGATAACAGCTATCGCCCGCACTTCTCCCCTGCATTGCTGGCGCCACGCTACTGGCCCACTTGGCTGGGTCTGGGGCTGTATGGATTGTTGAGTGTTTTGCCATGGCGGATGCGTGCCGGTTTGGGACGCCGGATTGGTGATCTGATCTATCGAATGAATGCACGTCGCCGCCATATTGTATTGGTTAACCTTGAGCTCTGTTTTCCTGAGTTCGATGCAGCACAACGGGAACAGATGGCGCGTGACTATTTCCGTCGTCTGGCCCAGAGTTCGCTGGATTACGGTGTCCTGTGGTGGGGGAGGACTGAACGGCTGGAACAGATGGTCTCCATCGAGGGGATGGAGTATCTGCAGCGCTGCCAGGAAGAGGGGAGGCCGGTAATCCTGCTTACTGGCCACAGCATTGCACTCGACTTTGGTGCTACGGCCATTACCCGTCAGTTTGCCACTGTTGGTCTTATCAAACCAGTACGCAATCCGGTGATTGAGTGGTTGATGAGCCGTGGCCGTACCCGGTACCGGGGGCGGCTCTACTTGCGCAAGGAGGGTTTGAGACCTGTGGTGCGAGCACTGCGCCAGGGGCAGGCATTCTACTATCTTCCCGATGAGGATCTGACCCATGTAAAGGGAGGCGACTGGATTTTTGTGCCCTTTTTTGGTGTGCCGACCGCGACCATCACAGCACTTGGCAAGCTGGCGCGTCTTTCGGGTGCAGCGGTGGTGCCGTGCATGACCTGGTATCTTCCGGAACAGGGGCGTTATCGAGTATCGTTGTCTGCGCCGCTGAAAAATTTTCCTTCCGGGGATATTGCGGCTGATACGGTGCGCATGAATGCTGAGCTGGAAAGGATGATCCGCCAGCAGCCGGAACAGTACATGTGGTCACTGCGGTTGTTCAAGACCCGTCCTGATGGGGTTTCCTCCCCTTATTTGTAGAATCCAGACTCTCCCGGCGGACGGCTGCGGAAGCGTTTGTAACTCCACTGGTACTGTTCCGGCAGGGCACGCACACACTGTTCCACTCCCTGATTGAGGGCGGTTGCCGAGCGTAACGGATCGGCATCGTGGATCTGTTCCGGTGCGGGTAGGAAGTGGATATGGAAACCGCGTCCGCGGGAGAGGCGTTCGGCATAACAGAATACAATTTCGCTGCCGAACTTCCAGCCCAGGCGTGACAGCAGCGTCATGGTGTTTGCGCTGATGGCAAAGAAGGGGGCGAAAATTCCCTGGCCGGCAGAGGGAACCTGGTCGGGGAGGATGCAGACGATTTCACCCCGCCCCAGGGTTTTGTAGAGTGCGCGCACCCCGCCCGCATCAGTCGGAACCAGACTGGCTCCGAACCGCTCCCGGCTCTGGCGTATCATGGCGTCCATCCCCTGCAGCCGGGGCGGGCGGTACAGTGAAGTGACGGGATGGTTCAGCGAGCAGTACAGGCCAACCATCTCCCAGGCGCCCAGGTGGGGGATGGCCAGAATAACCCCTTTGCCCCTGTTCAGTGCATCGTGCAGATGCTGCTCGCCGCTGACCTGGCGGATCAGCCGTTGAATACGCTGCTCCGGCCACAACCAGAGTGGTCCCGTTTCAGCGGCCGTTTTTCCGGTTTCAACCAGACTGTTTCGCGCCAGTCTGTTTTGTTCGCGGGAGGAGAGTTCGGGATAGCAGCGCTCCAGGTTGCGTAGCGTGATCCGTTTGGCCCGTGTTGGCAGTCTCCAGGCCAGCCAGCCTAACAGGGTGCCTGCCACATGAGTTACCGGCAGCGGCAGCAGCGCGAACAGCCGCAGTGTTCCCCTGGCAAAAAAGGTGCGTACAGCCTGTCTGGAAATAACGGATTCCGCCATGCTGCCAGTTTATCCTGTTTGTTCGATACGGCATAATGCCCTGATGAAAAATATAACCGGGCTGCTCAAGCAGCGAATACTCATACTGGACGGTGCCATGGGCACCATGATCCAGGGTTACAATCTGGATGAGGCGGATTACCGGGGGGAGCGTTTTGCCGACCATCCGACAGAGGTGAAAGGCAATAACGATCTGCTGGTGCTGACCCAGCCGGATATCATTCGTGATATTCACACTGCCTACCTTGAGGCCGGTGCGGACATTATCGAAACCAACACCTTCAACGCCACCTCCATCTCCATGGCCGATTACCGGATGGAGTCTCTGGTTGATGAGCTGAACCGGGCTGCGGCCAGGGTTGCGCGGGAGGCTGCCGATGCGGTAACGGCCAAAAATCCGGATCGCCCCCGTTTTGTGGCCGGCGTGCTGGGGCCGACGGGGCGCACCTGTTCCATCTCGCCGGATGTGAACAATCCCGGTTTCCGTAACGTTACCTTCGACGAGCTGGTCAGCGCCTATGACGAGGCGATACACGGCCTGGTGGAGGGGGGCGCCGATCTGCTGCTGGTAGAGACGGTATTCGACACCCTCAACGCCAAGGCGGCCCTGTTTGCCATTGAGCAGTATTTTGAACGGCACGGCGTTACCCTGCCCATCATGATCTCCGGCACCATTACCGATGCCAGTGGCCGGACACTGTCCGGCCAGACCACCGAGGCGTTTTACAACTCCCTGCGCCATGTCAAGCCGCTCAGCATCGGTCTCAACTGCGCGCTGGGGGCGAACGAGCTGCGTCAATATGTGGAAGAGCTGTCCCGCGTCTCTGAGACTTTCGTCAGCGCCCACCCCAATGCCGGTCTGCCCAATGAGTTCGGCGAGTATGACGAGTCTCCCGAACAGATGGCAGCCGAGATTGAGCCGTGGGCGGCCAGCGGTTTTCTGAATATTATCGGTGGTTGCTGCGGTACCTCGCCCGCCCATATCCAGGCGATTGCCGAAGCGGTGGGCAAACATCCCCCCAGGGCGCTGCCCGGGATTGAAAAACAGTGCCGGCTGTCCGGTCTGGAGCCGTTCAACATCGGCCCTGACTCGCTGTTCGTCAATGTGGGGGAGCGTGCCAACGTGACCGGCTCCGCCCGCTTCAAGCGCCTCATTCTGGAAGAGCAGTATGACGAGGCGCTGGATGTATGCCGTGAACAGGTGGAGAACGGTGCCCAGATCATCGACATCAACATGGATGAGGCGATGCTCGATGGCGAAAAGGCGATGACCACCTTTCTCAACCTGATCGCATCGGAACCGGATATCGCCAGAGTCCCGGTGATGGTTGACTCCTCCAAGTGGAACATTATTGAAGCGGGTCTCAAATGCATCCAGGGCAAGGGGATTGTCAACTCCATCTCGCTGAAAGAGGGGAAGCAGCCCTTTATCGAACATGCCAGAAAGGTGCGTCAGTACGGGGCAGCAGTGGTGGTGATGGCCTTCGACGAGGAGGGCCAGGCGGATACCCGCGAGCGCAAGCTGGAGATCTGCACCAACTCCTACCGGATTCTTACCGAAGAGGCTGGTTTTCCGGCGGAAGACATCATTTTCGATCCCAATATCTTCGCTGTTGCCACCGGTATCGAGGAGCACAACAATTATGCAGTGGATTTTATCGAAGCCACCCGCGATATAAAACAGACTCTGCCCCATGCGCTGGTTTCCGGCGGGGTGTCCAATGTCTCCTTCTCCTTCCGCGGCAACAATCCGGTGCGCGAGGCGATCCACTCGGTCTTTCTCTACCACGCCATCAAGGCCGGTATGGATATGGGCATCGTCAACGCGGCGCAACTGGCGGTCTACGATGATCTCCCCGAAGAGCTGCGTGAACGGGTAGAGGATGTGGTGCTCAACCGCCGCCCCGATGCAACCGAAAGACTGCTGGATATTGCCGACAAATACCGCGGTGATGGTGGCAGCGCCGAGAAGAAAGAGGATCTGGCATGGCGTGAATGGCCGGTGGAGAAGCGGCTGGAACATGCACTTGTCAAGGGTGTCGATCAATACGTCGAACAGGACACGGAAGAGGCGCGTCTGCAATCTGATCGCCCGATTCATGTGATTGAAGGGCCGTTGATGCAGGGCATGAATATCGTCGGCGACCTGTTTGGTGAAGGAAAAATGTTTCTGCCCCAGGTGGTCAAGAGCGCCCGGGTGATGAAAAAGGCAGTGGCATGGCTAATCCCCTATATCGAGGCGGAAAAGGAGGGAGATACCGAGGCGGCGGCCAAGGTTCTGATGGCGACGGTAAAGGGGGATGTGCATGACATCGGAAAAAATATCGTCGGCGTGGTGTTGCAGTGCAACAATTTTGAGGTGATCGATCTGGGAGTGATGGTTCCCGCGGCCACCATCCTGGAGAAGGCGCGGGAGCATGATGTCGATGTCATCGGTCTTTCCGGCCTCATCACCCCCTCGCTCGAAGAGATGGCCTATATTGCCAGGGAGATGCAGCGGGAAGGTTTTGACATCCCGCTGATTATTGGCGGCGCCACCACCTCCCGCGCCCATACTGCCGTAAAAATCGATCCGGGTTACACCGGGCCGGTTGTCTGGGTGAAAGATGCCTCAAGAGCGGTAGGCGTGGTGCAGAGCCTGATCTCCGATGATCTGAAAAGCGAGTTTGTTGCCACGCTGAAAAAGGATTACCAGCAGGTGCGTGAGCAACATGCCAATCGCAGTGCCCAGACCAAATGGCTTACCCTCGACAAGGCCCGCGCCAACAAGGAAAAAATCGACTGGCAGGAGTATCAACCACCTGAACCCGGGCAGCCGGGAGTGCATCTGTTCAATGACTTTGATTTGCAGGAGATAGCAAGGTATATCGACTGGACACCCTTCTTCTACGCCTGGGAACTGCGCGGGATCTACCCGAAGATTCTGCAGGACGAGAAGCAGGGAGAGGAGGCGCGCAAACTGTTTGACGATGCGCAGGCGATGCTCAAGCGCATCATCGATGAAAAATGGCTTCGGGCCAGCGGTGTGGCTGCTGTTTTTCCGGCCAATACGATTCACGACGATGATGTGGTGATCTACGCTGACGAGTCACGGGATCAGACAGTGGCGACCTTCCACTTTCTGCGTCAGCAACAGGAGAAACCACCGGGCCGGGCCAACCTGTGCCTGGCGGATTTTGTTGCTCCCCGAGAGTCCGGCAAGGCGGACTGGCTGGGACTGTTTGCCGTTACCACCGGGCACGGTGTTGATGAAAAGGTGGCCGAGTTCGAGGCAAGGCATGATGACTACAACGCCATTCTTCTGAAAGCACTTGCAGACCGGCTGGCAGAGGCATTTGCTGAACTGCTGCACGAACAAATCCGCAAGGAGATCTGGGCGTATGCGGCAGAGGAGCAGCTTGATAACGATGCCCTTATCGAGGAGAAATACCAGGGAATTCGTCCCGCGCCCGGCTATCCCGCCTGTCCGGAGCATACAGAAAAGGGGATCTTGTGGAAGCTGCTGGATGTAGAGAAAAAAAGCGGTATTTCACTGACCGAACACTTTGCCATGTGGCCTACCGCGGCAGTAAGCGGATTCTGTTTTTCCCACCCGCAATCAAAATATTTTACCGTAGGGAAAATCAACCGGGATCAGGTAGAGGACTACGCCAGACGCAAAAACATGACTGTAGCGCAGGCAGAGCAGTGGCTGGCGCCGAATCTGGGGTATAGTTCCGGATAGTTGAATCCAGGTTGACGTAATTCCTCTTGCCGCGTATTATTTGTCGCCTTGCGTGCAATCGTGCGAAGTAGAGCACAAATCGGGGTATAGCGCAGTCTGGTAGCGCGCCTGCTTTGGGAGCAGGATGTCGGGAGTTCGAATCTCTCTACCCCGACCAAATATTGTATACTCGACCGTAAGAGTATCAGGTACGTCGAGGGAGGGCTTGTGATAGAATTCCGGCCTGTGAATTATGCGCCCGTAGCTCATCTGGATAGAGCATCGGCCTTCTAAGCCGAGGGTAGCAGGTTCGAGTCCTGCCGGGCGTGCCATATTGGTGCCTGATAGGGCGCTTTTTTCCACTATGGTGGGCGTAGCTCAGTTGGTAGAGCCCCGGATTGTGATTCCGGTCGTCGTGGGTTCGAGTCCCATCGTCCACCCCATTCTTTTTTGCAGTAATTCATCCGCACAGATTATTCGCTTTTGAAGCGTGTAAATCTTTTTGTCACAGAAAAAATCCGCACCCGGATGGGATATCAGTGCTACAAAGAGTGGGTTATTGGAAAAAGTGATATGTTTATAATTGCTCCCTCTCTTGAAAGAGAGGAAGCAGTTGTTTCAGATACTCAATCTGGATGGAAAGTTATTGACTCTTTGACACCATATATTCAATAGCGGATTTCAATTCATCATCAGAGCAGTTTCCGCAGGTACCCCGTGGAGGCATCGCGTTCTTTCCTTTGATGGCAAATTCCAACATGGTATCCATGCCCGTTGCGATATAGGGTGCCCATGCTTCTTTATCACCGACCTTGGGTGCTCCTGCCGCTCCGGTAGAGTGGCAAGCCGTACAGGTGGAATTGAAAATATCCTCTCCAGAACGGGCTGATGAAGCTGCTTTGGTTTCAGACGCTGCGAGTGCGGCAGGCTCAGCGGCTGCAGGTGCAGCAGCCGGCTCTGACTTGGCTGGAGCCGGGGTTGGTGCAGCAGGTGCAGGGGTTGCGGCAACAGTGCCAACAGGTTTTATCCTCTCCTGTACTGCAGCTTCACTCATATCCACATCTGGTCCACCTCCCAACGTGGGTAGCACCAGGTAAGCTGTCACTGCCAGCGCAATGCCTGCACCTACAGCTAGTGATGTGGGGAATTTACTTTGGTTTGCCATCTATCAAGCTCCTTCATTACCAGGGTTGGTTAAAAATCAACATCAGGGAACTCGCGTTGTGTTGCCAGTTCAAGTGTAAAATAATTAAAGGTTTTAAAGTTGAATACTCTCGCCATGATATTGCTGGGAAAAGATTCAACCAGCGTGTTGAATTTCCGTACTGCCGCATTATAACCTTGACGAGCCTGCTGAACCTCTTTTTCTATTTCATTGAGGCTGTTCTGCAGGGCTAGGAAGTTATTGCTGGCTTTTAGATCGGGATACTGCTCAGCGACGGCCAAAAGATTATTCAGCGATCGGGAAATTTCACTTTCGCTAGCCGCGCGCTGTGCAATGTTATCTCCATTGGTTCGTTGCTCCGTGGTTTTCTGCAACAGTTCTGATTCATGTTTCCCATATCCCTTTACGGCCTTAATCAGGTTGGGGATCAGGTTATACCGCCGTCTCAGGGCTACATCGATACCACTCCACTGCTCCTCAATCATATTGCGGCGTTTTATGAAGTTGTTATATGTCCCGACAAGCCAGAGAATGGCAATCAGACAGATGAACAATATTATCGGCGCATACTCTTCAAGCATTTGAATCAGACTCCTGTGAACCATTCATGTGTCGGCACTACAGTCCCTTTGACAGCCGGAACTGCTGTCCTGATAGCCAGTTTACCAATTATCGCAGCCGTTTGGATCAAAAATTGCTATCTATCTTTTTGGCTTGTATGGCTTATTTATGTTATAAAGTCTCCCCGGAGATTGTTGGATTAGGGAATGAATTAGCTGTTTTGGCTCGAAAACGGCCCAACATCCTGGTTTTCCACATGGCAAGAAAGGCCAGTGGGAACATGGCCTTGCAGGATAGCCACGGCCTTCGTCTATTGGGGACTATGGGCGGTTCGCCTTGTTGTTTTCTTGCCTTTCCCGTTTCAAATCAAAATCTCGTGTTTCTGGTACGCATCCTTGTGCATTTGGCTGCTGCTAACAGCTTTTTACTTGCCAAGCCAAGCCAAGCAGTACTCCGTTCCTTTAACACGAATTTTGGTTTGCGACGACAATAACCTTCCGTAATTTGACATTTTTACTGGATGCCGGGTAATCGACATGCCTGGTTGTTTGGCTGTTAATCAGTTAAAGATTTGGTTTTTCAGTTTGAAATACGTTATTAGCAAAACAAACCGGATATACCGGAGAGTTATATGAAAAAAATACTCATTCTATTACTTGGGGCTATTGCGCTGATATTACTTGCCTGGCTGTGTCTGGGAAGGCATACGCCGGCGATTGAACAGGATCTGGTCACCCGCACGGATGATGCTTTAAAGTCTGCGGGTATTGATTGGTCCCGTGTTGGTATTGATGGCCGTGACATCATATTAACGGGCTCGGCGCCAAGTGCGTCCCTTCGGGATAAGGCAGGAGAGACCGCCCGTAGTGTTCATGGTGTACGTACAGTTGATAACCGTATTACCGTTGGAGAACCGTCCGCAACTGTTGCTCCGCCTCCCGTTGTGTTGTCCGCGCCCTATGAGATTAATTTCACCAAGGGCAATAGTGGTGTGGTAATCAGCGGTATGGTGCCTGACGAAGAAACCCGTGCGGCTGTCGTTGAGATAGCCAGGCAGCGCGTTGGAACTGACAAAGTTGTGGATCGGCTGGAGATCGTTGCTGGTGCGCCGGCAGGTTGGCGTTCTGCTGCAGAGGGGATTGCAGCTAACCTCGATCGGTTTTCACGCATGAATGCAGCTTTGGTTGATTCAGAGCTTCGATTGACCGGGGTTGTCGATTCCGCCGGTACGCGGACGGATGTAGAGCAGGCCATTAGCGGTTCTTTATCCGCGGGCGGATACAAGCATCGGTACGATATTGTTGTGCCGACACCTGTGGCCGCAGCAAATACCTGCCAGCAACAATTCGACAAGTTACTGGTTGAGCGGAAGATTCATTTCAAAACGGCCAGTGCGCAAATTACTCCAGAAAGCTATCCGTTGCTGGATGAGCTTGCACGCGTTGCCTCAGAGTGTCCCGCTGCAAAGATCGAAATTGAAGGGCACACAGATGCACGTGGAGGCGAGCAGATGAACATGAAGCTGAGCCAGGCACGCGCTGAATCGGTGGTTGAATATCTGATCCGTAAAGGTATCGCTGCGAACCGGCTGTCTGCTGTTGGATATGGGGAGTCAAAGCCTGTTGCAGACAACGAAACTGAAGCCGGGCGCGCAAAAAACCGTCGTATCGAATTCAACGTCAATATTCAGGGGAGTTAGTTATGGGTTATTTAATTGGACAGATAGTGCTGTGTTTGTTGGTTGCGTTTGTACTTGGATTTATTATTGGGTGCCTGTTTTGCCGTTGCAAACGCGCTGAATCCGTTGATGATGTTGACTGGGCGAGCCGTTACGAGCGTCTAAAGCGTGATTACGCTCAACTGCGCAGTGAAAGCGATGACTGGAAAGCCAAGTACACTGCATTGGCGGTTGCACCAAGATCGGAGGCCGAGAGTGAGGATTGGGCAGGCCGTTTTGAGCAGTTGAAACAGGACCATGAATATTTGAAAGTTCAGCAGGCGGAGCTTCAAAAGGAGCGTGACGACTGGAAAGAAAAATACGATGCACTATTGGCCGCCAAAGATGCAAACCAGGTTACCACGCACGAATACCGAGAAGGGTTAGTCGGTGATGATTATCCCTATCCCGTTGAGGAGGTTGAGGGTATTGGTAAAGGTTTTGGAAGAAAACTGCGGACTTTGGGGATCGAAACTACCGAAGATCTGTTACGGTACTGTAACACCAAAGAGGGCTGGGAGGATGTTGCGGACAAGATTGGCCTGAAAGAGCGCTATGTTGTCAGAAAATGGGCAAGTATGGCGGATTTGATGCGCATCCCGGGAATAATGGGGCAGTTTGCAGAGTTGCTTGAATTCTCTGGTGTTGAATCAGTTCAGGATTTGGCGGGTCGGGATGCGGAACAACTTTTAGCGAAGTTGAAGGATGTCAACGAACGGGAGCATAGAGTCAAGGAAGTGCCTCAACTCGCTGTTGTCGCCAGCTGGATTAATGCTGCCAAGCCATTGAGCGCTGTCATGGAGGTATAACGAACAGGTTGATAAATTTGCAAAATGAGATTTGTACAAGCAGCATTCAAGCTGCTTGTACAACCCGTTTTTATTGCTCAGCCGCATTAATCAATTGAAAAAACTATTTTTTCATAATTTGTTCCCACGCTTTTTTGTATAGTAGATTGTGATTTCCTGTTGGGAATCTTCTGCTTTCAGATTCTTTCAGCACAGCAGGAGGCAGAGAGAGAGCGGGGTTGTTCAGGTAGCTTTTATCCATCAGCTCCAGGGCATCCTTATTGGGTGTGGCGTAGCGAAATTTTTTTGCCAATCTCGCCGCTATTCCTTTCTCCAGAAGAAAATCAATAAGTTTGTGGGCGGCTACAGGATCGGCGGCATGTTTTGGTATACACAGGGATTTTTGCCAGGTTAGTGTTCCTTCTGCTGGTACGGTATAACCAAGATCAGAAGAGGTGCTCAAGTTTTTCAAAAAATCGTCACTCCATATCATGGCCAGATCAACCTGGCCAGACAGCAGTAGCTTCTGGGTATTATTGGAAAATATTTTGATGTGAGGTTTCTGTTTTATGAGTAACTGCTCAGCTTTTTGGAGTGCTTTTTCATCACTGGAATTAATTGGGTAACCAAGATATTTTTGAGCTATCTGAAGTACAGTCAGTTTTTCTGATAATAGCGCAATGCGATTAAAATATTTTCCTGAATTAAGCAAATATTTCCAGCTGTCGGGGATTCTTTCTACCGCTGATTTTCGATAGGCGATACCCAGGGTTCCCCAGATAAAAGGCAAACTGAAATTTCGATTTGGATCAAATGCTGCAGTCAGAAAATGCGAATCAATTTGACGCATGTTCGGAATTAATGAACGATTCAGGGGATCGAGTAATCCGGTTTGAACCAAATGAGCAATGCTGTCATCTGAGGCGAGAACGGCATCATAACGGGGGTTGTCACCTAAAAACCCCCCAATAAACTCCGCTTCATCATTATAGATGTCCATCAAGACATTGATATCTGACCTTTTTTTGAATGTCTGCAATGCGTCTCGGTCTACGCTGTTGCTGCTATTCAGAAAGTGGAGAGACCCGTCAGAGTTTGCATGGGTTGATAGTGGTAATAAAGGCAGGGCAGCAACACCGGCCAGGAAATCGCGCCTGGATAGAGCCATGTTTTCCTCTGAATTTGGCTAGTTAAATTAATTCCAATGATGGCTTATATAGTACCCGGGATCAAGGTTATGAATAACCATCAATAACTGTAGCATTGGTGTTTGTTTTTAATGAAAACATGGTGTTACAAATAATGCCAGAACGTGCATCACAAACTGAACAGATAAATTTTAATTTATTTATGATTTATGGCTGGAGGCTGTCGGGTTTGGGTAATCGTAGCGAGCTGGTGGGAGAGCGGGTCAAAATGTTTTCGGTTTTGAGGCGAATAGTGGATCTATTTAACGAAAAACCGGGGATATTTTGGCCGCTCTCCCATCAGCGCAGTAGATTATTCCCAAATCCGACAGCCTCCTAGCCGGACTCAATTCTCCTTGCAGCTTTGGCCGGGGTAAGCGCAGGGAATGCAGTATCTGAAAATAACCCAGTGAGAGATGGATAGTTTCAGCTCACTACAGATAGGCATGGCAAACATCCTTGTAAATGAGCGAGATAGCATCGTGAAGCAAAAAAAGAATCTGTATCTGTCCGTTCCAAATGAATGATCCGGAGTTGGCCTAACAACCCCGGATTATCATCTTGATGGGTATTATGCGAGAGTCTTTACACCTTCACTGGTACCGAGTAACAGCACATCCGCTGGACGGATGGCAAACAGGCCGTTAGTGACAACGCCTGCGATATTGTTGAGCTGAGCCTCAAGTTTGGTGGGTTCCATAATCTGCAATCCGTGGATATCGAGAATGACGTTGCCATTGTCGGTGGTAAAACCCTCACGCAATACCGGTTCACCACCCAGCTTGACCAACTCCCGTGCCACATAGCTGCGCGCCATGGGGATGACCTCAATAGGCAGTGGGAAGGCACCCAGGATGTCCACCAGTTTGCTCTCGTCCGCGATGCAGACGAATTTCCGGCTTGCCGCAGCGACAATCTTTTCGCGCGTCAGGGCGCCGCCGCCCCCTTTAATCAGCTGCAGATATTTGGTGGTCTCATCTGCCCCATCGATATAGACCGAAATCTCGTTTACCATGTTGAGTTCAAAAACTTCGATCCCGTGGCTCTCGAGGCGTTTGGCGGAGGCGACCGAGCTGGCAACGGTGCCGTCAATTTTATGTTTGATGTCAGCGAGAGCATCAATGAAGAGGTTGGCGGTGGAGCCGGTTCCGACACCGATTATAGTTCCGGCTTCGACATAGTCCAGTGCGGCTTCGGCAACTGCTTTTTTCATTTCATTCTGGTTCATCGGAAACTCCAGCTGTATTATTCAGGAATATTCGTGAAGTATAAGCCTGTTCATTGTATATCACCAGATGGACGCTGACATTCATCTCATGAACTGTTAACTTAATCTGATAATGGAACAATATACCAAAGACATTCTTACCTCCCGGGTCTACGATGTAGCAAGGGAGACCCCCCTTGAGCATGCTCCTGCTTTGTCCAGGCGGTTTGAAAACCGCATTTTGCTCAAGCGGGAAGATCTGCAACAGGTTTTTTCCTTCAAGCTTCGCGGCGCCTACAACAAGATCTCAGCCTTGTCCGGGAGTGAACGGGCAAAGGGGGTTATTGCTGCCTCTGCGGGTAACCATGCCCAGGGAGTTGCGTTATCAGCGCGCAAGCTGGGAATTCGCAGTTTGATCGTCATGCCCAAGACCACGCCGGATATCAAGGTAAGTTCAGTACGCAATATGGGTGGGGAAGTGGTGCTGCACGGGAGCAGTTATGATGATGCGTACAGCCACGCCATCAAGCTGGCCCGTGAACAGGGCATGACCTTTATCCATCCCTATGACGACAGAGAGGTGATTGCCGGACAGGGCACAGTGGCGATGGAGATCCTGCGGCAGCACTCCGGAGAGCTTCATGCGCTGTTTGTTCCTGTTGGTGGAGGTGGATTGATTGCCGGTATGGCGGCCTACGTGAAGAACCTGCGTCCCGACATACGGGTAATTGGAGTTGAGCCAGATGATGCCCCCTCAATGCACCATGCTCTGGCTTACGGTGAGCGCGTCTGTCTTGAGCATGTGGGCATTTTCGCCGATGGTGTGGCTGTGCGTCAGGTGGGGGAGGAGCCGTTCCGGATCGCGCGCCAGTGTGTAGATGAGATGATTCTGGTCAGTACGGATGAGATCTGTGCAGCCATCAAGGATATCTTTGATGATACCCGTTCCATTGCCGAGCCAGCCGGAGCTCTAGCCGTTGCCGGAGTCAAAAAATATGTGCAGCGGGAAGGAGTCAGAGACAGAAATATCGTTGCGGTACTCAGTGGTGCCAACATGAATTTTGATCGTCTGCGCCACGTGGCGGAGCGGGCTGAACTGGGTGAACGCCGGGAAGCGCTTATCGGTGTCACCATTCCGGAGCGGCCCGGCAGCTTCCGGCAGTTTTGCGGTATTATCGGGCTGCGGGCGATAACAGAGTTTAACTATCGCTACTCCGACCCCCATGCTGCGCATGTATTTGTGGGTGTTCAGATGCAGTCCGGTGATTCGGAAAAAGATGACCTGATAACTCGCTTGCAGGCTGCAGACTATCCTGTTGTGGATATGACCGACAATGAAATGGCCAAGATGCATGTGCGTTATATGGTCGGCGGGCATGCAAGACAGGCGGATCATGAGCTGTTGTATCGTTTTGAATTTCCCGAACGCCCCGGAGCCCTGTTGCGCTTTCTTACCCGAATGGGGCAGAGCTGGAATATTAGCCTGTTTCACTACCGCAATCATGGTGCGGATTTTGGGCGCATCCTGGTGGGAATTCAGGTGCCTCCGCCCGAACGGGGAGCGTTTCTACGTTTCCTGGATGAGTTGGGTTACAGCTACAGGGAGGAGACCAAAAATCCT
>JAJRUX010000095.1 GCA_024277575.1 Gammaproteobacteria bacterium | reverse complement strand
CCCAAGGAGGGAGCGGTTGATCCAGCCAATGACTTCGCCATGAAGTACCGGGTTATCGATAAAAATGCCCGGCATGTGGATGCAATTGCCAAGGCGCTCAAAAAGGCCGATTCCCTCTACCTTGCCACTGACCCGGATCGCGAAGGCGAGGCTATTTCATGGCATCTTTACGAGCTTCTCAAGAAGAAAAAACTGCTCAAGGACAAGCAGGTGGGACGTGTAGTCTTCCATGAGATTACCAAACGCGCAATCAACGAAGCCATCCAGCATCCGCGTGAACTGTCCACCGATCTGATCAACGCCCAGCAGGCGCGCCGGGCACTGGACTACCTGGTGGGCTTCAACCTCTCCCCTCTGCTATGGAAAAAGATCCGCCGCGGTCTCTCCGCCGGTCGCGTGCAAAGCCCCGCACTGCGTCTGATAGTGGAGCGGGAGCTGGAGATCGAGAAATTCCAGTCCCGTGAATACTGGACCATCGAGGCCGACGTAGCAGCCGGCAAACAGAACTTCCCCGCCAGGCTGACCTGGTACAAAGGGGAAAAGCTCAGCCAGTTCAGCATCACTGCTGACGAACAGGCCAGAGAGGCCGAGCAAACCCTCAACCAGGCGGCCAACGGCAAGCTGGTGGTAACCCAGGTTGAAAAGAAGCAGCGCAAACGCAACCCTGCCGCGCCGTTTACCACCTCTACCCTGCAGCAGGAAGCCTCCCGCAAACTGGGCTTTACCGCCCAACGCACCATGCGCACCGCACAACAGCTTTATGAAGGGGTCGATATTGGCGGCGAGACCGTTGGCCTCATCACCTACATGCGCACCGACTCGGTAACGCTGGCCCAGGAGGCGCTGGAGGAGATCCGCGCCCTGATTGGTGAACGCTATGGCACCGACAATCTGCCGGACAAGCCCCGCGTCTACAAGACCAAGGCCAAGAATGCCCAGGAGGCTCACGAGGCGATCCGGCCCACATCAGCCCGCCATCTGCCGGACACCATCAAAAGCCATCTCACGGCGGAGCAGTACAAGCTCTACAACCTGATTTGGAAGCGTACTATCTCCTGCCAGATGATCCATGCAACCATCAACACCGTCGCCGTGGACATGAAAGCAGGAGATCCCGGCAACCTGTTCCGCGCTACCGGCTCCACCATCGTAAACCCCGGCTTTATGGCGGTCTATCAGGAGGGCAAGGACGACACCAAGGGAGGCGAAGACAAGGAGCGCCTGCTGCCGCCACTGAAAGAGGGTGATGAGGTCGAACTGCTCGCCATCCGTCCGGAGCAGCATTTTACCGAACCGCCGCCCAGATATTCGGAAGCCAGTCTGGTGAAGGCGCTGGAAGAGTATGGCATTGGCCGGCCATCCACCTACGCCAGCATCATCTCCACCCTGCAAAATCGTGAATATGTGGAGATGGACCGGAAACGGTTCATTCCCACCGATGTGGGCCGGGTGGTCAACAAGTTCCTTACCGAACACTTCACCCGTTATGTGGACTACAACTTCACCGCCAACCTGGAGGATGAACTGGACGAGGTCTCCCGGGGCGAGCGCGACTGGATCCCGCTGATGCGGGAGTTCTGGACACCGTTTATCGAACTGGTAAAGGACAAGGAAACCAGCGTAAGCCGCAAGGATGTCACCCAGGAGGAGATGGACGAGGCCTGCCCGAAATGCGGCAAGCCGCTGGCAATCCGCCTCGGCCGCCGGGGACGTTTTATCGGCTGTACCGCCTATCCGGATTGTGACTACACCCGCAATCTGAACGGCGATGCAGAACCCGATGAACCGGAAGTCGTCGAGGGACGCAGCTGTCCCGAGTGCGACTCGCCACTGATTATCCGGCAGGGCCGTTACGGCAAATTCATCGGCTGCAGCAGCTACCCGAAATGCAAGTATATCGAACCACTGGAGAAACCGGAGGATACCGGCGTCCCCTGCCCCCAGTGCAACAAGGGTACGCTGTTCAAGCGCAAGTCCCGCTCCGGGAAGATTTTCTACTCCTGCTCGAAATACCCGGATTGCACCTACGCAATCTGGAATGAACCGGTTGAGGAGCCCTGTCCCAAGTGCGGCTGGCCCATACTCACCATCAAAACCACCAAACGGCGGGGCACGGAAAAGGTCTGTCCACAAAAAGAGTGCAGCTTTGCCGAGCCTTATGAAGCGGAGGAAATGGCAAGCACAGGGTGAAACCGTTGACCCTGAACCCCACACCTTTCCGCATCCGCATGGCGGCGCACGTCATGCATCGCGGCGGCGTAATTGCCTATCCCACCGAGGCGGTCTACGGCCTGGGTTGCGACCCGCGCAGCGAAGCCGCCGTACAGCACCTGCTGGAGCTCAAGCAGCGCCCTGTCAGCAAGGGGTTAATCCTCATTGCGGCGGATTTTTCCCAACTGCGACGCTATGTAGCCGAGCCATCACCCGAACAACAATCAAAACTGGAGCAGAGCTGGCCCGGCCCGGTTACCTGGCTGATTCCCGCCAGGCCGGAAACACCCCGCTGGTTAAGGGGCGATCACCACACTCTTGCCGTCAGGGTAACCGCCCATCCCGTTGCCGCAGCGTTATGCCGGATGTTCGGCGGCCCGGTTGTATCCACCAGCGCCAACCTCGCCGGCCATCCGCCTGCCCGTAACCCCCTGGCCGTGCGCCGCTATTTCCACCACCAGTTGGGCTGCATTGTTCACGGCAAGGTTGGCCCAAACAGAAACCCCACAGAAATCCGCAATCTGGCAGACGGCAATCTGGTGCGTCCAGCCTGATCCAGGAGACTTTGATATGCCACAGTCCGGACAACCCCATCCATCAACCCGCCTTGGCCTCATCTCGTTGCTTGCCGGTGTACTCGGCTCCGCTATTGCCTATCTGGGGCTCTGGCTCGAATCCGATGCGGTGGGACTGGCAGGTTTCAGCATGGTGGGTATCGCCGTAATCGGCGCTGTCGGTTCCCTGCTCTGGAATATGGCGTGGGTGATCGGCAGAAAACTGCGCAAGGAGGAGTAACTCGGGTTCAACAACGATACGGCGTTGGATCAGTCACCCCCGCTTCATGAAAACCCTCGGCTCGAAAGCGACATGAATCACACACACCACAGGCCAGCCCATCCTCATCAGCAGCATAGCAAGACACGGTTAGTGAGTAGTCCACACCCAGTTTGGTGCCTGTATGGATGATCTCCGCTTTGCTCATCTGCATCAAAGGCGTCCGGATCCTGAATCGCCCCTGTTGCTCTACCGCAGCCCGGGTACCGAGATTGGCAAGTTGCTCAAATGCCTGAATAAACTCCGGTCGACAATCGGGATAACCCGAGTAATCCACTGCATTGGCACCCAGGAAAATATCCCACGCACGTAAAACCTCTGCCCACCCCAACGCCAGTGTGAGAAAAATGGTATTACGTGCAGGAACATAGGTTACGGGAATCCCGGTGGCAGGATGTTCGGGGACATCAATATCTCGATCAGTAAGGGCCGAGCCACCGATACTGCGCAGATCTAGTTGCAACAGCTTATGCTCAACCACATCACTGGCATCGGCAACCCTTTTGGCCGCCAGTAGTTCAGCACCGTGACGCTGCCCGTAGTCAACACTCAGAGCATGGCACTGGTAACCTTCTGCCTTGGCAATAGCCAGTACCGTTGCAGAATCCAGTCCTCCAGATAACAAAATAACTGCTTTTTTAGCTACCACCTCGTTTCACCACTCCCTGTCTATCTTCCCGGTTCATTGCCCCACAGAAACTTGTGCAACTGAAGCTGAAAACGGACTGCCAGCTGATCTTCGAGAATCCAGTCTGCCAGAACTGTTGGTCCCAGCAGATTGGTCGCTGGTGAAAACAACACTTCGCAACGGGAAACAAGAGCATATTCAGCCAGACACTCCTTTGCCCAGTCATAATCAGCCCGGTTACATAATACAAATTTGATCTGATCCCTGCGTCTCAGATATGGAATATTTTCGTAACGGTTACGCTCCACCTCACCTGATCCGGGTGTTTTAAGATCCATGACCTTGGTCACGCGCTGATCCACTCCGGAAATATCCAGAGCACCACCCGTTTCCAGTGAAACCTCGCTGAACCCGGCATCACAGAGACCAGTCAACAGCGCAAGAGTATGCATCTGTGCCAACGGCTCACCGCCCGTTACTGTGACATAGTCTGTACTGAAACCGGCAACACGGGTGATGATGGCATTCAGAGACATCTCTTCCCCCGCCCGAAAGGCATAGGGGGTGTCACAGTACCCGCAACGCAGCGGACAGCCAGTCAGACGAATAAATGCAGTTGGAAATCCGGCACTACGCGACTCCCCCTGCAGAGAATAAAATATCTCTGTGACACGCAATGATCCCATTGATGTCACTGTTTCAGATATTTTCGGGCCTCGGCCGCCTCTGGGCTGTCGGGGTAACGGGCAACCAGTGCCGAGAGCTGTTTGCGTGCCGTTCCAGGCTTACCCAGCTCACGATAACTGAGTCCGATCTTGAGCATGGCCTCTGGTACTTTTGCACTATCCGGATGGCGTTCGATCAGCTTGCGGTACTCGGCAACAGCCTGCTTGTAAGCACCACGGACATAGCGGATCTCCCCCAGCCAATACTGGGCCTTGGCAGCATAACGGCCTTCAGGATATATCTTCAGATAGCCGCTGAACCCACTGATTGCTTGAGGATATTCCAGCTTGCGCAAATGTTCGAAAGCTTGCTGATAGAGCTGCTGCTCTTCCATACCTGCAGGACTATCCTGCTCCAAACCATCGTCCAAACCCGGAACGGTCTCTGCTGAAGCATCGGTAGCAGCACTCTCCAGCTTGCCGATACGATTATCAAGATCACGGTAGATTTCCTGCTGGCGATGCTTGATAGTACCCAGAGTGTGCTCTTGTACCTCCAGATCGCCACGTATGGCCCGCATCTCCTGCTGTAACCGCTGCATACTCAGAAACATTTCACTCTGCTGTTCAATCAGGCGCTCAAGCCTGATGATGCGCTCTTCGAGCTCACGTTTGCTGACTGCTTGTGCAGATCCCGCTCCCAGGAGCAGGATCGCGCAAATGAGACAAACCAGGTTACGATGCACAACTAACCTCCTGATGCTCAACGACCCGGATAGCGCAAGTGGGCACGTCGATTTAGACGCCAGGCAGCTTCATCATGTTCAAAAGCGGCGGGGCGCTCTTCTCCAAAGCTGATCACTTCAAGTTGATTTGCAGCAGCACCCTGCAACATCAGCAGTTGCCGCACAGCATAGGCACGACGCTCACCCAGGGCAAGATTGTATTCCCGAGAGCCACGCTCATCGGTGTGTCCCTCGATAGTAATACGGACTTCAGGATGCGCCGCAAGATAGTTACCGTGAGCACGAAGCACTTCACGAAAATCCGGGGCGATCTCACTGCTGTCCAAGCTAAAATAGATGGTGGTGCGGGATAACAATGAGCCTTCATCCACAACCTCCCCCTGAGCCCCACTATCCAGTGTCATCCCATGCCCTTCAGCTTGGTCACCTGAGCGTTGCGCAGGGGCTGCGGGCGCGCTCTCATCTACGGGAGCAGTGGCGCTGCACCCCACCACTCCCGTAAAAAATACCGCCATGGCGGCCAAATAGAACAACTTCTTCATGTTATTACTCCTATCTCAAAAAACTGGCTGAACTGCTTTCTGTAAAAACTATGGCATTGGTGACCAAGCTGGTTCACGTACATCCCCCCTGGCATAGCCCAGACGTTGATGGGTTCGTGAATCCACAGATGCCGCTTCCAGAACCCCCTTGTTTCCAACTTCAGTGGCATACAGCACCATATCGCCATTCGGCGCAAAACTGGGCGATTCACCCAAGCGGGTATCGGCAACAATCGTTAACTGCCCCCCTTTCAGTTCCATTACAGCAATCTGGAAGCGCCCTCCTGAACGATGCACCATAACCAGCTTGCTGCCATCTGCGGAAAAAGAGGCTCTGGCATTATAACTACCCTCATAGGTAATACGGCGAGCTTTTCCAGTAGGACCGGACGACCCAACAGTTACCTGATAGATCTGTGGACTTCCCCCCCGATCGGAGGTAAAAACAATAGAACTCCCATCCGGTGACCAAGCGGCCTCCGTATCAATAGCCCGGCTGGAGGTAATCCGGGTCAGCTTCCGACTGCCAAGATCCAGCACATAAATATCAGCATTGCCACTTTTTGACGAAGTAAATGCCAGTTTCCGACCATCGGGTGACCACGCGGGAGCACTGTTGATACCTTTGAAGCTGGCAACACGGGTACGTTTGGCTGTTTCTATATTCTGGATATAAATGGCTGAACGTCCGGTCTCAAAACTGACGTAGGCCAGCTGCTTTCCATCGGGAGACCATGCCGGAGACATCAGTGGCTGTGGCGCATCCAGGATAATCTGCTCATTGTAGCCATCCGCATCTGCCACTGACAGGGCGTAGCTGTTTTTTTCTGCTTTTCGGATTGCTGTAACGTAGGCAATACTGGTGCTGAACACACCTTTCCTGCCGGTCAGCTTCTCGTAAATTATATCGCTGATCTGATGAGCTACACGGCGCAGACCGCGCCGATTGGTGCGAAAACTGTAACCTGCCAAGGATTTCCCCTTATACACGTCAAACAGGTGAAATTTGACCTGATAACTGTCTGGCCCCAGCAGTTCCAATTTGCCGATTACCAAGTTGTCTACCCGAACCATACGCCAATCAGGAAAACGTACCGCTTCAGCATCGTGCGGGCGGCTGGGCAAATCGGCCTCGGGCAACGGCGCAAAATAGCCACTGCGAGTAAGGTCCGCTGCTACGATTTTTGCGAGCTCCTCAGGCGCTCCACTCTGTCCGCTCCAGCCAAAAGGGGCTATCGCAATTGGCAGCGCCCCTTTCACGCCCTGGGTGATTTCAATCGTCAGCACAGCTTGGGCAGTACCCGCAGCGAACAGCAGCCATGAGAACAAAATCATTTTTAACATAGACGGTAAATTAATTGCCTTCATAGTTCATACTTTATTTCTTAAAGTTAAAATTCAATTCCGGGAACCCCGGCAATATAGCGGGATCAGTGGGTAGTGGCAAAGGCGATGCTTTCTGCACTGCCGCCTCTACCGATCGGTCAAAGACACTGTCACCACTACTTGCTATAGTAACCACCACCAACACTTCACCGCTCGGCGACAAGCGAATTCTTACCGTACAAGACATTCCCGGCTTGGCCGTAGGTGGCTCCAGCCACTTGCTCTCCACCTTCGACCTAATCCGTGACATATAGCGGGCTATCAGCGCTTGATTTTTACGCTGTGCTTCACCCAGGAGAAACTCTTCCTCCGCCGCCAGTTGGCTTTTCAATGCCTCTTCACGGCGCTTG